>NZ_JBSFBQ010000028.1:0-103075 GCF_053593015.1 Streptomyces sp. NPDC002403 | reverse complement strand
GGGCGACGCGAGCGGCGGGTCGCGGGTCCCCCACCCCTTCGCGGAGGTCGCGGTCCGCGTACTGGAGCGTTTCATGCCCCTGCCCGAGCAGTTCGACCTCCAGCAGCGACCGGATCTCCTCGGCGGCCGACCGCAGTTCCGCGAGGAAGATCCGCAGCAGCGGGTTGCGGTTGGTGGACCGGGTGGCGACCCCGATGCGCCGGTGCAGTCGGGGGTGGTCCAGTCGGCAGACATGCACGCCGGTGGTGTCGCCGAGTCCGAGGGCCGGGACGAGTGCGATGCCCATGCCCGCGCGGGCCAGATTGATCGTGACCTGATAGTGATCGCTGCGGCAGCGGACCCGGGGCCGGAATCCCTCGGCCGCGCACGCGCGTTCCAGGACCGGTTCGCCGGTGTGGCCGCCGTGCGTACCGATCCAGCTCTCCCCCTCCAGGGCGGCGAGCCGGACCGTGGCGTGCCGCCCGAGGCGGTGGCGCAGGGGAAGGACCACCAGCTGCGGCTCGTCGAAGAACATCTCCACGTCCACGGCCGCCTGTCTGCACCAGGGGTCCAGTGGGTGCTCGAAGACGACTGCGGCGTCCAGCCGGCCCGCCTCCAGGTCGGGCACCAGCTCGTGCGGCTGCCCGAGGATCAGTTCCAGCTCGACCTGGGGCCGGTTCGCCGCGAACCCCGAAAGGGCCCGGGGCAGCAGCTCCAGGCCCGAGGACGCGAAGAAGCCCAGCCGCAGGACACCGGCCTCCCCCTCGGAGTGCGCCCGCAGGTCGTCCTGTGCGACGGCCATCAGGTCGGCGACCGCCTGCGCGTGCTCGGCCAGTCGCACCCCGGCAGCGGTCAGCCGCAGGCTCTGCGGCTGACGTTCCACCAACGCCACGCCGAGCTCCTGCTCCAGCCGGGCGAGTTGATGCGAGATCGCGGACGGGCTCAGATGCAGCGCCTGGGCCGCGGCCACAATGGTGCCGGTACGGGATATCTCCAGCAGGACGAGCAGTCGGGCACTGTTCAGCATCGGGTCAGATTAGGCCGTGCCGACGCGCTGCGCCGCTCCGGCACCGGACCGGGCCGAATCCGGCGCGAGGAGCCCGGCAGGCTCGTCCACGTCCAGGCGCAGCAGGTCCGCCTCGGTCTCCCGGCGCACCACCGTGCGGGCACGGCCGTCGCGTACGAAGACGACGGCGGGGCGCGGCAGCTTGTTGTAGTTGGAGGCCATGGCGTATCCGTAGGCGCCGGTGACCGGCGTGGCCAGGAGATCGCCCACCGCGACGTCCGCGGGCAGGGCGGCCTCGTCGACGATCACGTCGCCGCTCTCGCAGTGCTTGCCGACCAGCCGTGCCCGCATGGGCCGCAGGGCGCGCGGGCTGCGCGGCAGGAAGACCTCGTAGCGGCTGCCGTACAGGGCGGGTCGCAGGTTGTCGCTCATCCCGCCGTCCACACCGATGTACGTCCGCACGCCCTCGATCCGCTTGATCGTGCCCACCCGGTAGAGGGTCAGCCCGGCGCGGGCGGCGATGGACCGGCCGGGTTCCACGGTCACCGAGGAGCCCCAGCCCGCATCGCGTACCGCGGCCCGCACCCGGGCCGCCCACTCGGCGAACGACGGCGCGGTCTGTCCCGCCTCATACGCGACGCCGAGGCCGCCGCCGACCGTGAGCCGTTGCATCCGTGTGTCGACCGCGAAGCGGGCGACGGCCGCGGCGCCGGCCGCGAGCTCCGCCGTGTCCAGTACCTGCGAGCCCACATGCGCGTGGACGCCTTCCAGGATCATCGCCGAAGAACCGGCGGCCCGGCGCACGGCGGCCGCCGCGGTTCCGCCGGCGAGGCCGAAGCCGAACTTCGAGTCGTTGCCACCGGTCCGGATCGCTTCGTGCGCACCGGCGGCCACTCCCGGCGCCACCCGCAGCTGGATCCGGACGGGCGGCAGGTGTTCCTCTGCGTGCAGGCGCTCGATGCGGTCCATCTCGTCGAAGCTGTCGACCACCACGTGCCGTACCCGGGCCGACATCGCCGTGCGCAGTTCCGCGTCGTCCTTGTTGTTGCCGTGCAGGACGATCCGCCCGGCCGGCACCCCGGCGTGCAGCGCGACCCGCAGCTCGCCGCCGGAGGCGACATCGAGCAGCAGCCCCTCTTCATGGGCCAGCCGGGCCATGGCCGTGCACAGGAACGCCTTGGAGGCGTAGGCGACGTTGTCCCGGCCGAAGGCGGCGACCGCCTCCTGGCAGCGTCGGCGCAGATGCTCCTCGTCGTACACGAAGAGGGGTGTTCCGAAGCGCCGTGCCAGTTCGGTGAGCGGGACGCCGCCGACGGCCAGCCCTTCCGGACGGAATTCGGATGTGCCGGGCAGCAGGCCCGTTTCGATGGCTGACGTCATGCGTTCCTCCCCGGAAGCCGGTCCGCAGCCATCCTGCGGCCTGAGCAGGGGGTCATAAAAGCGCATTCTTCTATGGCTGAGCCTCATGACTTTCGATGCTCGCGCGGTGCGGATCTCTCTGCCCGCAGAGCGATGCTGGAACCGGGATCGGGCGCTGCGGCGGCCTGGCCGCAAGTCCTGGGTCCGCGCGCCGACGAGATCTGGCTCCTCCGGTACGACGCCGCCCCCGACTCGCTCGTCCACTGGTTCGGTGTCGCCGGCTCCACCACTACGCGTGCGATCGGTGTTGCGGCCGCTGCAAGGGGCGTTCACACGGTGGCTCCTCCGTCGACGGGGATGCACGTGCCCGTGATGCCGGAGCCGGCGTGGGAGGCGAGGAGCAGGACGGCGGCGGCGACCTCCTCGGGCCGGGTCAGGCGGCCGGTCGCGGTGCGGCCGGTGAAGTGGCGGACCAGACCGGGGTAGTCGGTGCCGAGCACACGTGCGGCCCGGGGGCCCTGTTCGGTGAACCAGTCGGTCTCGACGGCCCCGGGGCACACGCAGTTGGCGGTGACTCCGTACGGGCCCGCCTCTTTGGCCAGGACCCGGGTGAGCCCGATCAGCGCATGCTTGGCGGCGGCGTAGGCGCACAGGCCCGGGTCCGGGTCGCGGCCTTCCATGGAGGAGATGTTGATGACGCGGCCGGAGCGCTGTGGGATCAGGTGGGTCAGGGCGTGGCGGGTGGTGTAGAGGGCGGAGTCGAGGTTGAGGGCGAGGGTCCGGTGCCAGGTGTCGTCGGTGATGTCGGCGACGGTGGCGAAGTCGGTGGCACCGCCGACGTTGTTGACGACGATGTCGAGGTGCCCGTAGCGGTCCACCGTCTCGTCGACCGCGCGTTCGGCGTCGGCCCGGTCGGTGGCGTCGGCCACGCACAGGGTGATGTCGTCTCCGGCGTCGAGGCGGGCGAGGGCGGCCCGGCCGCTCTCCTCGGAACGGCCGGTGATGACGAGCCGGGCACCGTGGGCGTGGAGCGTGTGGGCGATGGCCAGGCCGATGCCGCGGGTGGCCCCGGTGATCAGTGCGGTGCTGCCGGTGAGGTCCATGGGTTCTCCCGTCGTGGGGCCGGATGGCGGGTGGTGGGTGGCGAGGGTGACGGTGTGCGGTGTCCCGGGCAGGCGCAAGGAGAGCAACTGCCAGCCGAGGGGTGCCGGGTCCCGACCCAGCCGGGCCAGGGAGAGCCGCGGATGCAGGGTGATCTCCACGTCGACGAGGGCGCGCAGCAGAGACCAGCCCAGGGCCTTGGCGATGGCTTCCTTGGCCGTCCACAGGGTGAGGAACTCCGCCCTCCGTACGGTCGCGGGCCGGCGGGCCAGCGCAGCACGCTCGCCCGGGCGCAGGGCGTACCGCAGCAGGTTCGGCGACGGCGGGGAGGCCAGGTGCTCGATGTCGATGCCGATCCGGGTGCCGTTCCGGGGCGCCGCGATCAGTGCGGCCACGGTGACGGGGCCGCAGTGGGCGGCGGTGAGGCAGTGGGGAGGCAGATTCTGTTCCGGTGCGAGTGCGGGGCGGCCGAGCGGATCGCGGACCACGGTGACGGTGTCGGCCGGGCGGTCGTGCCGCGCCGCGACGGCGTGGCGCAGCAGGACCCGGCCGGGTACGGGACGCGGCTGCGGGGCGATGTACCACCAGAGGCCGACCGGGCCCGCCGCGGTGGTCACCCGGCGGTGGTGGGCGTCGACGAGTGGGTGGCGCGTCGGCGTCACGGGGCGTCGCCCTCGGCCCGGTGGCCGTCCCCGGCGGGTGTGGTCGCGGTGGTCGGGGTGGCCGAGGTGTGGGGGCGGACCGGGACGCGGGCCAGGACGGTGGCGCGCATGCCGGAGATCTGGGCGACGACGCGGCCGTCCTGGGTGGTGGCGGTGCTGGTGTCGGTGGCGGGTGAGTGGTGGAGCCGCAGCCCGTCGGGGTGGGTCCGGATGAGGTCGTAGTCATCGCCGGTCTCGTACAGGGCGATGCGTTCGATGTGCTGGGGGACGGCGACGGGGTGGTGTCCGTCCGGGGTGGGTTCGAGGGCGGGGGTACGGGCGAGGCTGTCCAGGAGGACGGCCGGGGTGGAGAGTCGGGGCAGTGCCGACAGCTGCTCCGGGTCGGGACGCCAGCGGGCACAGGTGCCCGAACCGGTGGTGCGGCACTGGTCGGTCGCGCGGAAGGCGCCGGTGAGCAGGACCGGGGAGGCGGCGTCGTAGTACGGATCGTCGACCGTACGGCGGGTTCCGGCGAGCGTGCCGTACGGCTCGGGCAGCGGGATCGGGCCGCCCAGGCGGACGGTGGCGCGGACGTGCTCCCGGTCGTGCGACAGGACACGTCCGTCGGGGGCGATGACGTCCGAGCGGATGGTCACACCGACCGAGCAGGCCGTCCTGGTGCCGCGACGGCGGGCCTCGACGCGGAATCGGGCGGGTCTGCCGTCGGTACGGGCGCGGACCCAGGCGCTGAAGGTGAGGCCGTCGACACCGCGTGGTGGCAGATCGGGAGCGAGGGCACGGGCCGCCTGGACCGCGATGTCGGCCAGCATCACGCCCGGCACGGTGGGTTTGCCGTCCACCAGGTGGTCGCGCAGGAAGCCGTGGGTGTCCAGGTCGAGGCTCAGGTGCCAGGTGGCGTGGTCGGCGTGGCGGGTGACGGGGTCGCCGAGCAGTCCCGCCGGGGTGTCGCCGGGCGTTCGGGGCGGGACGTCGTCATCGGTGGGACGTGTGGTGGCAGCGAGGGCTGCCGGGTGGTGCCGGCCGCTGTTCCCGGTGGCGCGCAGGCCCGGGAAGCGGGCGTCGAAGGAGCGGTGTTCTGCCTCGCCGACGAAGGTGACGTGCCTGTCCGTCCTGCCCGCGTCGTGGCTGCGGCGACGCAGCTCGGTCAGGAAGTGGGCGACTCCTTCGGCGGTGGTCATGCGGGACAGGCGCGCGGTGCGTGCGGTGTGGGACTGGACGATGGCACCGGAGCCGAGGCCGGTCTCGTCCCAGACGGTCCAGGAGATGGTGAACTCGCCGTCGTCGCCGACGAGCGCGGCGGCCGACAGGAAGTCGTTGGCCGGGGAGTAGTCGCTCTCGCCGGGCAGGCCGGCCACACCGGTGACCGAGCCGAAGTTGCACCACAGGCGCGGGGCGAGTGCGCCGGTGAACGCGGCGCGCAGATGGTGGTAGCCGGACAGTTTGACGTCGCGGATGCGGCGCATGCCGGGCAGGGTCTTGCGGGTGATGTCGCCCGGGTGGTGCAGTCCCGCGCCGTTGACGAGCAGGTCGACGTGGCCCTCCCGGGCGCGGACGGCGTCGGCCAGGACTCGTACGGCGTTCGCGTCCGTGACGTCGCAGGTGTGGAAGTGGACCTGGTCGGCGCCGCACAACTCGCTCAGGGCCCGCAGGGTCAGGGCGGACTCACGGGCGTGCAGGAGACGGTCGAAGGCGGCGCTGATCTCGCCCACCGGACGCCCCTGCGTCCGGGAGCGCTGATCGGCGATGTAACGGGCGCGCGCCGCGGGCAGGTCCTGGTCGGGGCTGCGCAACAGATCGTCCGGTACGTCGTCGGGACGGCTCGACCCCACCAGGTGGACCCGCAGGGGCAGGTGATGTGCAAGGCCGAGCAGGCAGGCGGCGGTGATGCCGCGGGCGCCGCCTGTGGCCACGACCACCGCCCGGGGAGCGAGCGGCAGGGCCTCGCCCGCCGCGGGAGGACCGTGCTCGGTGATGCGCTGGACGAAACGGGTGGCGCCGCGATGGCGGACCACGGGCAACCCATCCGCTGGACGGGCGAGCTCGTCCTCCAGAGCGGCCAGTAGGCCCGGTACGGCCGAAGGTCCGGCACCGTCGGCGACCACCGCGCGCACGGTGCAGTCGGTCAATTCCCAGGCCAGGGACTTGACGAAACCGGTGAACAGATGGGCGTGCGGGGCGGCCTCCTCGCCGAGGAACGGCGCCGTCACCCCCACCGCGACGGAGCCGCCCGCGGCGATCCGGTCGCGCAGTCGGCGCACCGCCCAGAACGCCGCCTCCTGCACGGCCAGTACGCCGGCGGTGGGCGGGGCGGGCCATGCGGGTGCGGAGTGCAGATCGGCGACGACCCGCAGATGCCGGAACCCCTCGGGGTTGTCGTGCAGGATGCGGTCGACGGCCTGCTGCGGGTCCTGGTCCCCGTCGACGGCGGCCAGGCGGCAGTGGACACCGGCCTCGACCTCGGCGCGCAGAGCACTCGCGTGGCGGGAGCCGGTGATGACCAGGGTGCGGGCCGGCAGCGGCCGTGCGCCGGTGCCGCACGGTCCGGCCGCCTCCCAGCTCAGGGTGTGCCGCCAGGTGACAGGGGCCGGGGCGCCTTCGGCAGGCCGAGCCGAGTCCGGAGCACCTGCGGTGGGACGGTCCGATGCCGCTGGTGCCGGAACCTTCGGCGCGGGGACCGGCACACGGCCGACAATGTGCCGCAGGGCAGCCACCAGGTCGTCGGCTCCCGGGTAGCTCCACCCGTCCGGTTCGCTGCGCCCGGTGGGAAGTCGGCCCAACAGGGCGTCGAGAGCGGCGAGGCGGGGCCAGCCGTGGTCGCGAGCGACGGAGGCCCGGGTGAGCACCAGGGCGAAGGCCCCTTCCGCCGGCTCCCGGGAACCGTCGATGCCGTGCAGGCGTGCGAACAGGGGCCCGGTTGCGCCGTTGACGCCCAGTACCAGCGCCAACTCCAGTTCCCCGCGCCGCAGGTGCGCGGCGGCGGCCCGGAGGGCGCTGCGGCCCGAGGTGAGCCCGGTATCGAGGGTCATCGTGGGACCGTGCAGGTCGTGCAGGGCGGCGACCCGGGCGGGGATCACGTTCGGCATCAGCCCGGCCAGGGTGTCCTCCCCCGGCCGGGTGCGCTCGCGCACCGCGTCGAGGAACGCCGAGGTGGCCTTCCGCAATACGGCACGGTCGAGTCCGCGGGGCAGCGGGCGCCACACCGCCTCGCCCAGCGAGGCGGCGTGGCAGCGGACCGTCGTGTCGGGCGACATGGCGGGGACACCGGTGTGGGCGGCGAAGACCCCGCAGGACTCCCCCAGTCCCTCCCACCAGGGCGAGGCGCCGGGCGGGACGAGTGCGGCGACGGCCTGCAACGCCATCAGCTGGGCCCGGTCGATGCCCTCGGCGGTGGGTGCGGGGATGGGTACCTCGGCGAAGGGCGGGAGCGGGTACCGCGCTCCGAACGAGCGCTGTGCCGCGGGGTTGCGCCCATCGGCCAGACGGCGTGCGACGTCCGCCGCGTCCGGGCTTCCGGGCAGATGGGTCGACCAGGCCACGACGACCACCGGATCGTCCTCGACGGGGGCGGGCAGGGAGGCCGGCGCGGCCTCGCCGGGCCGGGGTGCGTCCTGGAGCAGCAGATGGCCGTTGGTCCCGCCGAACCCGAAGGCCGACACTCCCACTGTCCGTGGCCGGCCGGCCGGGCGTGGCCAGGGCACCGGATCGGCCGGCACTCGCAGTGGCGGCGCTTCGTCAGGGCCGCGGTAGGGAATCTGCGGCGGGATCGTGGAGTGTGCCAGTCCCTGCAGGGCGTGGACGACCGAGATCGCTCCGGCCGCCCAACCGGTGTGGCCGAACACCGACTTGTTCGATGTGCACCAGGCTCGGGGCAACTGCTCCGACAGCACTCCGCGCTCGACCCGGTCGCCGACCGGTGTGCCGGTGGCATGGGCGACCACCCAGTCGATCTGCTCGGGCGTGACGCCGGACACGGCGCGGGCACGGGCCAACGCCCGTTCCTGGCCGCCGGCGTTGGGGGCGTGGACGGCCCTGCCACGTCCGTCGGACGCCGCGCCGAACCCGGCCAGCACCCCCAGGACGTGGTCGCCGTCGGCCCGGGCGGCGTCCAGCCGTTTCAGGGCGACGAATGCCGCCCCGTCGGCGAACAGCGCCCCGTCCGCGTCCGCGTCGAAGGCGCGGACCGCACCCGACCGGCTCAGACCGCGCAGTCGGGAGAACAACACGCTGTAGCGGGGGCCGAGGGAGAACACCCCGCCGCACAGGGCGAGGTCGCACTCCCCGTCCAGGACGGCGCGGGCGCCCAGGTCGATGGCGTACAGCGAGGAGGAGCACGCGGTGTCGACGACCTGTACCGGCGTCGGCTTGGGGAGCAGAGACGCCACGGCGGCGCGCAGGGCTGCCGGCGGCAGGTGCCCGGCCGGCACGCCCGCGTGCCGGTGCGCGGACCGCAGCCACGGGACGAGCAGCGCACGCAGCGCCTCGGGGTTCTCGGCCGTGCTCCCGTCCCAGTGCTCCACGATGCCGTCGGCGGCGGCCTCGACGAGCAGGCTCTCCTCCACATGCTGCGAACCCTCGGCCCAGGCACCGGCGAAGCACACGGTGCGGACATCGGCTCCGGACGCCAGACGCGGGGCGTCGCACTGAACGAGCGCGGCGCGCGTCCACTCGGTGAGGAAGTCCTCCTCGGCGTCCTTTTCGGCATCCTTCACGTTGTCCTCGTCGGTGTCCTTCCCGGGCTCCGGTACGGGGCGGACGTAGCCCGCGACCCGACTGCAGGTACGGTCCACGGCTTCCTCGGGCGACCAGAAGTGCTCCAGCGGAAACCGTTCTCCGGGCTCGCTGAACTGGGGGACGCCCTCCATCAGCCGTCGCCAGAACTCGTCCGGACTCCCGGCCCCCGGGGCCACCAGGCCCATGCCCACGACGGCCACCGTGCGTGCCGTCTCCGGCTCGGCGCCGTCACCGACCCGCACGGCTGCCGGTGTGGCCGGGTTCTTGTCCGCGGCGGGAGGCCGCGTGGCCGCCGCAGCCGGCTGGGGAGAGCGGACGGCCGGCGCGGGACCGGTCCGGGCCGGAGCCGGAGGAGACGGGGCGACGGATGGTGCGGGTCGGTGCGGAGTGAGCATGGCGCGGCCCACGGACAGTCCGCCGTCGGCCAGCAGGCACTGGCCGGAGATCCAGCGTGCCTGCGGAGAGGCGAGGAAGGCCACCAGCCGGGCGAGGTCGTCCTCGTGGCCCACCCCGCCGAGCGGGGCCGCCGCCGCACAGGTCGCCCGCAGGGCGTCCGCACCGGGGAAGAGCGCGGCCGTGGAATTGTCCAGCAGCCCGGCCGAGGCGGTGTTCACCCGGATTCCCGACGGGCCCAGATCGGCGGCCAGGTACCGGGTCATCGCTTCCAGCGCCGCCTTGCACACCCCCACCAGCAGGTAGTTGTCCATGGCCAGTCCGGCGCCGATGGACGAGACGTTCACGATGGCGCCGCCACCGCGCGCGGCCATCAGAGGTGCCGCCTCAAGCGCGCACCAGCGGGCTCCGTGGACATTGGTGTCCAGCGCCCGCTGCCACTCGGAGTCGGTGAGGTCGTGGAAGGGGGCGAACACACCCCGTGCGGCGTTGTTGACCAGGATGTCCACGCCGCCGTGCTTCTCGGCCAGGGCCGCGAACATCGCGGTGACCTGGTCGTGTTTGGCCACACTGGCCCGCCATGTCTCCGCCCGGCCCCCGGTGGAACGGATCGACGCGACGGTCTCCTCGGCGGCCTGCGGCGAGTGGAAGGAGTTGACCACCACGAGGGCCCCGTGCCGGGCCAGTTCACGGCTGATCGCCGCACCGACCCCCTTGCCTCCCCCGGTGACCAACGCGATCTTTCCGGCGAGATCCAGCGCTGCGGGCATGTCGGACCGGCCGCTCATGCCGGCACCCCCGTGCGTGTGCCGTCCGTGGGCAGTGTTCCCAACAGCCCGGCCAGCGCGTCCAGGGTGGTGTAGCTGGTCAGGCGCGAGCCGTCCGTCGGCAGGGCACGTCCGAAACGTGCGGCGGCCTGGGCGAACAGTTCGGTCTGCTTGATCGAGTCCACTCCCAGGTCCGCCTCCAGATCGGCATCGTCGGTCAGTACCTCGGGCGGATACCCCAACGCCGCCGCGTACAGCGACCGCAGTGTGGCCACGATGGACCGCCGGTCCGGGAGCACCTCCGCTCCCGGCAAGGCTTCCTCGGCCACGGTGGCGGTCCCGACTCCCTCACCCGGTAAGGCCGCGGTGGCCTTCCCTGCCCCGGTGACCACGACCGCCGTGGAGAGCGTCGTCAGGCCGCCCAGGGCCTGCGACAGCTCGGGTCCGCTCACCCGGCGTCGCAGCGGGGCGACGACCCTTACGTCCGGCACCGTCGCCGTCACGAGGTCGCTCAGCACACCGCGAGGTCCACACTCCACGAACACCCCCACGCCCTCCGCGTGAAGCAGGCGGACCGCATCGGTGAACCGCGTGGGCCGCACCAAGTGGGCGGCGACCAGCTCCGCCACCGCGTCGGTGCCGTCCACCCGCCGCCCCAGGATCGCCGAGTGCAGCAGATGTCGCGCCGGTCCGGCCCGCAGCGAGGTCGCCCGGCGGGTGAAGTCGCCGGCCACGGCGGCAAGCATGCGGTGGTGGAAGGCGTACGGGACCCGTAGCGAGGTCGCCCTGACGCCAACCGCCTCGGCGGCTCGCCGCACCCGGCCCAAGGGTTCGGCGGGGCCGGACACCACGCACTGACGGGGGCTGTTGTCCGCGGCCAGGGTCACCTCCCACTCCCCGAGACCCACCAGCAGTCCCTCGGCCCGGGAAGCGGACGTCTCCAGTGCCAGCATTCCGCCGCGCTCCGGCGGGCAGGCGGCGAAGGCCTCATCGCGGGCGGCCACCAGCGCCATGCCGTCCTCCAGCCCGTACACACCGGCCGCGGTCAGGGCCACCAACTCGCCGAAGCTGTGGCCCAGCAGCACGTCGGGAAAGATTCCATGACGCTCCGTCATTATTCGGAACAGCACCATCTCGGCGGCGAACAGTGCCGTGTGCAGGTCGGCCGGGGCCTCGTCCGCCAACTCGGACAGTGTCGGCGCCCGTTCGCCGAGCAGAAGGCGGGAAGGGACCCTCCGCCCGAGGCGGACGGCAGCGGCGTCCAGAAGGTGCAGTGTCTCCTCGACCAGGGGTTCATCGACAGCGAGCCGGGCGAGAGCAGCGGGCAGGTAGGCCCCCTGCCCCGGGAAGACGAAAGCGCAGCGCGCGACCACAGCAACTCCTCTGTACAGACAGTTACTTGGAAGATTCCGGAGAAGGCCGGCGCGCTATCCAGCCTGCGCGAGCAGGGACAAACGGCGCGGGACCGAAGAAGGGGAGAAGAAGCCACCGCCGACGGCCCCGTCCTCCGGGGCGCCGCACGGCACTGCTTGGAGGCCTACAGCGGGACATCTGCGAGGTGCGAGGTGACGTGACAGCTGGAACGAGAGCCAGGACGAGTACCGGTACTGAAAATGGAACCAGGGTGAACGCCCACCCCGTGCACACGCAGAGTCAGCCTACGGACGAGGGCACCCACAGTCGTCACCCACACGAGTGACGAGAGGGCGTCCGGAGCCACAATCTGCGCGCCGAACGCGCGGGTTGCCCCCGTTCACTCCCTCCGGGCGCCCCCGACGGCCACTCGGGCGGGGTTCTGTCTCCCCCTCACCTTCTGGCCGGTGAAGAGGCTCGATCACCGACGCTGCGTGGCAGTGAATCCCTGTTGCCCGGCTGTGGGCGCACAGCAACAATTCCTCGTGTGTCCGACACTGAGACTGCTTCCGTACTACGTCCTTATCCCAAGATCTCCGCGAGGGAACGGCTTGGCATGTCCGGGGCCCGGGAGTGGATCGCGGCGGAGAAGGTGCACGGGGCACACTTCGCGGTGGTCTGCGACGGCACCGGGGTCCATCCGGCGAAGCGGCGCGAGCTGCTGGGTGACGATGCGTTGGACGGTTTCTTCGGCGTGAGCAGAATCTGGCCGGCGCTGTCGGTGGCGGCGTCCCGTTTCGCCTCGGCGATGCGCGGTACGTGGGGCGATGCGGCGGTGGTGACGATCTACGGCGAGCTCGCCGGTGGATGCTACCCGCACGCGGATGTCCCCGCCGTCGCGGGAGCCGAGCCGGTACAGACCGGCGTTTGGTACGCGCCGGCCCTGCAGTGGCTGCCGTTCGACGCCGTGGCCGAGAAGGACGGGGGCCGGTGGTGGATCTCCGACGGTGTGCTGCGTGAAGCCGCGGCCGCCGCCGGGCTCATCTGCGTTCCCGCTGTCGGACACGGCTCGGTGAACAGACTCCAGGAGCTGCCCTGCGCCTTCCCCACCAAGGTCCCGGCTCTCCTCGGGCTTCCCGAGCTGATGGACAACCTCGCCGAGGGCTACGTCCTCAAGCCGGCCGGCGAATGGCAGGAGGCAGGTCCTGCGGGCGCCGGCATCCGCCCGGTGGTGAAGGTGAAGCAGAAGGCCTTCGCCGAGGACGAGCGCTTCGACGGCGCCCGTCCCTGTCCGGCACCGCCGCAGGGTGCGGCGGGTGTTCCCGCCTGGCTCCTGGTCCAGGCATCGGCACTGCTCACCCCTGCCCGCGCGGCCGCCGCGGTGAGCAAGCTCGGGCCCCACACCCCCGTGGACGCGGTTGCGGAGGAGATCACACGCGATGTGACCGAAGAGCTCTCCGAGGCCCTGGGAGGAATGGAGGACATGCTCCTGCGCGCTCTGGATCGGGCCCTCCGGCCCGGAGTGCACGTTCTGGTGGCGTTCGACGCCCAGGACCGCCACGCCTCACGCACCGACCGGCCGGGCAGGAACCGTGGACGATGACGCCGGCGAACAGCCGTGTGCCGACGAAGAGCTGGTGCCGAGGGTGTATGGACGAAGCGTCGTTGCCGTAGGGGCCTGACATCCTGCCGCCACCGACTACAACCATGGGCCGTCCGGATGGAGCGGGGCCGGGACGGACTGCGGATAGCCGATGGCGGCGATTTCGGCCGTCAGCTGTTCGAACGTCATATCGGAGTTGAGCGCCGCCACGACCTCTGGGGTCAGCGGGCGCAGTGCGTGGATGTGGCGTACGGCATCGAGGTCCACCGGGGTTTCGTAGTAGCCGCGGGCCCAGTCGGCGTACTCCTCGGGCGTACCGTCCACGAGGAAGGAGAACAGGTACGACGCCCCGTCGGGGTCGCTGCCTCCGGCGTCGTACTCGACCTGTCCCGTTCGCCACCGGTCGTCGCCGCTCTCGCGCCACAGGCAGGCCGTCACATGCGGTATCCCGCCGGCGGCGAAGGACGGCTCATCGACACAGGACCGGAACACCTCCGGCACCGAGTCCACGACTCCCGGCCAGACACTTCCGTCACCCGCGTACGGGCTCATGGGCGACTCGTGATCGAACCCGCGGATGTACACGCCCTCGGGCGAGAAGACGACCGAGTACTCGTCGCCTGCTCCGTTGTACATCCAGCCCAGTTCACGCCCCGGAGACCAGTGTGCGTCGAACCCGTGGCGGCGGTACGGGCTGCCGGGCGCGAGGATCGCCTCCGTCATCGCCATGGAACGGCACCGGTCACGCAGGGTCGGGATGTCCGGGAGCCGCCGTGCGACGTCATGAACGGTCATGCCCGCATTCCAGCAGACGCCTGTGACAACCGGCCGCCCGACCGTGGGTCTGCCGTGCTCCCGGCTCGGCGGCGCGAGGCCGACGACCGATCGGTGGCCCGATGGCGAAGTGCCAGGCTCAGTCATGGCGGGCAACCTGTCGCACGCACGTCGGGCGGAAGCCTCGGACGCCGGACCCGCGAACCGGCCGGAGCGCGGTCGGCAGGACGGAGCGTCCGTCCCCGGACTCGTCCGGCCACGCCGATGCAGCGGCTACACACGCAATACGCGCTTACGGACGCGGGCCAAGCGCTGCGGCACACCGTCCACGGCATGTGCGGATGGACGCGCCGGTACTTGGAACACATCGAGGAGTCCCGCGCCCGATTCGACCGGGCACCGCAACGGGCCGCGGCCCCACCCGTCAAGAGCCGACCGGCTTCGGGGTCGCAGGGCGGTCCATCGGAACATCCCGGGCCCGAAGCCGCGCAGGGGCGTGACGGACCAGCTGCGTGGACCGGTCACGCCACGAGCTCGCCGGCCACCAGGGTCACTGATTCCCGTCCGCTCGGAGGACGAGGGAGCTCCATCGGACGTTGTCACGGCCATGAAGATCGGGACGCTCGGCGCGATGGACGGTGTGCAAGCCATGCACACTGCCCAACTCAACCGTCTCCGCGGCAGAGACGTCGAACATGTGGCGGCCCTCGGGCACAGGGCCATGACGGAGATTCACGAAGAAGCGTCCACCAGGCACCAGCAACGCGGCGACCCTGGCCATCGCGCGTCGGCGTTCCCCGGCGTCCAGATGCATCCACACCGCAGTGACGAAGACCGCATCGAACCGGTCCGGGTGACCGCTCAGCGCCAGGTCCGGAAGAGCGTCATCCACCCAGACGATGCCGCTGCCCGTATGGAGCCGCCGGGCATGCTCCCGCAGTTCAGCAGTCGGCTCGACGGCCACGACATCGTGTCCGCGAGCCGCCAGTGCGGCGGCATCGCGCCCGGTCCCTGCCCCCACGTCCAGCATCCGGCCCGGCTCGACGGGAACGAATTGCAGTACGTCACGGTGGACTTCGTCGAAGGAGACCTCCTCGTACTGGACGGCGAGCGCATCCGCCGCCTCGGCATACCCGGCGACGCCCCTCGGCAGGCTGCGACCCTCCACGACGGGAGTTCGATGATCACTCATGCCCGAAGGGTACTGGCTCCCCCGCAGCCCGCCCAGGTCTGCGGGGGCGGCTGCGTCCGCACCGTCCCGAAGTGATCCCATCGTGCCGGGCCTGGTCGTCGCGGCCGACACCGGCTCGACGCGGGAATGCCGACCGGCCGGCTCACTCGAATCCCGGCGGCGCCGACCCGCGCCCGTCAGGGCCCGGTGGCCGGCATTCACCCCCTGGCGCCGATGACCCCCAGACCGTCCATGTAGTCGCGAGCCCGCACGATCAGTCCGCCGCGGACGTGCAGCACCAGGAGGCCGGGGACGGTGAAGGTGGTGCTCCTGGCCGGCAGCGTTCCCACCGCGACGTGCTCGGCGACGACCACTCCCGGATCGGCGGTCTCGTGGACCGCGATCCTCCTGATCTCGTCGATCCGGACAGGACTGGATCCCCAGGCCGCCCGGTATCCCGCACGCACGGCCTCACGCCCCTCGTAACACGGGGGAAAACCGGGAGAGCTGAAGGGGAACTCGTGCACCGCGTCGATGGTGTACAGGTCGGCGAGATCGTCTGCGGACTTGTCGAGTATGGCCTGGTAGAAGCAGGTCAGCACCTCTCGGGCGTCACGGACAGCAGGCGTCTCCAACTCCGGCACAGGGGTCACTCCGTCGACTCGACACACAAGGGATTCGATCGCCCCACCATGTGCGCCGTGACGTTCGTGGCGGGCGTCGACCCGGATCTGCCCTTACGGTACTCCGGCTGGAAGCACTAGCGGTTCACCCAAGCGGCGCGGGCGCTCCCCCATGTCGCCGGCGACCACCGACTCCGATGTGCTCGTCGAACAGCCGCCGGCCACGCTCGGTCCCGGGCTCGGCGGCCGGCTCCTCGGCCCGGACGTGCTGCGGGACGCACTCATCGGGCAGCCGGACGGCTCGCGCCGAGCGGTGGGTGCGCGGGGACAGCGCCCGCTCCGGGGCCCCTCATTCGGCGAGGCTACCTGCCTCTGGACGAGCGCCCGCTCCGCCTGTTCCACGGGGTGTGGGTGGCGAGCACTTCGCCCACCGCGCCGACCACGTTGAACACGAGCCAGCTCACACCCTTCAGGACTCGCACGACCGCAGAACCCGCGACCTCTTCCATGTTTCCTGTCCCCTCATGTTCGTCCTCGTGGCTTGCTTCGATCTTGAAGACGCGTGCTGTCAATACTCGGTTGACCGGGGGAACAGGATGACGTGTCAGCCGGCAGTTGATCTCGGCGTGGAGATCAAGGAGCACCCGGCTCCCGGCTCCCGGCTCCCGGCTCCCGGCTCCCGGCTCCCGGCTCCCGGCTCCCGGCTCCCGGGGATGGTGTGGCGTATCCACGTCACGGCGTGAACGCGCACGCTCCGGGCCGCCCCGGCCGCGAATTGTTTTGCCAGGCTGGTGAGGGACGGGGTCTTGCCGCACGGGTGAGGCAGCCCGGTGTTGGCGTTTGCACCGACTCATCTCCAGGACGGATAGCGGATATTCATGCGGAACAGCATCTTGCGCGGCCAGGAAGCGGCCTCCCCCGGCGGCCCGGCGGCGGGCTGCGGTACGGGGGCCCGGCCAGGTGACGGTGCGGCTGCGGCCGCTCCCTTGTGGATCACCGCGACGCCCATCGCTCCCCGGGGCGAACTGCATCTCGGGCATCTGGCGGGTCCCTACGTCGCGGCCGATGTCATGGCGCGGTTCTTGCGGGCCGAAGGCACGGACGTACTGTTCACCACCGGCATCGCGAACCATGCCGGCTCGGTGGAGGTCAGGGCACTGGACACGGGAAGGACACCGGCCGATGTGGCCGACGGGCACGCCGTGGCCATAGAGGCCGATCTGATGCGTGCCCGCGTCGTGTTCGACCGTATTGCCCGGCCGCAGCATCCGGGTGGCTACAGCAGCTGGGTGCAGAACGTCGTCGGCCGGCTGCACGCCGAGGGGATAGTCGTTCCACGGGTGCGCCCCCTGCCGTACTGCGAACCGTGCGGACGGTGGCTTCATGGTGTTCAGGTCACCGGTGGATGCCCGCACTGCGGCGCCCTCACCCCTGCGGGCGCGTGTCGTTCCTGCGGACGCCCCGGTGAGGGGGGTGACTTGAGGGACCCGCGGTGTTCACGGTGCGGGGCGGGCGCCGCCCTGCGGCGGATGCGCCGTCTGTACCTGCTCCTGGAGCCCTTCCGTGCGGACCTTGCCGCTCACTGGGGCGGAGCCGGGCTGTCGTCCCGGATCGCCGCGCTGTGCGAGGGGCTCGCCGAGGAGGGGCTACCGGACGTGCCCGTTTCGCATCCGGGACGCTGGGGCGTGCCGGTGCAGGTGGAGGGGTTCGAGGACCAGGTGGTCGACGCGGAGTTCGAGGCGGTCGCGTTGCAACTGTGCGAGCAGGGCGGTGAGAGGCCGCTGCCCGGCCGTGCGGTCCGCTTCCACGGCCTCGGGCATGCCTTCTACGACGCCGTGCTGCTGCCCGCGCTGTTGACGGAGCGGGGGGTCGAGCCGGACCTGACGTATATGACCAGCGAGTTCTACCGCCTGACGCCGGAGGGCGGAGCGGGTCTGTGGGCACTGGACCTGCTCAATGAGTTCGGTTCGGACACGGTGAGGCGCCATGTCCTGGAGATATTCGGCGCGGAGCGCCGGTCCGGGTTCCGACCGGAGCGGCTGGAGCGCACTCGGCAGATGCTCGACGGCACGTGGAATGCCTGGTTGAGCGCCCTGTTCGGGGATGTCCGGGCCGAGTGCGGTGGTCGTGTGCCGGACGTCGCGCCGGGTGGGCCCGGCTGGGACACCGAGCTGCGACGGCTGACGGCCGCGGTTGCCGAACTGCGGCAGGCCTACGGTGTCGAGGGCTTCGATCCCCGTCGGGCGGTGGCCCTGCTCGACGAGGTCGTCCGGTCGGTTTCCGCCTTCGCCGAGGCCGGTTCCCACGAACGTCACAGGCCCGGTCGCGGTGAGCGTCATCTCGCCCTGATCGCGGCTCAGTTGAGTGTGGCATCCGCGCTCGCGTCCTGGGCCGGTCCGGTCATGCCGGAGGGGGCGGACCGGCTCGCCGCGGTGCTCCGGGTCCCCGCCGGGCGTCCGGTCGGGATCGAGGCGCTCGTACCGCCGTCGCACGGCAGCCCGATCGTGGCGCCCAAGGAGCCGGTCTTCGGCTTCTGACACCTCGGGATCCCGAGGCCGGACCCGAAACCGGTCCGTGTCGACGCGGCTTCCTCGGCCTCAGTCGACCCAGCCGAGCCGCATGGCCCGCACTCCGGCCTCGAAGCGGCTCGAAGCCCCCAGTTCCTGCATCAGTTCGGAGAGCATGCGGCTGACGGTGCGCAGCGAGACACCGAGGTTGCGGGCGATCTGCTCGTCCTTCATCCCGGTGGCGAGCATCCGCAGGATGGCACGCTGCTGGTCGGTGAGGCTGGCGGCGTCCTGCTCGTCCCGGCGCTGCTGCTCGAAGGGAACGGCGCCGCGCCAGCACTGCTCGAACCAGGCACGGTACGAGCGTACGAGGGACGGGCCCCGGGCCAGGATCGCGCCCGCGTCGTGGTGGTCCGGGTCCATCGGCACCAGGGCGAACCGCCCATCGGCGATGATCATGTTCATCGGGAGGTCCGCGGCCACCCGTATCTCGGCTCCCGCGACCGCCTTGTGCGTGAGGTGTTCCATGCCCTGCGGAGTGCCGGCGCTCGTACTGGAGAAGAAGTAGCGCACCCGTGTCCCCCGGGCCAGTTGGCGGCGGTCGCGGGACAGTGTCCGCTCGGGAATCTCGCGGCTGTGGCTGACCTGGGTCTGCAACGCGCAGAGGTCGTGCTCCACGGTCTCGGTGATGTCTTCCAACACCTGCTGGATACGCCGGTAGTCGGTGATGACCTCGACCTCGACCTCGGCGGACGGTGCGAGGACCTCTGCACGCAGGAAGCGGGTGGCCAGTGACTCCAGTCGGCCGTTGACCTCCCCGGCGTGGCGCAGGTCCTCGGCGAGACGGCCCCGTTCGCTCTCCAGGAGCTTGATCAGCGCCATCTCCGGGCTGACCACGGCGACCGCGTCGGACTCCGCTTCGGGCGCGCCGCCGGAGGCGAGGGCCAGCCCGTTGTCGTGTTCGGTGCCCGTGGGCACGATCAGGCCCAGGTTCAGAAGATCGCGGCGGCAACGTTCGCGCTCGCTCGGCCCGAGGTCCAGCTCGGCGACGGCCTCGTCGAAACTGGCCGCGCCGCGGAGCCGTAGTTCCTGGTAGAGCGCGAGCGCCAGGTCGTCGGCCCGTGCCCCCGTCGCGCTCGCTCTGCCGGCGCTCACCGCATAGCCCCTCTCGGCTGAAGATCCACGACGCGCAGCCCCCTCCGTGTGGAATACGGGTCAATCCTATGGGCCGGCGACTTCGAAGATCATGCTGCCCTTCGCAGGTCGGGGCCGGGGTCGAGGGGCCCGTGGTGTCGCGATCCGTCCGAGGGTTCGCCCATGCTCCGCGCGGCGCTGTGTCCTCCCTATCCCTGACGGAACGAGTGGTGCAGCGTGTACCGCTTGGAAGTGCCCCCGAAGCCGGCCGCGTCGTGGGATGCGGCATCGGTCCACTCCGTGATCACGATCGCGCGTTCCTCGCTGGATGCGAGGTGGACATGTGCCGCGAGCAGGCCCGGAGCCGGTCCCACCAGGCTCTGCGCATCGGCGGTCGCCACCGTGCCGACCGCGAAGATGCCGGCAGGGCTCACCTCATCGTGAAGGACACTGCGGTGCAGACGGGTTCGGTCGAGTCCGGGACGCTCGATTCCCGGTACGAGCGTGTCGATGCGACCGACCACGTCGGCGCGACGGGCTCGGGCCCACGACAGGTGCTCTTCGTCGCTGGTCCACTGGGCGTAGAAGAGCAGACCGGCGCCGTCCGTGGAGAGGAAGACGTGTTGTGCCAAGCGCCCTGCGGGTGTCTCGGCCGCAGCCCACTCGTCGATCACGGCATCGGCCGCGGTGTGCGAACGCTCGAAGGTACCCGTGAGCCACTCGCTGATCAGGGCTGTACGGGCGCTTGGACGAACGATGTCGAGGAAACGTGTCATGTAGCCAACTCTCTTGTGTCAAGCGCACTTGAGGTCAAGTGATCGGGGTCGGGAGCCGAACCGTCGCAGCGGCTCGGCCTGTGGTGGTGGGGATGCGGTGACCGTGCCGTCTGGCCGGCCCGGATCGGACGATCGCGGGCCGGCCAGACGGCGTGGATGTGGTCAGCCTGCGACGGTGGCGAGCTTGCCGGGCTCGTAGGCGCCGCCCTGGTTGTTGAGGATCACGCCGAGCCGGTTGGTCGCGTTGATCATGGCGATCAGGGAGACCAGCGCGATGGCCTGGTCGTCGTCGTAGTGCTTGCGGACCTGGGCCCAGGTCTCATCGCTGACGCCTTCGTAACCGTCGATGATGCGGGTGCCCTCCTCGGTGAGGGCGAGCGCGGCCCGCTCGGCCTCGGTGAACACGGTGGAGTGGCGCCAGGTGGCGACCAGGTTCAGCCGGGCCGAGGTCTCGCCGGAGGCAGCGGCGTCCTTGGTGTGGATGTCGACGCAGAAGCCGCAGCCGTTGATCTGGCTGGCTCGCAGCTGCACCAGTTCCTGGGTCGGCTTCGGCAGCGGCGACTCCTGGATCACCTGGCTGACGGCGAAGATCCGCTTGCCGATCCTGGCGCCGATCTCGTGGTCGAACAGGTTCATACGGGTTTCCATCACAACGCCCTCGCTGTGGAATCGTGTGCCGCGCGAATCGTCCGCGCAGCGTCCTGACGCACATGAGGCGCCGGGCGCCACGCCCCTGTGACAGCACGGCGATGTGACGAAGGCCACCGCCCCGCGGCGTCACAGAAGTGCGGTGGGCGGTGTCTTGTGCGCGACACGGACAACAAGAGACGCAACAGGCGGGAGCCGACATGGACGAGAGCACCGGGCGAGCGGCCGGCATGACCGGGCCCAGCACTCACGCCGGTTGGACGGGCTCACCCACCGAGGCGTTCGTCGCCCACCGCAACCTGCTTTTCACCGTTGCCTACGAGATGCTCGGCTCGGCCGCCGATGCCGAGGACGTCCTCCAGGAGACCTGGCTGCGCTGGGCGGACGTCGACCACGACACGGTGCGGGACGCACGCGCCTTCCTGGTCCGCGTCACCACGCGCCAGGCGCTGACCCGGCTGCGCACGCTGCGCCGGCGCAAGGAGTCCTACGTCGGCCCCTGGCTGCCCGAACCCCTGCTGACCGCACCCGATGTCGCCGAGGACGTCGAGTTGGCCGACAGCGTCTCCATGGCGATGCTGCTCGTACTGGAGACGCTCGCTCCGACCGAGCGGGCCGTCTTCGTGCTGCGCGAGGTCTTCGATCTCGGGTACGACGAGATCGCGCAGGCGGTCGAGAAGACTCCCGCGGCGGTCCGGCAGATCGCCCACCGCGCTCGGGCCCATGTCGCGGCGCGCCGGCCGCGCGAGGTGGTGTCCCCGGCCGAGACGCGCAGTGTGCTCGCGGCTTTTCAACAGGCTGTCGAAACAGGTGACTTGCAGCGGTTGCTCGACATGATCGCTCCGGATGTCGTGCTGTTGACCGACGGCGGCGGAGTCGTGCGGGCCGCTGTGGAACCCGTCGTGGGTGCCGGGACGGTGGTCGACGTGCTGAGCAGGCTCGTGTCCGCGACCCTGCAACCGGCCCAGGTCAACGGCCATCCGGCCCTGATCCTGCGCAGGGAGGGCCGGATCGACACGGTCCTGGCGGTGCGCCTCGAAAACGGCCTCATCGCGGGGCTCTACGCCGTCCGCAACCCCGAGAAGCTCTCACGCACCGACCGGGAGACCGCAGTCGGCCGCTGAGCCGGAAGGTGCGCCGTACGCCCGGACGCCGTGTCCCATGAGGTGGCTAGGACCACTGACGTAGGCGCACGGTACTGCCCAGGGACGATGACCAGGTGTCGGGCCCGGTGAAAGGCTGGGTCGCGTGACGAGAACGCCCGGGGCCGCGGGTCGAGGACGCGCTCCGTGCTCCCCCATCCGCCTTCTGTCGCCCTGGCCAGGCCGGGCCTCCTCGCTGTTCTCGTCGCCGTCTTCCCTACCGCCGCCTCATGCACCAAGGAGACCGTGTGACCACCATCAACGCAGCTGCGCGCCGCGCATCGGCCGTGGGCCTCGCCCTCACCACCTGCTTCACCGCGCTGCCCGGCGCGACGGCGACAGCCGCGGGCCGCGACGGCGGAGCGGTGACGGCCGGGGCAGGTCTCGGCCGCTACTACCACCAGCGCCTCGACTGGAGGAGCTGCGTCCTCGGCCCGGACGACGCCACCGGCCGTGATCTGGAGAAGGCCGGCGCACGCTGCGCCGATGTCACCGTTCCACTCGACTACACCCGCCCCCGGGGACGCACCCTCAAGGTCGCGATATCCCGGATCGCTGCCACCGACAACCGCCACCGGGCCGGCTCTCTGCTGTTCAACCCCGGAGGCCCGGGCGGACCCGGTCTCGGCTACTCCCCGCTCGTTCGCCACATGATGAAGGAGACCGGTGCACGCTACGACGTCATCGGCTTCGATCCCCGTTTCGTCGGGCGCAGCGCCCCGCTCGACTGCGACTGGCCCGTCGGCTCCTCGATACTCTCCGCCGGACTGAGCCGGGCGAGCTTCGAGCGCCAGGTCGCCCTGCAGAAGGGCCTGGCCGACAAGTGCCGGGCCACCAACGCTTCAGTACTGCCGTACGTCTCCACACGCAACACGGCCCGCGACATGGACGTCGTCCGGGGTGCGCTGGGCGAGCGGAAGGTCTCCTACCTGGGCTGGTCCTACGGTACGTACCTGGGCACGGCCTACACCCAGATGTTCCCCGGTCGCTACGACCGGGTGGTCCTCGACGGTGCGCTGGATCCGCGCCGCTACAACCCGCGGCTGATGCGCGGTGTGGAGCGCGAGAACGAGCAGGCCCTCGCGGACTGGGCCACCTGGGCGGCGAAGCGCCACAGCGTCTACGGTCTCGGCCGCACGCGCGGCCAGGTGCTCGCCACGGTGAACCGTGTCGTCGCGGCCTCCGCGCGCCACTCTCTGACCGTCGGCACCGGTGCGGACACGTTCCGGCTCGATGACACCCAGGTGCCCTTCGTGGTCTTCTCCGGGACCGCGGACGACACCGATGAGGCGCGAGCTGCGGCCGGAGAGCAGATGTCCGTGCTCGCCAGGGCCGCAGCAGGTAGGCCCACCCGGCTGTCGCCGCAGTTCGCCGCGGTGCTGCGCGGTGCGCTCACCGACGAGGGGTCACGCAACGGCAGTGTGCAGTCCGCGATCCTCTGCGGCGATGTGTCCGTGCCGCGCGATCCCGAGAGGTACTGGCGGGACATCGAACGCAGTCGGGCCTCGCACTCGCTGTTCGGCCCGCTCACCGACAACATCGGGCCGTGCGCCTTCTGGGACCGGCCTCGTGAGAAGCCCACCCGGGTGCACCGTGACACGCCGGCCCTGATCGTGGCCGCCACCGGCGACCCGCGCACCCCGTATTCGGGCAGTGTGGCACTGCACGAGCTGCTGCCGAGCTCCAGGCTGCTCACCCTCAAGGGTGCCAACCGGCACGCGCTCTACGGTCAGTACGGCAACGCCTGCGTGGACGATGCGGTCAACCGGTACCTGGCCACCGGAAGGCTGCCCGCGCGGGACGGGACCTGTGTGAAGCGGAGCCACTGACGAACGAGCGCCGCATCGAACCGTCGTGGCCCAAGGGAACAGATCGAGCCGTCGTCCCCTTCGACGATTCAAGAGCGGTGGAGTTCGGGCGACTTGTATGATCGTCAGCGGGATGGGGCTCGTAGCGCAGTGGTCGTCGCGCCTTCACCGCGTGTGGGAGGACGCCGGTTCGAATCCGGTCGGCCCCATCCCGTTCCGGTCGCCGCACTTCCATGGTTCGGCCATGAGAAGTCTTCGCCCCCCGAAGCAGTGAGTGTGCCGAGCCGGGCCGAAGAGTCCTGCCTGAACAAGTCGGCCAGGGGCTGTCATTGGCTCTTCTTCGCGGGGCCGACCTGCTGCGGTGCTGGACGCCATCGCTCTCCGGGCGGCCCGGCCGCGCCCTCGGTGTGACCTGCCTCACATGTTGTCACAGCCGCCGGCCATCCGGTGTCTTGAGGCCGAACGTCCGGAACCGGAGGAGACCTCATGGCCGAGAACACCGAAGTGATCGTCATCGGCGGCGGATACGCCGGCGTCATGGCGGCCAATCGTCTGACGCAGCGCGACGACGTGACCGTCACTCTGATCAACCCTCGCCCGTCCTTCGTGCACCGGGTCCGCCTGCACCAACTGGTGGGCGGGACCGACGACGCGGTGGTCGACTACCGGGACGTCCTGGGCGAGCGCGTCCGTCTGGCGGTCGACACCGTGACCCGGATCGGCGCGGCCGAGGGCAACGTGACCCTGGCGGCCGGCGGCACCGTCGAATACGACTACCTGGTCTACGCGGTGGGCAGTGGCAGCGCCGAGCCGGGCGTGCCCGGTGCGGCCGAGTTCGCCTGTCCCGTCGCCACCCTGGAGGAGGCGGGGCGGCTGCGGCCGGTCCTCGACGCGGCGCCCGCGGGCGCCGCGGTGACGGTCGTCGGAGCCGGCCCGACCGGCATCGAGACCGCCGCCGAACTGGCGGAGGCGGGCCACGCCGTGACCCTGGTCTGCGGTGGGGTGCTCGGTCCGTACCTGCACGCGCGGGGGCGCCGCTCGGTCGCCGGGCAACTGGCCGGGCTCGGTGTGACCGTGCTCGACGGCCCCGGCACGAGGGTGACGGCGGTGACCCGCGACGCTGTGGAGCTCGACGACGGCCGTCGGCTGCCGAGCCGCGTGACCATCTGGACCGCCGGATTCGGCGTGCCGGACCTGGCCGTACGAAGCGGGCTGAGCACCGACGCCCTGGGCCGCCTGCTCACGGACGAGACGTTGACCAGCGTGGACGACGTGCGCATCGTCGCCGCCGGGGACTCGGCGGCGCCCTCGGGCCTGCCGCTGCGGATGAGCTGTCAGGCCGCGATGCCGCTGGGCGCGCGGGCCGCAGACACGGTCCTCAGCCGGATCGCGGGCGAGCGGCCCTCGCCCCTCAGGCAGGCGTTCACCGCCCAGTGCGTCAGCCTGGGCCGACGCACCGGCATCTTCCAGTTCGCCCGCAACGACGTCGCGATATGGCTCCACATCGACGGCCGGCCGGGGGCGAGGCTCAAGGAAGCCGTGTGCAAGGGCATCATCAAGCACATGGCCGACGAGGCGGGCAAGCCCGGTTCGTACCGCTTGCACCGGGTCGCGGGAAGTACCGGGCGCCGACGGCAGCTTCGGCTGCGGGCCGGGCGCGGCGAGGAGCCGGCGACCGCCGGACGGACCGCATAGCCATCGGACAAGGGGCGGTTCTCGACCCGGCGTGTCACAGCCGTGCGCCGAGGACCGTCCCACTCTCGATCGCATGGAGCAGGTGAGCCGGGCTCCAACGGCTCACCCGGAGGGAGGACTTGCTGTGGATGCACGTTCGAAGGCCGCCGCCGGCGACCGGGGACCGGACGAGACGGAGAGGGGCCGGGGCATGAACGGCCGGGCGACCGATCCGGCGACCGAGGCCTTCGTCGCCCACCGCAATCTGCTGTTCACCGTTGCCTACGAGATGCTCGGATCGGCGGCCGACGCCGAGGACGTCCTCCAGGAGACCTGGCTGCGGTGGGCCGGGGTCGATCCGGCCCGGGTGCTCGACCACCGCGCCTATCTGGTGCGGATCACGACCCGGCAGGCGCTCAACCGGCTGCGCACCATGAGGCGCCGGAAGGAGGCGTACGTCGGCCCCTGGTTGCCCGAGCCGCTGCTCACCACGCCGGACGTGGCCCAGGACGTCGACCTCGCCGAGAGTGTCTCGATGGCGATGATGCTCGTCCTCGAAACGCTTTCGCCGACCGAGCGCGCCGTCTTCGTGCTGCGCGAGGTCTTCGAGGTCGACTACGACGACATCGCGGCCGCCGTCGACAAGAGCCCCGCGGCCGTCCGCCAGATCGCGCACCGCGCCCGGAAACACGTCGATTCCCGCCGCCCTCGCAAGGTGGTCTCCCCGAGCGAGGCCCGGGCGGCCGTGGAGTCGTTCCGGCGGGTACTGGAGACCGGAGATCTCCAGGGCCTCCTCGACGTACTCGCCCCTGATGTCGTCCTGGTGGGCGACGGCGGAGGCATCAAACAGGCAGCACTGCGGCCGACCGTCGGCGCCGGCAAGGTGGCGCGCTACATGCTCGGCGGCCTCAGAAAGAACAGGCTTTCGATGACGCTTTCTCCCGTCGTGGTCAACGGCAGTCCGGCACTCCTGGTGCTCCTGGACGGCGAGATCGACGGTGTCCTGGCGATCCGTGTCGAGGACGACCGCGTCAACGGCCTCTACTACGTGCGCAATCCCGAGAAACTGAACCGCGTCGACTCCGAGACCCCGCTCACCGTGCGATGAATACGGGCGGCGGAACAGCCACTTGACCGCCCACGCGTCGGACGGAAGTCGGTCGTTGATTACGTTCAGGGGCCGGGCAGCAGCTACCGTGCTGTTGTGGTGATCAACGGGGAGGACATCGGATCCGGGACCGCGCTGCTGATCGCGGCGGCCCCGGCCGGCAAGGGCTGTCTCATCGACGCGGCCGGCGTCCTGCCCACGCTCGCCGCCGTTGCGCCCAGCATCCTGGCGGGCGCGTCGGCAGCCACCATCGTCGAACTCGCGGACCCGACCGACCCGCAGACCGTCCTCACCCGCATCCGCGCGGCGGCGGCCGCGCCCGGCCCGCTCACGCTCTACATAGCCGGTCAGCTCCATCTCGACCACAAGCAGCGCCTGATCCACCTCGCACTCGCCCGGACGACCACGCCTGCCACCCTGCGCTACACCGCGCTGCCGTGGCACTGGCTGGCCAGCGAACTCAAGCTGCGCCGACCGGGCTCCACCACCGTCGTCGTCGACATGGTCGCCGCCCCGGAAGCCTGGCAGCAGCTCCGTGCCGAGGGTCTCGTGCTCGGCTACGGGATCCGTGTCTACGGCCGGATCGTCCCGCCACCGCCCCGCCGCCAGATCGCGGAACCGGCCTATCTGAAGGCCTTCGCCACCACCTGGCGCAGCGGCCTGAACCCGCCGCTCGCCCGGCTCCACGAACAGGCCGCCGCCCAGGTGGGCCCCGGCGACGCGCTCTTCCTGTCCATCGGTGACTCGTCCGTCCCCTCCGTACCCTCCCCCGCGGCGCCCGCCGTCCAGGTCCCGGTACAGCCCCACCAGCCGCCTGCGCCGGCCGTGGAGAGCACCGGGGCGGCGGCCGAGGAGGATCCGTTGCCCGCGATTCTCGCCGCGGCCCACGCGGGGCGGCACGGCGAGGCCGCGTCGCTCGCGGCCATATGGGAGGGGTGGGCGCTGCGTACCTACGGCACGGGCTCCGTGCAGGCCATCCACTGGCTGGAGGTCCGGGCCGACCTCGCTCGTCTGGCCGATGATCCGGCGCGTAGCTGCGAGCTGTGGATGGCTGCCGCCGACGCCCGCCTCGCCCGGCAACAGCTGCCGGACGACCCGGCCGTGGAGAGCGCCGTGGACCGCGCCCACCACCAGTGGCAGCAGCTTCGCGACCCGCGGCGGGCCCAGGAACTCGGCCCGCCCCTGGACGCCCTGCGCCACCACGTACCGGGCCGGCGTCCCGGAGCGGTCGAGGCCGTGCGGCACCGGCTGGAAATGCTGGACACCACACCCCAGGCGCCGACCCGAGGTGTGGCACCGTGATGGAACAGGGCCCTCAGACCGCCTCCGGGCGAGCGCCGGGAGCTCTCACTCCTTGACCGCGCCCGCGTTGGCGCCGCTGACGAAGTAGCGCTGGAAGCAGAAGAAGAGCGCGGCCACCGGAAGGGTGGACAGCAGGGCCGCCGCGAGTTTCAGCGGATACTGTGTTCCGCCGCCGAGTCCGCCGGAGACGAAGCGTGCCAGACCCGTGGTGAGTGTCTCGTACTGGCCGGACTGCGTGCTCACGAGGAAGTGCGTGAACTCGTTCCACGACCCCTGGAACGACAGGATCGTCAAGGTGATCAACGCCGGTCTGGCCATCGGCAGGACGACGGACCAGAAGATCCGGAACACACCCGCCCCGTCGACCCGTGCCGCCTCCTCGACCTCGCGCGGCACCGACTCGAAGAACTGCTTCATGATGAAGATGCCCGCCGCGTCCACCAGCAGCGGCAGGATCATGCCGGTGTACGAGTCGAACAGGCCGAAGGTGTTCAGCACCAGGAACTTCGGGATGAGCAGGGCCACACCGGGCACCGCCATCACCGCGAGCACGAAGCCGAACAGTATCGAGCGGCCCCGGAACCGCAGCCGGGCCAGCGCGTATCCCGCCATGGAGTCGAACAGCACCCGGCCCGCCGTCACCAGCACCGCGACCAGGGCCGAGTTGCCCAGCCAGCGAAGGAAGGGCACCCCGTCCGCGGCCCGGCTCAGCCCGAACAGCCGCTGGTAGGCGGCCGTGGTCGGAGTGGTGGGCAGCAGGGCCAGTGGGTGCGCGGCGGCATCCGGGTCCGTCTTGAAGCCCGTCACCAGCTGGAGGGCGAACGGCAGGAGATAGAGCAGGCCCAGACCGAGCACCGCGGCGTACCCCACCACCCGCCACGGCAGGCGGAATCGGTTCAGGACGGGTCGGCCCCGGTCCTGTGGAGTGCGACGGGCCCGGTCGCGTGCCGGCGTGGCGGCGACGGTCATCGGTTCCTCCCGGTACGTGCGCCGCGTTCCCGCAGCACCCAGCGCTGGAACGCGGTCAGGACGAGGATCAGGGCGAGCAGGATGAACGCGATCGCCGAGCCCTGCCCGAAGTCCGCGTTGTCGAAGCCCGCCGAGTACGACAGGAAGGCGGGCGTGAGCGTCGTATTGCCCGGAGCGCCCTGGCCCATCACGTACACCTGGTCGAACACCTGCCAGGTGGAGATCAGCCCGAGTGTCAGGACGAGGAACAGCACGGGGCGCAGGGCGGGCAACGTCACGTACCGCAGCATCTGCCGGCGGTTGACCCCCTCCATCGCCGCCGACTCCTCCAGCTCGCGCGGAATGTTCTGGAGCGCCGCGAGGAAGATCAGCATGAAGGTGCCGGAGGTCGTCCACACGGCGAGCAGGATGAGCGTGCACATCGCGACCGAGGGGCCCGAGAGCCATTCGAACCACGACAGTCCCAGTGCGGAGTGGTCCGCCAGCATGCCGGTGGGCCGTTCGGGGTCGACGATTCCCAGACCTCCCAGGATCAGGGAGAGCACCCCGCGCGGGTCCGCGAACCAGTTCGGTCCCTTGATCCCGATCCAGGACAGCAGGGAGTTGACGGCTCCGCTGCCCTGGAAGAGAAAGAGGAAGACCGTGGAGACGGCGATGGAGCTGGTGACCGACGGGAAGAAGAACGTCGTACGAAGGGCGCCGCGCCCCCGCAGCAGTCGCTGGTTGACGATCAGGGCGAGGCCCAGTGCCAGCAGGGTCTGCAGGGGAACGGTCAGCACCACGTAGTAGAGGTTGTTGCGCAGGGAGGTGGCGAAGAGGGTGCGGTCGAGGCCGTCCTGGGTGAGCAGCGACCGGTAGTTATCCAGGCCGACGAAATCGGCTTGGCCGGAGAACGGGTTGGACTGGCCGTCCCAGTGCAGCAGGCTCACCCACAGCGCCATCAGGATGGGCAGCACCATGAACAGTCCGAGGACGAGCACCATGGGGCTGACGAACAGCCAGCCCCAGGTGCCCTCCCCGCGGAGGCCCGCGCGCCGGGCGCGGGCCTTCGCGGTCGTACCGGTCTCGCCGGGTGCGCTGTCAGGTGCGCCGGGCGAGCCGGTGGTACGGGAGACTCCGCGCACGCGCGTCGTGCGGATGGGCATGGGGCTCAGTTGCCCTTCGCGATCGCCTGTTCGCCGTTGCGCTGAAGGTCGGCGAGGATCTTCTTCGGGTCGGCGGTGCGCAGCGACTGCAGGTCAGTGTTGAACTGGCTCAGGACCTTGTCGAAGCCGGCGATCGTCACCGGGCCCTGGGCGTAGGCGCTGCCGTCCACCCAGGCCTTGGCGGCGGGCTGCTTCTCGGCGTACGTCTTGAGCGCGCTCGTCCGCGACGGCATGACTCCGAACGCGTCGGCGAAGGCGAGTTGCTGCTTGGCGGAGGTCAGGTGCTTCACCAGGTCGACGCCCGCGTCGCGGTGCGCGCTGTCGGCGGCGACGCCCCAGCAGTTGCTGAAGGCGAGGGTGCCCTGGCCGGCCGGCCCCGCGGGCAGCGGAGCGATGGCGTACTTCACATCGGGGTAGTCGAGCTTCATGCCGCCTTCGAGCCAGTTGCCCTCGATGGTCATCGCGGCCTTGCCCTTGCCGAGCGCCTCACCGCCCCAGCTGGTGTCCACCTGCTTGGCGAACTTCATCGAGCCCGACTTGAGGAGGGACTGGACGAAGGAGAGCCCCTTGGCGTTCTCCGCGGTGTCGGCGGTCATCTTCTTCTGGTCGGTGTCGGTGAGCCAGCCGCCCGCCTGCTTCATGAAGACACCGAGCCGCTGGAACTCGTCGCTGGTGACCAGGCCGGTGACGCCGTTCTTGGTGAGCTTGCCGGCGACGGTCCTCAGTTCCTCCCAGCTCTTGGGGTAGTCCTTCTCCGTCAGCCCGGCCTTCTTCCACAGGTCGGTGTTGATGGCCAGGCCGAGGGTGGAGGTGTCCTTCGGCAGACAGACCAGCTTCCCGTCGTACGAGAAGGAGTTCCGCAGCTGCTCGGAGAAGTCGTCGGCGTCGGATATCCGGTCGCCGTAGGGATACAGCGAGCCGCCCTTGGCGTAGTTGGCGAACTGGTCGGAGTTGACGTAGAAGACGTCCGGCGGCTTGTGCCCGGCGAAGGACTGGGCGAGCTGCTGGTTCATGTCCTTGGCGATCTCGACGGAGACCGTGTTCCCCGACTGCTTCGCGTAAGCGGCGGCGGCGGCCTTGACCGCCTGGGTCTCGGCGTCCCCCGAGGTGGCGATCAGTACCGTCAGCTTCTGCTTGGCTGCCTTGTCCTGCTCCGGCTCCTTGTCGCTGCCGAAGTTGGACGAGCAGCCGGTCGCGGCCAGCAGCGCCGCGCAGGTGGCGAGCGCTGCGACGGCCGTACGGGTTCCCATGGGTTCCTCCAGGAGGGGTGGGGTTTGCGGCTCAGTGGCCCGGAAGGGGCACGCTGTGAACGGGTGGCCCGTGGAACGGGCGTGCGGGGGGTGGTGGTTCGATGGGCCTGCGCGCGACGGACGGTGGACCGGCGCGCAGGGGGTGACTCAGTCCTCCGACGCGGACGTGCTGTCGCGTACGACGAGGGACGGTTCGAGCAGGACGCGCTCGGGCGGAGCTCCGGCCTGTGACATCCGGGCCAGCAGGAGCCGGACGCATTCGCGGCCGACGGCCTCCAGCGGCTGGGCCACGGTGGAGAGTCCGGGAGACAGCAGCGCGGCCATGGGATTGTCGTCGAAGCCGACCACGGCGACGTCGGCGCCCGGCACGGCCCGCCGCTCGCGCAGGGCGTGGTAGCAGCCCAGCGCGAGCATGTCGCTGGCGGCGATCACGGCCGTCGCGCCCGCGTCCAGCAGAGGTCCGACAGCGGCCTGTGCCGAGCTGATGTCGTCGACGCTCTGTGCCCGCCGGCCGCGTACCGGAAGGCCGTGCCGCCGCATGGCGCGCTGCCAGCCCGCGGCGCGGTCGTCACCGGCTCCGGAGCCGCGCGGCCAGCCGAGGAACGCGATCCTGCGGTGTCCCAGGCCCACTAGGTGTTCGACCGCGGCGTCCGTACCGGAAGCGCCGTCGACATCGACCCAGTCGCCGATCGGCCGGCCGGACCACATGCGGCCGAAGGCGACGAACGGGATACCGCGCTTCTCCAGCCAGGCCTGGCGCTGGTCGCCCCGTTCGGTGCCGCTGAGCACGAAGCCGTCCACGTTGTGAAGGTCGAGGAGTTCCTCGTACCCGTCGAGGCCCGTGCTGCCTGGGGGTGAGGCGAAGAGCAGGATCCGGTAGCCGGCCTCGTCCGCGGTCTGGGACAGGGCGTGCAGGAACCGGTCCATGACCGGGGCCGAGACGCCCGGGGCGGTGGGGCGGATGCCGTAGCCGATGAGTTTGCTGGAGCGGGTGCGCAGGGTCTGCGCCGCTCGGTGCGGGCGGTAGCCCAGCTCGTCGATGGTACGCAGGACGCGGTCCAGGGTCTCCGGACGCAGCAGCTCGGGCGAGTTGAGCGCGTTCGACACCGTCTGCGGAGACACTCCGGCCCGCTGCGCGACCGTGGCCAGGGTCACCGAAGCGGCCTTGGTCGTGGAGGTGTTGGAGGAGCGGGGCATGAGGGTCTCCGGAACCGGTTGTGCGAACGGACGAGTTCATTGGAGCGTTCCAAAACCGTTGTCAACGCCCTGAGGTCGTCGTTAGGGTTCTTGGAACGCTCCAATGCCTGAGAGGTTCTGCTCTGTTGCACACCACTGTCAAGACCCAAGACATAACGAACTCCGAGACGGGGGCAGGCCCGTCGGCCGAAGGTCTCCAGCCGTTCCTGCATGACGCCTGTGTGACGCTGTACGCGCCGAGCTTCGTGATCTCGCGCGCGGACGGGCAGCTCGACGGTGCCGCCGACGGCTTCTACCACGGCGACAGCAGAGCCCTGTCCCGGCTGACCGTCGCGGCGGACGGCATCGTCCTCGCCCCGGTGGGCGGCGGGCTGGAGGGCGCGGACCGGGCGGCTTTCCGCAGTGTGCTGCGCGGCCTCGGCGAGGACACTCCGGACCCGGCGGTCACGCTGCACCGGCGCCGGCGCGTCACTTCCGGGCACCTGGAGGAGACCCTCGACGTCACCAACGCGGGGCGGCAGCATGTCCGTGTCCGGCTGATCGTCACCGCGGGGACGGACCTCGCACCGATCGAGCGCGTCAAGTCCGGGCATGCGCAGGCCCCGGTCGCCGCCACCGCCACCGAGGGCGGCCTCGGCTGGTCCCAGGACACCTTCGCGGTCCGTCTCACCGGTTCCCCGGAGCCCGCGGCCGTCGACCCGGCCGCCGGACGGCTGGAGTACGGGATCGAGCTCGCCCCGGGGGCCTCGTGGAGCGCCGTGCTGCGCTGCGACGCGGCGCACGAGGAGGGCGACCAGTTCCCCGCGCCTCCTGCGGACAGCCTGCCCTGGCGCACGCCTCGGCTGCGCAGCGCGGACCGCCGCTTCGACCACTGGCTGAGCCGGTCCGCGGCCGACCTCGACCGGTTGCGGCTCACCGATCCGGAGAATCCCGCCGACCAGTTCCTGGCGGCCGGGGCCCCGTGGTTCCTCACCCTCTTCGGCCGCGACTCCCTCTGGGCGGCCCGCATGCTGCTGCCGCTGGGCACCGGCCTCGCCGCAGGTACGCTGCGCACCCTGGCCCGCAGGCAGGGCACGAAGTCCGACCCGGGCACCGAGGAGCAGCCGGGCAAGATCCTGCATGAAGTGCGCCGCGCCACCCAGGACTTCCACGAGAACTTCTCCCTGCCGCCCTGCTACTACGGCACGGTCGACGCCACCCCGCTCTGGATCACCCTGCTGCACGACTCCTGGCGCTGGGGCCTCGCGCCCGAACAGGTCGAGCAGCTCCTGCCGCACGCTGAGTCCGCCCTCGCCTGGATGCGCGACCACGGCGACGCGGACGGGGACGGGTTCCTGAAGTACATCGACCACACCGGCCGGGGCCTGGCCAACCAGGGCTGGAAGGACTCGGGCGACTCCATCCGCTACAGCGACGGACGCATCGCCGCGTCCCCGATCGCGCTCTGCGAGGTCCAGGCGTACGCGTACGAGGCGGCCCGGGGCGGTGCGGACCTGCTGCGCGCCTTCGGCCGCCCCGGCGCCGACCGGTGGGAGGAGTGGGCCGAGCGGCTCCGTGACCGTTTCCGCCGCCACTTCTGGGTGGAGGACGAGCGGGGACCGTACCCGGCGGTGGCTCTCGACGGGGACAGGAGGCCGGTGGACTCGGTCACCTCGGGCTTCGGCCACCTGCTGGGCACGGGCCTGCTCGATCACGAGGAGAGCGCCCTGCTGGCCGCCAGGCTCGGCGCGCCCGACCTCGATTCGGGCCATGGCCTGCGGACGCTGAGCAGCGACTCCGTGGCGTACAACCCGTACGGCTACCACATCGGTTCCATCTGGCCGCACGACACGGCCATCGCCGTGCACGGGCTGGCCAGGGCCGGGTTCCCGCAGGAGGCCGCGTCGCTCTCCGAGGGTCTGCTGAATTCTTCGGCGGCCTTCGACGGCCGGCTTCCCGAACTGTTCGCCGGCCATGGCTCGGCGATCGACGCCCGCCCGTCGCCCTATCCCGCGTCGTGCCGCCCGCAGGCCTGGGCGGCGGCCTCGTCCGTGATGGTCCTCCAGTCGGTGCTGGGGCTCTCGGCCGATGTCCCCGGCGGAACGCTCACGGTCGCGCCCGGCTTCGCGGAGGCGTACCGGCCGCTGAAGGTCGAGGGGCTCGACGTCGCGGGCGGGCGACTGGACATCACCGTCGATGCCGACGGCACGGCGCACATCGATGCGCCGGAGGGCCTGACGGTGAGGAGGCAGTACCCGACACCCCGCTGACGCGAGCCGGTGCGCCCGCCCCGCGGTACGACACGGTGGGGCGGGGCGGTGCCGCGCCTCTCCCCCGGCGCACGCCGCTCAGCCCTGCGCGGGCGTGGTCTCGCCTGCCCGGCGCAGCGCCTGACGGACCGACCAGAGGACCGACACCAGCGGCACGGCCACCACCGCTCCGAGCACTCCCGCCGCGATGGCGCCGCCGATCACCGACAGTGCGACCACGACCGGGTGGAGCCGGACCGCCCGGCTCATCACGAGCGGGTGGAGCAGGTGGCCCTCGATCTGACCGATCACCACGATCAGAACGAGGACGACGGCCGCCACGATCGGACCCTTCGCCGCCAGAGCCACCACGGCCGCAATGGCGAGGGCGATCGGTGAGCCGATCAGGGGGACGAAGGCGGCGAAGAACTCCAGCAGCGCCAGGGGCAGAGCCAGTGGCACTCCGAGGGCGAACAGGGCCAGTCCCACGAACACGGCGTTGGTCCCCGCCACCAGGATGATGCCGTGGGTGTAGCCGGTGAACGTACGCCAGGCGGCCCGGCCCGCGAGCGCCACCCGGTCCCGGGACTTCTCCGGAAGCTGATCGCAGAACCAGTCCCACTGCCGGTCGCCGGAGTGGATGAAGAAGACCGAGCAGAACAGCGCCAGAGCGAACACCGTCACCACCTCGATCAGTCGGCCCGCACCGCTGACGGCCGTGCTGATGAGGGTGGAGCGATGACTGGACAGATACTGCCCGATCCGTGTCTGGAGGTCGTCGAGCGTGCTCGGATTCACCCGGAACGGCGGCCCTTCCAGCCAGTGCTCGACCCTGCCCAGGCCGTCGCTGAACTCCCGTTCCAGCCCGGCACGTTCTCCGGCGACCGCCTCGCCGACGAGCGTCAGGACGCCGAGGACGAGGACGATGCTGCCGAGCAGTGCCACGGTGACGGCGACCGGCCGCGGCATCGGACGGGCCAGCAGATCGGCGACGGGGCGCAGCACCGCGGTCACGACCAGGCCGAGGAAGACGGCTGCCGCCACCTCGTGGAACCGCCCCAGCGCCGCGAAGACCGCGTACACGACGGCGCCCACCACGAGGATCCGCCAGGCGTAGGCGGCGGCCGTCTGGAGCACGGGGTTCACGCGTGGCGTGTACCGCGGGCCGGGCAACGCCGGTGGCGCGCCCGGGCTCCTGGCCTCGGGTCCGGCCATGCCGCGCAGCGCCCGGCGTGACGCGGCGCGGATCCGGTGCCGTCGCCCTTCGGACGGTGCGCCGGGTTCCGTGTGGTCGGGCTGCGAGTTCGAAGGCTTGGGCATGCCCTGCTGGTACCAGGAGAATCCACACCTTTTCGGGCACCCGGGCCAACATGCCCAGGATGTCACCCCAGGGGCGGAGTCACCGGCCGCCGGAAGCCCCGCACGCCGGGGCGGCTTCCGTATTGCCGTTGCTCGCCGGGCATTCGGGAGCGCGACGGCCATGACCGAGGCGTCGAACCATCGGAGCGGGGATCACGGTCAGCCGCACCATCCGTGACCAGCAAACCCGCCCACATCACTCCGATAGCATGTTCGAACTCGCGACGAGCGCCCTAATCGCCCGTCATTCACCGGAAATCCATGCTGTCCGGCACGAAGAGTGACCCATCCAGCCAATATCTAACAAATCGGCCAAACAATTGATACCTAGAGCATCGCGGGTGTTTTCGCGAATAGACCGCAAAACCATCTTCGCCGCGTGGCGTCAACCGCGGGCGATACTGTGGACCGCGGCGGCGGTGGTAACCCTCGGATTCCTGATCGCACTGGAGATCGCCGCGCGTCACTACGGCCTACCGGGGCCGATGACCACCCAGGTACAAGAGGTGATAGTCGCCCCCAAATCGGGATTCCTGCTGTACGCCAGCATGGGTCTGATGATGGTGGTGCTCACCTGGCGACAGCGGTTCATCGCGACCGGTGTCGCGATCGGAATCGACCTCGTCATCTTCCTGGTGCGGTGGGCGGCCGACGCCAGGGTGACCGAAGGCCACCCCTTCGGCAACGGTGCGTTGTGGGTGATTCTGGGCTGGGCGGTCATCGCCGTCACGCGCCGCACGGGCTCGGAGCGTCTCCTTCTGCTCAAGGGCGTCGGGCTGGGCCTGCTGCTGGTGACCGGCCGCAAGACCGGCGACACCTGGCTCCTCATCACATCCAAGACCCGCACGCAGGTGCTCGACCAGTACGTGGCAACCGCCGATCACGCATTGGGCAACCCGTCGTGGCTGGTGGGCCGCCTCGTCGAATCCACCGGTCCGATCGGCGCCCGTTTCCTCGACTACGTCTACGCCCAGCTCGCGGTGGCCGCGGTCGTCGTCGCCGTCTACCAGCTACGTAAAGTGGCGATTGAGCGCCGCTTCCCGGGCCACCATCTGGTGCGCACCTTCCTGGTCATCGGCCTGCTCGGGCCGGGCATCTACATGATCTTCCCGGTGGTCGGGCCGATCTTCGCCTACGGCGCCGACGGCGGACACTGGGCGCTGGCCAACCTGTGGCCGGACACACCGCCGCCCCTCAGCACCCCGCACCACATGCCGTTCGACGAGATCACCCCGCGCAACTGCATGCCCAGCCTGCACACCGCATGGGCCACCGCGATCTTCATCCATTCCCGCAAGGGGCCGCGATTCCTGCAATACGCCGGCGCGTTCTGGCTGATCGCCACGCTCGCCGCGACGCTGGGCTTCGGCTACCACTACGGCGCGGACATCGTCGCCGGCGTGGTGTTCACGCTCATGATCGAGGCGGCGCTGCGCGCGCTCGACCGCGGTTGGGACCGGGCGGGAATCCAGTTGGTCGCCCACGGCACGGTGGTCTTCGCCGCACTCCTGGTGTCCTACCGCTATCTGTCGACGCAGATGGCCGCATATCCATGGGTGTTCGGACCGCTGGTCATTCTTTCGATGGTCTCGGTGATCTACGGCTATGTACGGACCACCAGGCTGTGGGAGCCGAAGGCCGCACCGGCACGGCAGCCGGAGCCGCAACCCGAGCTGGTCTGATCCGTGTTGCGTCAGGGAACACACGAGTCCCGGGCGCGGACACGCCCACGCCGGAGCGCCCCCGGACCGGGGGATCCCGCACTTCGTGCAGGGTCCCGCGGTCCGGGGTGAACCGGTTCAGGCTCCGTTGATCGAGTCCGCACGCCGGGCTGCGGCCTGCCTGCCCGGATCGATGGAGACACCGGGATGCACGGCGTCGGTCCCGTCGTCCCGGCTCAGTCGGGCAGCTCGCCGTCGCCGCCGGGGTTGGCGACCACGCGGCGCAGGACGTTGACCGTCGTGACGAAGTCGGCTCCGGGGATGCCTTCGTGCGTCCGGTGACGCACCCGCAGTTTGCGCTCCCTGGCCCGGAGGCGGCCGGCCTCACCTGTCGCGGTCAGCCGGTAGGCCTGACTGCTCCACACACCGATGGACTGGGCCACCGGCTCTTCGTGCGAGTGCTCCTTCAGCATCACGTCGGTGCACCTCCCGTGAACGACAACGTTCAACAGAACGCGATCACGGTGGAGACTCAAGTCGGCTTGAGGTCAAGGGGTGCTGGGCGACCGCCGTCCAGGGGCCGGCCACACCCTTCGGGATCCCGCACTCAGTAGGCATGGTCGGCCGTGATGTCGGCGGAGAGGTCGAGATGGCGCCTGGCCGTCTCGGGGCGCAGGGCCATCAAGGTGTGGACGAGGGCGTCCACCGCGGCAAGGTGGGCAATACGGCTGGCGGAGGTCTCCAGTCCGAAGACGAGGTCCTGACCTCCCGCGACGAGGACATGGGCGCTGGTCTCGCTGAGGGGCGAGCGGGCGTAGCTGGTGATGGTGATGACCGTGGCCCCGGCGAGCCGGGCGCGGCGGGCCGTGTCGACCGTGGTGCGGGTCGCTCCGGTGTGACTGATGGTGAGACAGACACCGTCCGGAGGGAGTTGGGCGGCGGCGAGGCCGGCGGTGAGGGGGTCGGCCGGGGCGTCGACGACACAGCCCAGGGCGCGCAGCCGGTACGCCGCGTCGAGGGCGACGGCGGCCGACAGCCCGGCTGCCGCGACGACGACGCGTGGTGCGGCCTGGAGCGCGTCGGCCGCCGCGGAGAGCGCGGTGGTGTCGAGGGTCGAGGCGACGCCGTCCAAGGCGTCGCGGGAGGCACGGACCGTTTCGGCGAGTGCGTGGGCGGCGGGGTCGTCCGTCGGCGGCGAGGGCGGTTCCACCACCTGCCGGGCGGCCTCGATCTTGAGCTCCTGGAAGCCCCGGAAGCCGAGCCGCTGGCAGGCACGCACGACCGAGGAGGGCGCGGTGCCCGCCATCGCGGCCACGTCGCTGACGCTGAGGTGGACCAACGCGGCGCCCTGGTCGAGCACCACCTGTGCCACCCGGGCCTCGGTTTCGCGGAGCTCCGGGAGTCGGGCCCTGACCTGTGCGGAGAGCCGGCCCCCGGCATCGGAATTCTGTTCCATGCGTGTAGCTTATCGTGGAATTCCGTTCCAGACCTCCCTCGGCAGGAGTCACTCCGTCATGCCCGCATCAGCTTTCCCCGCCGTAACCGCTGCCGTTCTCGCGGCCGCGGTCCTGCACGCGGTCTGGAACGCCATGGCCCACCGGATTCCGGACAAACTCGTGGGGTTCGCGCTCATCAACTGTGCCTACACCGGGTGTGCGGCTCTCCTGGTGTGCCTGACCCCGTTTCCCCCGGCACAGGCCTGGCCGTTCCTGGTGGCCTCCGCGGCGCTGGAGGTCGCCTCCCAACTGTTCCTGCTGCGCGCCTACCAGTTGGGGGACTTCGGGCAGATGTACCCCCTGGCCCGCGGTGTTGCGCCGCTGCTCGTGGCCATCGTCTCGGTCACCGTCCTCGACGGCACGCTCACGCCGCTCCAGGGCGCGGGCGTGCTGCTGGTGTCCGGCGGCCTCGCCGCACTGGCCCTGGCGAACGGCCGCCTCGGCCGCGCCCGGCTTCCGGCCCTGGCCGCCGCGATCGGAACGGGAGTGATCATCGCCGCCTACACCCTCGTCGACAGCACGGGCGTACGGCAGGCCGACGACGTCCTGTCGTACATCGCCTGGCTCTTCCTGTGCCAGGGCCCGGTCCTGCCGCTGATCGCACTGACCCGACGCCGGAGGGCGCTGTTCGCGCAGGTCCGCCCGGTCCTCGGCACCGGTCTGCTCGGTGGGGTGCTCTCCATGGCCGCGTACGGCCTGGTCATCTGGGCCCAGGCCCATGGCGATGTCACCGCCGTCGCCGCACTGCGCGAGACCGGCATCCTCGTCGCCGCGGTCATCGCCACGCTGTTCTTCCGTGAACCCTTCGGGCGCCTGCGGCTGGTGGCCGGAGCGGTGGTACTGGCCGGGATCGGCCTCATGCATTAGGAGGTACGCCGATCCGCCCGGGCGGCGGAATGACGGCCGACGCACCCGGGACAGCGTCCACCCGCTCCGGACAAGCGGGCCGGACAGCGCAGCGCGCCCCGGGCACGGTGTGACCCGGATGACGGCCACGTCAGCCGGTGTGCGAGTCCAAGGCGTCGATGATCTCGCCCCAGACTTCACGGGGGCGGTCGTGCCCCATGTCCGGGATCAGCAAGAGCTCCGCTCCGGGCACCAGTTGGGCGGTGCGCCTCCCGCCACTGGGGTCGGTCAGGACATCGTCCAGGCCATGAATCACCAGGGTAGGCACTCGGAGCTCGCGGAGCGCGTCGGCGCGTGATCCGCTGAGGATCATCGCAGCGAGCTGCCGCCCGGCTCCGGCCGGGTAATAGGCGCGGTCGTAACTCGCGGCAGCCAGCTCACGCAGGAGCGCCGGACTGCCGTACCGCTTCGAGGCCCACACCAGGTCCTTCTCCGCTGCTGCGATGTACCCTTCGCGATCCGTCGGCTTCGGACTGAGGAGCACTGCTTGGGCCTCGGGACTGGACTGGCCGTAGTCGGGCTCGCCGGTCGACGACATCATCGACGTCAGAGTCAGCACTCGCTCCGGATGGCTGATGGCCATCGTCTGGGCGATCATGCCGCCCATCGAGGATCCGACCACGTGAGCTCGCTCGATCCCGAGCGCGGTGAGCAGGCCGAGCCCGTCGTCGGCCATGTCCTGCAAGGTGTAGGGCGCCATCGCCAGAGCGGAGGAGATGTCTCCCGAACGCACGGCGCCGGTGAACCGGCCCATGTCGACGGGGTGATCGTCGAACTTGGTGGACAGCCCGCAGTCGCGGTTGTCGTACCGGATCACATGGCGTCCACGTTCCGCGAGCGCACGGCAGAAGTCCTCGTGCCAGGCGATCATCTGGGCGCCGAAGCCCATCACGAGCAGGACGGCCCGATCAGCGGGATCACCGAACGTCTCGTATGCGATGGACACTCCGGGCGAGGTTTCAACAGTCGGCATGCTGAAAGTGTCCCAGCATCGCCCGTCCTTGGTTCGCCGGGGCCGGGACGGGTCCCAGACGGGCGTCACCGCTTGATCTCGATCTGGGCCTGCGGACCGATGACCGCACACTCCGGACCACCGATGCGGCCGGGCCCGGCATCGAGCATTCCCTCGGGCCAGGGCTCACCGGCGAATGGGCCACCGGCGACCACCACGCAGCCGGCCGAATCCCGGTCCAGGAGCATGGTGCTGCTCTCCAGACCGTCCTTGACGAAGGCGAGCCGCAGGTCGGGCGGCGGCCCCGGGACCGGTTGAAAGCCGTGCCGCGGCAAGCCGTCCGGGTCACCGCGCCCTCGGCCGGATCTCCGGGCAGTCACTGCTGGGTACGGCGTTCCAGATAGATGGAAGTGAACACGGCGACCTTGGCACGCAGGGCCCAGGGGTCGAACGGCTTGCTGATGTAGTCGACGGCACCGGCCGCGTATCCGCGCGCGGAGTGCTCCGAGTCCACCCCCATCGCCGTGAGGAAGATGATGGGGACGTCGCGGGTCCGAGGGCGGCGCTTGATGTGCGCGCACGTCTCGTAGCCGTCCATCTCCGGCATCTGGACGTCCATGATGATGACCGCGAAGTCGTCGTGATCGAGCAGTGCTTTGAGCGCTTCCCGCCCGGAGGAAACGGTGACGAGCTCCTGATCGAGCGTCGACAGCACCGCGGTCATCGCCAGCAGGTTGCCCGGCTGGTCGTCCACGATGAGGATCTTGGGCATGTCCTGGGGCTGCGGCGCGGCAGGCAGCGCGGCCGTGGACCTCTCGACGGCGTCCAGCTGGCGTTCGAGCAGACTGCAGCGGTCCTCGGCTGCGGCACGCTGTGCGCGTGCCTCCCGGAGCTCCGCCGCCAACCGCTCCACATCGAGCTGCAGCGAGTCGCGTTCCTGCAGCAGTCCGGAGACATCGGGGTGGGCGGCCGCGAGCTCGTCCGCCCGCTTCCGCTCGGCACTCCGGTCGGCCTCCAGCTGGCTGAGGCGCACTTCCAGGTCGGCGATGCGGTGGGTACGGTCCAGCAGGGCGTCACCCAGGACGTCGCCGCGAACGCTCGACCGTCGGGAAACCCGGTCGGCGTCGGCCAGCTGCTGCTCCAGGATCTCCACCGCGTGCTTGGGAGAGGACGCGGCGTCGACGGCCGACCCGTACAGCCCCCGTACGAACTCGATGGCCTCGGTCGTGACTGCGGAACCACGGTGCTGGGCGAGATCCGTGAAGAGGTCGGTGATCACCTGCCACGGGGGCAGGCGGGTACCGTTCAGGTAGCGGGAGAAGGTGCCGGGATCTCGTCGGCGCCGGGCCGCGTACCGCCGTACGGACACCTCCATGCCCTCGAACAGCTCCCGCAGAGCCTGGGCGAGAGCGCGGGAAGGCTCGGTGAGGTCGTCGCCCAGCGGCCGCAGTTCACCCATTTCTCTCCCCCTCCCGGGCTCCGGCATCCGCGCGCTGCCGAAGACCGCTGTCCTCGGTGTCGATGAGGCGGTCGAAGAAGGGGACTGCCAGTCCTGCGGCGGCAAGCCCCGCGAGCAGGCTCCGCGGCGTCCCTTCACCGGCGAGTGCGGTCAGCCCGCCCGCCGCTGCGCCGGCGAGTAATGCGAGCAGCAACACCAAGGTCGTTCTCAGCGACAACAGCGGCCGGTCCATCAAGACCTCTATCCGTTCGGCCCGCCGCGGAGCGACAGGACCCTTCACCCGTCCGGCGGATTGCAGGACGGGGAGTCACAGAATGGCGGAGCTCCGGGCCGTTGCGGTCCGCAGGCGGGGAACAGGCGCAACGCAGCTTCCTGTTGCCATCGCGCCGACCCACCCCGCCCCAGGCATTCCGGCTGGTCGAAGCGGTGGCGGACCCGGCTGTTGCCAGGCTGTTGCGTTGCAACGTTGCCGAAGCCCGGAAGGCCCGTGGGGCACGGTGTCAGGTCCGTGCCCCACGGGCTGTCGAGGAGCGGCTACGCCGCGGTGGTGATACGGGCGACGGCCAGGCGTGTCAGCTCACGATCGAGGGGGGTGTCGTCCAGGGCCCGATGCAGAGTCAACCCCTCGATCAGCGCGTCCACTTGGCGCGCTGTGGTGGCGTCGAAGTGCCGTTCGAGGATGCGGCGGCTTCGCTGCATCCACGTCTGGCACAGCTGCCGGTACTCCGGGCGGCGGGCCGCGAGGGTGTAGAGCTCCTGAGTGAGGATCAGGTCACGGCGGGGGCCCTCGGAGAGCGTGTGAATGACATCGGTGACGGCTTCACGGACTTCTTCGAGGCCGACGGCCCGGCCGAGACGGACGTCGAAAGCGGCCACGATCCGGTCCGCGAACCGGGTGAAGGCCTCGCGCAGCAGCTCGTCGATGCCTGAGAAGTGGTACGTCATCGAACCGAGCGGCACTCCGGCACGGGCGGCGATCTTGCGATGGGAGACGCCTGCGACGCCCTCGTCGGCGATGAGGTCGAGCGTGGCGGCGAGAATCCGTTCACGGCGCTGCGGGTCGGTACGTCCGGTGGTCATGCGGGCGCCGTCAGATCTCGCGGACGACGCGGGCCGGATTGCCGACGGCGACGACGTTCGCGGGGATGTCCTTGACGACCACCGCTCCGGCGCCGATCACCGAGTTGTCACCGATCGTCACCCCCGGGCACACGATGACGCCACCACCGAGCCAGACGTTGTCACCGATGGTGATGGGAAGTGCGGCCTCCAGCTTGTCCCGGCGCGGCTGGGGCTCGACGGGATGGGTGGGCGTGAGCAACTGCACGTTGGGGCCGATCTGGCAGTGCTCACCGATGACGATCTGCGCGACGTCCAGCGCGGTCAGGTTGAAGTTGATGAATGTGTGGGCGCCGATGGTGATGTTGCTGCCGTAGTCGACGGAGAGCGGCGGCCGCACATCGACGCCCTCCCCCACGGAGCCGAGCAGTTCGGCGAGGAGCGGCCGGGCCGTGCCGGCGTCCTCGATGCAGGCAGCCTGATAGCGGGCGGCCAGTCTCATCGCCTGCTGCTGGCGCCGGGCGATCTCCGGGTCATCGGCGATGTAGAGGTCACCCGCGAGCATCCGCTCCAGGTTGGTGCGCGGGTCGTCGGCGAAGTAGTGCGTCTCCATGCGTACGATCGTACACCTTGAGGCGTACGATCGTACGCTCTCGGCTCGGCGGCACGGCCCCAGAGACGATCCGAACCGCGACGAAGGGACCGTCCCCGTAGCGATGTCAGCGAGCGGCGTCGAGGCGTGCGGTCGTTGACCGGCTCACGGCTCATACAGAGGCAGGAAATGGATGACCGCTTCCTCGTACGGATGGGCTTCGCGAACCGCCTCCTGGACCGCTCGGGCCTGCTCGACCTCACAGACCGACTCGATCCTGCACTCCTCGCTGTGCTGGACAACGCCCACCTCGCCGTCGAAAGGCTGCGAGCCCGGCAGCGCCTGCCAACTGCCGGTCACCCGCCGGACGCTGGAGCATCGCGCATAGTCGCCGACCCGGCCCGCGCCGCGCGGCGGTGCGTCGAGCTCGGCACCGCCCTGATTCCGGACCCGGTCGCCTCACCCCGGAGGAGGTGCGCACGAAGCTATCGGCCGTGCTCGCCGACGCCCGCTTCCGCCGCACCGCCGAGCGGGTCCGAGAGGAGATCAACGCGCTCCCGGGGCCCGAACAGACGATCCCCCTGCTCGAAGCGCTCCCCTGATCACCGGGCAGCGTCAAGCCAGGACGCATGCGCCCGGGCTCCTGACGACAGCCCCCTGACCCACCATCAACGCCTCGACGCCGAAGGGCGACGGCCCCCTCGCCAGACGTACAGGATCCGCCGCTGTCGGCCCCGGCGCTTCCTCGCCGGGGCCGATGGGAGATCGGCACCGGCTTGTGCGCTGCTCCCAGGTCGTACACACTGCTGGCCACTCGGCCGAGTCCGGGTGTCGTTACGGGGGTATGGAACTCCTGTGAACCGGACGTCACCGCGACCCGCCGCACCCTCGTGCGGAAGGTGGCGAACGGTAAGAAGTACAAGGTGTCCGCGGCGAACAGCACGCGGCGCGGTCCGGAGTTGTGGGTGGAAGCGGTCGAATCGATCGGCGGCGGCACGAACAACGGTCTCACCGGCAAGGGCCGCCTCGACGTCACGTACACCTCGGGCTGAAAGGGAAACGAATGGCTACTCCTCTGTCCGCCTCTGCGGTCCTCAAGGCGCTGCGCGCCGAGGGCGTGCGTGTGGTCGAGGTCGGCAACTGGCGTACCCACAACCGCAACTCGAAGGGTCCCTGGGGCCCGGTCAACGGCAGTATCGTGCATCACACCGTGACCAAGGGCACCGCAGCGACGGTCCGGATGGTCCGCGACGGCTATCCCGACCTGCCCGGTCCGCTGTGCCACGGGATGATCGCGAAGAACGGCCAGGTGCACATGGTCGGCTGGGGCCGCGCGAATCACGCCGGCGGCGGTGACCCCAAGGTGCTGGCGCAGGTCATAGCCGAGTCGTACGGCTCCCGGCCGACTCCGCCCACCCGTGGCAACAGCGACGGGGTCGACGGCAACGCGCGGTTCTACGGATGGGAGTGCGAGAACCTCGGCGACGGCAAGGACCCGTGGCCGGCCGCCCAGTACGACGCGATCGTCCGCGTGCAGGCCGCGCTGTGCCGGGCGCACAAATGGTCGGCGAAGTCCGTGATAGGCCACCTGGAGTGGTCGAACGACAAGGTCGACCCCCGTGGTTTCACCATGGCCAAGCTCCGCACCGACGTCTCCGAGCGACTCAAGCACCCCGCGAGCTGGAACCCCGGCTCCGACCACGAGGAGGACCCCATGGCTGGAATCACCAAGCGCGACATCTTCGACGCCGTGTGGAAGACCGACGCGATCGGCGGCCCGACGGACGCGGCGGACCATTCGACGAACCCGACATGGCAGCCGCAATCCATCCTGAAGGACATGCAGGCCCGCATCCGGTCCATGGACAAGCGGATGGCGGCCCAGACCGCCGCGATCACCGCGCTCGCCGGTCACGTCGGTACCGGCGCCGATTCGGAGACCATCGTCGCCGCCGTCAATGCCGCGATCGAGCGGGCCGTCGTCGACGGCGACGGCGACAGGGCCGGAGCCTGAATCCCACAACGGCGCTCTGACCGGGCCCGGGTTCGACGGAGGTCCGTCGAACCCGGGCCCGCCGCGTGTCCGGCACCCCAGGCCGGGGTCTGCGTCGGGGTGGCCCTACCTGCCCCGCTGGGCTCGGTGCGAGGCCACCCGGACCCTGGTGGCGCAGCGGGGTGTGCAGTAGCGCTGGGGGGCGCGGCGGCCGGTGTCGATGAAGTAGTGGTTGCAGTCGGGCGCGCCGCACTGCCCCCAGGCGCACCGGCCTCGTTCGCTGAGCCAGAGACCGAGGGCCAGGGCGGTGGTGGACAGGAGCCATTGGGTGGGGTCGGCACTGTGGGGCACTTTGTTGTGCAGGGACCAGGGGCGGCCGGGGAGCCGAACCAGGTGGGGCCTGGCGGGGTGCTCGTCGAGGAGGGTGTTGATCGCCTCGGCCGCCCGGTCCTCGTCGCTCATCGCCAGAATGCCGATCAGTCGGGCGGTGGCTTGGCGCATCCGCCGGGCATCGGACTCGGTGAGCACGAACGGCGGGCCGCCGTGTTGTTCCAGGAGGGCTTGGAGCGCGGCCGCGCTCACCTCGGTGCCGTCCTGGACGGTGTTGGCCAGTTCGGCGATGAAGTGCAGGCCACGGGGGTTGACCCCGGCCAGGTCCTCGGTCATGGGCTTCGTCTTCTCCAGGTGGGTTCGTCCAGCGGGCACCACACCCCATGGTAACGTCAAAATGAAGACATGAGCGTTACGGCTGGCGGCCGCCGGTCCGGCCGCTCCTGGTCCGCCTCGTGGCCGGCCGCTCCGACGTCGGCCCTGTCAAGCCGTGAACCGCCTGCCCCTCATGGAGAGCACATGCATTTTCCGACGACGACTCCCGTACTCATCGTGGGTGGCGGACCGGTGGGTCTGACCCTGTCGAACCTGCTGTCCCGGTACGGCGTGGACCACCTGCTGGTCGAAGCCCGTCCGGACGTCTCCCGTCACCCCAAGGCCCGCGGGGTCTCCGCCCGCTCGATGGAGATCTTCCGACGCTGCGGACTCGAAGGCGAGGTCCGCGCCGTCGGCCTTCCGGCCTCCCAGGTCTTCTTCTACCGGGGCAGGGATCTGGTCGACCCGGACTTCGTGCGCAGCGGCGTCGCCCACGACGCGGCGAACGCTGACGTGAACACGCCTTCGCCAGGGATGATCTGTTCCCAGGACGCGCTGGAGCCGGTCCTGTTGCGGCGGGCCCGCGAGTCGGCGGCCGGCCGGATCCGGTTCGGCGTGCGTCTGCTGTCCTTCGCCGAGGACGAGGACGGCGTGCGCGCGGTGCTGGAGGACCGCGCCGACGGCGCGCGGCGCACCGTGCGTGCCGAGTGGCTCGTCGGCTGCGACGGTGCCGCCAGTACGGTGCGTACCGGTGCGGGCGTCGGAATGGACGGTCCGACGGGGCTGGGCCACTTTCTGAGCGTCCGCTTCGAGGCGCCGCTCGGCGAAGTGGTGGCCGACCGGGCGAGCGCGTCGTACTTCCTCACCCCGCCCGGCCGGGGCGGCTTCATGGCGGTGGACAACGACCGCCACTGGATCTACCAGTACCCTTTCGACCCCGCTCACCGGCTCGGGGACGAGGACCTCACCGACCCGGATCACCTCGACGACCTCGTCCGGGCCGCGGCCGGCATCCCGGACCTGGAGGTGACCGTCCGCGACACCATGGTCTGGCGCATGGACGCCCGGCTGGCGTCCGCCTATCGCAGCGGCCGCGTCCTGCTGGCCGGAGATGCGGCCCATGTCATTCCTCCGACCGGCGGGCACGGCATGAACACCGGGATCGGTGACGCGGACAACCTCGCCTGGAAACTCGCCGCCGTCACGGCCGGCCGCGCCGCCCCGGAACTGCTGGACAGCTACCAGGCCGAACGCCGCCCGGTGGCCCGGCAGGTCATCGACGTGTCCGCCGACAACGCACGTGCCCGCACCGGCTACCGCATCGACGACGAGCTGCTGCTCACCGCCGCCTACCGCTCCTCCGCCGTCATCCCCGACCCCGACGACCCCGCAACCGCGACCCGGCCACCGTTGGACGTCTCCGGCTACCACCCGAGCGGTGACCCCGGACGCCGCGCCCCGCACACACGGATCAGCGGGCCTCACGGGTGCACCTCCACCCTGGACCTCATCGGCCCCGGCTTCACCCTGGTCACCGCGGCGGACACCCCGGCCTGGCAGCAGCAGGCCGACGCCGCGACAGCGGCAGCCGGCATCCCCGTCACCGTCCACCGACTCGACGGGGGCCGGCTGCGTGAGGAACACCCCGGGTCCTTCAACCGGTTGTGCGCCCTGCCCGCCACCGGGGCCGTACTGATCCGCCCCGACGGTCACATCGCCTGGCGTGCCGCCTCCCTGTCCGCCGAACCGGCCCTCCTTCACGCCCTTCGGCGCATCCTCAGCGGCGTCCGGTAGCTCCGGCCACACGAGGGAAGCCGGGGCGAGGCGGCATGGACCGGGCCGGGCACTCATGATGCGTTGACCCCGCCTAGGTCGCTCCGCTCCAGTGTCAATACGCGTCCTGCCGGCCACCCGCCCGTCCAGGCGGACGGGCGGGTGGCCGGCAGGAGCGGGCCGACCGGGACGGGCCGTTCAGGCAGTGATCTCGACCAACTCGACGCCGCTGTAGGCCGGCACCCCGTCACGGGTGAGGAAGCCGGGGCAGTGGTGGTCGTGCTGCCCGTCGGAGCAGCAGCCGGCGAGTTCGACGCCGTACGGGCCTCCTGGCACCGCCTTGAGGCAGTCGAACGCCACCTCCGGCCGACTTCGCCGCCGGCCTCCGGACGCTCCCGGTGCGCTGATTGCAGCCGTGGGCCCCGCCCGTGCCCTATCGGTCTCCGCACTCCGCGAGCACGGCGCGGCCGTGCCGCAGGAGTTGTTCGTCGTTGGCGCACCGGTAGCGGATCCGGCCCCTGCCGCCCGTGTTGTCGTAGCGTCGGGCGGCAGCCAGCTCCTGGCGGAGCAGCGGGACCGCTGGGGTGGCCGACGGTCCCATCTGCGCCCATGCCTCGGCCACGTCGGGGCGGTTGTCCCGATGCTCCGACCAAGCGTGCAGCAGCGCCGGCATGGACTCCTCCGGGTCCCTTCCCACCTGCCACAGCGCCACCGCGAGGGTGCCCGCGACCCACCCGCCGTTGTCCTCGGGCGACTCCCGGAGTCTGCGCAGGCCGGGCAGCAGCTCGGCCGCCTCGGCGCCCATGCGGGCGATCGTCCGCAGCGCGTCGTACCGCTCGAACCAGTGCTCGGCCACGAGGCCTCTGGACAGCGCGGACAACACGACATCCGTCTCGCCTCCTGCCGACCACAACGCGCCGGCCACGTCGACGCGGTGGCCCGGATCGCTCTTCCTGGCGAGTTCTCGCAGCTCCGGCAGTGCCGCCCGCGCCGTCGCGCCGAGCCGTGGCAGCGCCCGTGCCACGGCAGTGCGCACCGCGGTCCCTCTGCGCCCGGGGGCCCGTAGGAGGCGGAGGACCGGCTCCACCACCTCGTCCGGCCCGACGGCGGCCACGGCATCCAGCAGGAACCCGGTGCGTTCGGGCTGATTCTCGGGGTCGATCAGGGACAGCCGTCGGACCAGCACGGGCAGCAGCGCCGCAGCCTCGTCCGGGCACATCCGGGCGATCCAGCCGCCGAGTTCCTCCGGTACATGTCCAAAGCGCAGCACTTCGACGAGGCCGGGTACGGCGCGTGCGTCCCCCTGTGCAGCGAGGGCGCTGAGCGCCGCCCCGTAAGAGGTCTCGTTCCACTGTGCCTGGGCAGGGTGGTTCGGTCCGGCCGCCACCCGGTCGGCCAGGGCATCTGCCGCCGGGGCGCCGATGGCGTACAGCCACTCCAGCTCTCCGGCCGCCCAACGGACGATGCGGGGTTCGGCTTCCCGGAGCTGCTCGCCCAGGAGCCGTACGGACTCCTCGTGCGGGCCCCGCCATCCCGACAGGAGCAGGCCGCTCATGTCGATCGCCTCGCGCCGCTGGCCCCAGTCGGGGCTGCGCAATTGGTCCTCCAGCAGCGCGAAACGTTCGGCGACCCGGTCGTCCAGGGCGTAGTGCAGTTCCTTGAGCAGGTCGGTCGCCCAGGGAGCCTTCACCGAGTCTCGATGCGATGCTTCGAGCCGGCGCAGATACGAGATCATCGTCGGTGTCTCCCGGGCGGGCGCCGCGTCCTCTCGCGCCGTCCCTTCTTCCTCCGCCTCCCGTGCCTCCCGCATCACGCCGATGGCCATCTCCACGGTGCGTTCCGGCAGCCGGCCGGGAGCACAGCGCGCGAGCTGCGCCAGGGCCGCCAGCAGCAGGCCCGGGTCGTCGGTCCGGTCGGTGGCGGGAAGGGTGAGGGCGGTCAAGACCTCCGCCACCTGCGGTGCGAGCTCCTGGTGGCGGACGCCCAGGTCTCCCAGTGCCGTTGCTATCGCCGGCAGCACACGAGGGTCCGGTTCGGTCGTGCCGCGCCGGCGCAGGATCGCGAGCACCGCTTCCGGGTCGTCGTGCAACTGGACCAGCGCGCCGGGCAGTTCCTTCCTCAGGCTTGCGTCCGGGTCGTCGAAGAGGTCCAGCAGCAGTCCGCTGCGCGCCCGGATGTCCGATTCCGCCCTGGCGAAATTCCGGGCCCAGTCCTCGTACTCCTCCTCGTCGTCGGACCAGAAGTCCATCTTCTCCACGTCGCGGCCGTCGCCGTCGATGCTGCGGAGGAGGTCGACTATCCCGCCCCGTCCCGGCAGGCCGGCCGTCGTGACCAGTTCGAACAGGAACGGGATGCACGCGACCGTGCTGTCGTACACGTCCCCCTGATGGTGCACCGCACCGTGCATGCCGTCGAGCGCGATCTCCCGTTCGTCCTCGTCGGCGGATGCCAGTCCCCGCAGCAGCCGCGGCACGTCGGACGCGTCACCGTACGCATGGTTCATTGACGCCCAGTCGAGGTCGTCGATCCCTGTGAACATGATCGTGAGTCTGCCCGATGCCACCGACAACAGCGGCCGGACGCGGGACGGCCCACGCGTGCGCACGAGCGTCTTGACAGCGACTGCCGCGCGGGGATCGTCTGGAACGCGGCTCCGCGCCGGTCGGAGTGCCGAGTCGTTCGGGTACGGGGGTGGACTGGTCATGTTGCGGGTGTACTTCACGCCCGAGGACCTGGGGCGGGTACGTGTCGCCTCGGGGCCGGATCATCTGTGGGAGATCAGCAACAGTGTGCAGACGCTTCAACGGCGCGACGGGGAAGCCGTGTTCGGTGAGTGGCGGCGTTGGGTGCTGCCACGTCTCTCGGACAGCTGCCGGTTCCTCTCGCCGCTGCTGCCGCCGCACGGCTGTTCTCCGGATTTCCTCACTCCTACCCGTGGCGGCGGCGAGACGTTCGAGTCCGCGATCGGCGCCCTCGTACGTACGCCTGGTCCGCGCCTGCGCGGGGATCTGGCACGGGTCGCGGCCTCGCGCCGGCTTCCGGGCTGGACGGATGCGTTGGCGGGCGGGGACGGTGACGTCCTGCTGCGACTGGGGGGCGCACTGCGCACGTACCACCAGGAGGCGGTCGCGCCGTTCTGGCCGCGCGTCCATGCGCACATCGACGCCGACCGCATCGTCCGTCTGCACAGACTCCTCGACGGCGGTACGGAGGGTCTGCTGGCCGGTCTCGGGCCGCGGCTGCGCTGGCGGCCGCCGGTGCTCGAGGCCGACTACCCCGTGGACCACCACCTCCACCTCGACGGCCGCGGGCTCACGCTTCAGCCCTCGTTCTTCTGCTGGCCCACGCCCATCACACTCGCCGACGGCGCACTGCCTCCCGTCCTGGTGTATCCGATCGAGCACGCCGTGGACTGGATCCGTCCCGCACCCCTGGAACGACCCGCCGGCGACGCGCTGGGGGCACTGCTCGGGCATACGCGTGCAGCCGTCCTCCGGAGGGTCCGGACCGGGTCCTCCACGGTCGGACTGGCCCGTCTCCTCGGCGTGACCCACCCGGCGATCAGCCAGCACATGAAGGTGCTACGGGCGGCCGGTCTGGTGACCACGGTCCGCCGGGACGGGAGGTCCCTGCACGTCGCGACCGCGGACGGGCTTGCCCTGCTGCGCAGTTGTGAGCGCGGCGGAACGCCGGGTGCGGGGCGGTAAGTCTGGGCTTCCGGGACTTGCACCTGTCATGGGCACACAAGGAAGCTGAGGCGCCTCTCCTTCGACCAACTCGCCACCCTGATACCGCCGAAGGGCTACTCCGCCTGATCCGGCGGCCACTCGGCACCCGGTGGGCGACAGCGGCAGCGGGCCGCTGTCGCCCATGTGTCCAGGACCCCGCCCACGCTGCCTGGCTCTGGCTGCTCGGCGCCGACATCGACGGTCGCCTTGACCGCCAACCGGCCCTTCTGCGCGCGTTCCTCGACTGCTACGGCCTCCCGCACGAGGACCGTCGGGGTTTCGGTGAGCCCGTCGCGGCCCGGGGCCGAGGACGAGCGCGACTTCCATGCACGCACCGGACGTGTCGGAAGCCCCGGGTCCTGGCTGCCCCGCGAGATCGAATGACTCGAGGACCGTGGCGACGCCATCGACCGGGGTCTGGAACGCGACAGCCGACGAATTCGGGTGTACGCCCTCCAGGGCCGCGAGATCACTCGCCGTGGCAGGCCCTCTAGGATCGATCGATCGCACAGAATCACCGGTGTCGGCGGTCGGGCATCAGAGGAGTCGTTCATGAACCATTCGGGCCCGCAGCATGCCGCTCGCCTGGCCACCTACGGATCCGTCTCCACGCACCTGTCGCTGCTGAGCGACCGTCGGCTCGGCGAAGTGGTGGCCGCGGCCACCCCTCTCGCTTCCGGCATCGGAGGCAGGTCCGCTGAGCTGGAGGCCGGTGGGGCCCGGGTCTTCGTCAAACGGATCCCGCTGACGTACGCCGAGACGCGGCCGGAGAACGTACGGTCGACGGCGAACGTCTTCGGGCTGCCGACGTTCTACCAGTACGGCGCGGGCTCTACCGGGTTCGGGGCCTGGCGCGAGCTGGCCGCGCACACCATGACCACGGGCTGGGTCCTTGGCGGCGAGTACGAGAGTTTTCCGTTGATGTACCACTGGCGGGTCCTGCCGGACTCGCCCCCCTCGGGATTCGCCGACGAATTCGGAGGCATCGACGGGGCGGTCGCCTACTGGGACGGCTCGTCAGCCGTGCGTGAGCGTCTGGAGGCCATCAGCCGCTCCTCCTTCAGTCTTGTGGTCTTCCTGGAACACGTGCCGCAGACGCTCGCCGCGTGGCTGGGCGACCAGAGGGAGGCCGCGCCGGGCGGCGGCTACGGCCCGGCGTACGCGTGGGCGGAGGAAGCACTGCTGCACGGGGCCGACTTCATGAGATCCCGCGGGCTCGTCCACTTCGACGCCCACTTCAGCAACGTGCTGACCGACGGCCGGCTGGTCTACTTCACGGACTTCGGTCTCGCCGTGAGTTCGGAGTTCGAACTGTCCCGGGTCGAGACCGAGTTCCTCTCCGGCCATCTCTCGTACGACCGCCACTACATCGCAAACCATCTGATCCGCCACCATCTGCCCGACGGTCTGCGCGGCAACGTGGATCACGAGGCGTTCCTGGGCAACTGGATCGCGGGCGAAAGATCCGAGAGGATTCCGCCGGCGATCGCCGCGATCATCGACCGGCATGCCCGGACCTCCGTTGTCCTGGCCGGGTTCCACCGCCGTCTGCTCTGCGAGAGCAAGCGGACACCGTATCCGACCGCCGAGATCGAGGAGGCCGGACGAGGCGGCCCGGGGTGCGACGCATGCACTCGCTGATCACTGCCGTCACCGCACACGACGAGGCCGCCCTCTTCCTGGCCCGGCCGGGCGACTTCACCTCGGCCACGGCGACCACGCCGACAACGTCCACCGCATGTCAGGTGCGGCGCTGAAGCGCTTCGCGGACCACCCCCAGAACCCATGCGCCAGGCGTTCACCAGCAGGATCCCGCCGAACCGCAGGGCCGTCATCCTCCGGCGCGCCCGGCGGGCCCGGCCGGCCGGAGTTCGGCACGTCGCAGCACGGGGACGGACAGGCCGAGCGCTGCGGCGAGCAGGCAGATCGCACCGCATCCGGCGAAGAACACGTCCGCTCCCCACAGGGCCGCCGTGACGCCGGCGACCGGGAAGAGTGCGGGTGCCAGGCCGAGTGTGCACAGGGTCGTGACCGCGGTGACCCGTCCCAGGTATCGAGGGTCGGTCTCCGTCTGGATCAGGGCAGCGGTCACGGTGGTGGTGAACCCGCTGGTCAGGCCGATCAAGGCACCGAACATCACAGCGGCGGGCAGTGAGGGCGCGCGCCCCAGGGCGACCGCGCCCGCAGCTGTGATGAGCAGGGCGCCGGACATCACCGGTCCGGCGCGCGGTATCCCCGGCGCCACGGTGAGCAGCAGCGCCGCGGCCGCGGCTCCGGCACTGAACGCGCTCGCGACCCATCCCATGCCCGAGGCGCCCCAGCCACGCTCGTCCGCGAGGAGCACCAGACCGGTGGCGACCGGACCGCTGAAGCACATCTCGCTCAGCCCGATCACCACGACCAGGGGCGCGAGCATCCGGTTGCTGCGGACATGACGCAGGCCGTCCCCCAACTCACGCCAGGCGGAGGTGCGCCGTGACTCCGCCTCGGCCGGATCGGTGGTCCGTACGGTGAGCAGGACGACGAGCGAGGCGGCGAAGAGAACACCCGCGACCGTGAACGCACCGGCCGCGCCGCCGATCACCAGCACGGATCCCGCCAGAACGGGACCGACGGCGTTGCTCAGCCGGATCGACAGACCACGAAGTCCCTGGACCCTGGCCAGTTGCCCAGGCGCCGTCATGCGCGGCGGGAGCGCCCCCACGGCCGGCACGAACACCGCGTCGACCACGCCGAAGACCAGCGCGACGGCGACCAGCAGCCACACGCTCGGGGACGTCGGCACAACTGCCGCGGCCACGGCGAGAATCACCACGCAGCGGATCGCGTCGCTGACGACGGCGACCCGGCGCGGCCCGAACCGGTCGGCCACCACACCCCCACCGAGCATGAGCACCGCCCGGGGAAGCGCCCCCGCCGCGACCACCAGGCCCACCTGCGACGGACCGCCGACGCGGGTGGCGGCCCAGGACAACGCGAGGAAGTACACTACGTCACCCGTGACCGAAGCCGTGTACGCGGTGAGCCAGCGCAGAACGTTGGCATCCCGGTACGCGGGCCGCGCGGACAGGGCGATGTCGTGAGCGCTCACGCCTCACCGGCCGGCGGCAGGGCCGTACCGGGCACCGGAAACGCCTGCACCTGCAGCACCACCGGAGCGGAGCCCTCGGGCGCTTCGCTCGCTGCGTGCCGGTAGCGGCAGACCACCTCGAAGATCTCGGTCCGCATCCGGTCCACGTCGCCGGGAGTCAGATGCAGCAGGAAGTCGCTGTAGGCAGTGACGTCGAGCCACTCCCGCGGAAGCAGCGCCACCTCCTGCGCCGCTCTGCGCAGTCGGTCCGCGGCTGCCACGGCGACTGCCTGCGTGTACGCGCGCCCGGCCTCGCGCTGCTCCGCGGGCGCGGCAGCAGGGTCGTGGACCGACTGACGATGGACGGACCTCCACCATCGCTCCCGTCCGGTGCCCCGGCCGGGCTCGTCCACGATGAGTCCGCCGGATGCGAGGCGTCGCAGGTGGTAGCTGGCCGCGCCGGGGTTGATGCCCAGCTCCTCCGCGACGCGGGTGGCGGTGGAGGGGCCTCGCTCGCGCAGCAGGGTGAGCACGTTCAGGCGCAATGGGTGGGCGAGTACGCGCAGGGCGGCGGTGTCCAGTTCGATGTCCCGTTCCGAGGACCCGTCGGATGAGGAAGCGGCCATGCGCCGAAGATAGACCTACAACAGTTGTTTCGAAAGAGATGTTGTGAGAATTGGCGCGGACACGCTGTCCCTCCCCCGGCCGTGGGACTCCGGGATCCCCGGGGGCGGTGCGGACTGCCGGGCCGTCAGGCTCGCGCTGCGGCCAGGGAGATCATGCGGCGCATGACCGCCACCGGAATCGACGGGTTGCGGGCGGCTTCCTCCGCGCTGTGCTCATCGAGGAGAAACGGGATCAGGACGTCCGGCGGCAGGGCAAAGTTCTGCCGCGCCTTGCTGTGGACGCGGTATTCGGTGTCGCCGGCCAGCCTGGCAGCGGATTCGGGCGACAGGCGCGGGTCACCGGCCGCACGGCCGCGCACTTCGGCGTCGGGGTCGTGGCTGAACCGTTCGACGAGCGCCGGGCCCGATGCGGGGTCGTCGAGCGCCAGAAGGCGGAGCCGGGGCTGTGGGTCCTGGGCGAAGCGGAGCAGGTCGTGACGGGGAAAGTTGGGGTGATTGCGGGGACGCCCGGGGAACGAGAAGCTGCCCGACCACCAGCTCCACACTTCCAGGAGCAGCTCCACCGGGGCGTCTTCGCAGGACTCGGTGAGGAAGAGGCGGACGATGCGGTCCTCGTCGTGGGCGAGGAGGTCCACGACGTCCGGCGGAAGGTGCCGGGCGCGGGCCACACTGCGGCGGATCCGGAGGTTCGGCGACACGGCGAGCCGGCGCATCGCGTCGACGTCGTCGTGAAGTGCGGCGATCCACCACAGCGCGTAGGTGCGGTCGTCGGGCGTGATGTCAGGAACGGTGGCCGCCATCGCCTCGATCTCGGCGGGACCCGAAGGCGGTCGGGACCCGGGGTCCGGGGCCGGGTCGACACCCCTTCGTACACCGGCCCCCGGGCACTCGCCCTGCCGCGCCGCCTGCTCCGCCGCCACCTCCTGCAGAGCCTCGCGGAACGGCAGGTCCGCGGTGGCGTCGAGGAGGCTGTTCCACTGCTGGGGCGAGAGCCTCCCCGATTCCGCCGCCGTGCCGCGGACGGTCCTGGAGTGGTGGACGACTGCCGCGTCCCGGACACCGTCGGGAAGGTCATCGCGGTAGAGGAAGTGCACGAGGGGCTTCTTCCTCACGTCGAAGAGACTGATCAGTACCTCCGCCGGGGCAGCCCGGTTGGCTCCCAGACCGCGCAGCCACGCATCGGTGAGGCGCTCGGAGGGATGGGAGTCCTCGGGAAGCGCGGCCCAGGCCTCCGGATCGGGATCGGTCTCGGTCATCCGCCGATTCAAGCAGGTGGGGAACCGGAAGGGTCAAGGCGTCCGGTGCACGAAAGGGGGTGCGAAACGCGGTGCGGACCGTCGGCCTCCGACCCCGGTCCCAGCCTTTCTCCCGGGACCGGGACCTGCGACGCCGAGCGGGGCAAGGCCTGTCAGCCGGCGTGGGGGACCTCGTCGAAGAAGCGGACGATGCGTGGAAGAGCCTGCCCCACCGAGTCGTTGCGGTCGTAGTCGCCCACGTCCGTGAGTCGGTGTCGGGGGCCGAGACCGCGCGTCCGGTCGACGCGAACAGGTACGCGGCGAGTCGGTCGGCGGCATCAGGGTTCTCCGAGGCGACGTCCTTGAGGTAGACGGTGGTGCCGTGCAGCCAGGAGACGGTCGGCAGGCGGCGGGCGGTGGTCCTGGGCAGCACGAGAAGTTGGCCGACCGTGGTGGGCTCGCCCACGCTGTTCGTGGTGCGGCAGACGACCTGGTACGCCGTCACTCAGTGACGGACCCGAGCAGCTGTGCTGCCGGTGAACAGCGGGAGCGGCGGCGCAGCATGGGGGTGCCAAGTCGGCGAAGATGTCTGGTGTTTAGGGTCGATCCCATGACGAGGACCACACCGGCGCGGCCACTGGACGTCGAAGCGCTCTTCCCGGAGCTCGCCGCGTACCGGGGCACCACCACCCGGCTGCACCCGAGGCCGGGGAATCCGGAGGCGTCGGACAGTTCCGTGGGTGGGCCGATGCTGTGGCCGGCGGACGAGCCGTGGCCGGTAGAAGGAGGCCTGCCCGCGTTCCTTTCCGCCAGGCCCACCGAGGTCGTCGTGGGCCGTGCCGGCGAACTCAACGTCTTCGCATGCCCCATCGATCCCGGCCACCCGCACCGCTGGAGCATCCAGTAGCCCGTCGCATCGGTCCGGACCCGGTCGGGTTCCGGAAAAGTCGAGTCCCGAGAACAGGGGAAACTCTTGTGACAGATGACGCCAGAGCTGTCGGCCGACGCATGTACACGGCCTTCAACGCACGCGACCTCACGGCTCTCGAAGAGATCCTCGCGGAGGACTTCGTGAGCCACCCGCTGGGGACGACAGGCGTCGCTGCCGTCTCCCGTGCCTGGTCCGGGCTCTTCGCGGCGTACCCCGAGGTCCGTGTCGCAGTCGAGGACATGCTCGTGGACGGCGACAAGGTCGCCGTTCGCTCGGTGATGCACGGAGTTCCGGGCGGCGGCACACCGGACACGGGCCCGACCATGATGGAGATCTTCCGCGTGGACGGCGGACGGATCACGGAGCTGTGGGGGGTCTCCGGCCTCCCCCGCCGGCGAGAGTGACGCCACTCGCCCGGCCGACCGCACGCCGGGCGCGAGCCCGGACCCGGCCGTGGAACTGGTTGCCGACGATCCGGTGGCGACCGTACGGGAGTCGAAGCAGCAGGACTGCAAGGACATCCGGCTGATCGGCGGTGCGGAGCTCTCCGGTGCGCTGCACGCCGAGACCGGCGCACTGATCGTCAAGCTGCGCCCGACGACCATCGGCACCGGGATACCGCTCTTCTCCGACGAGGCGGCGTTCGATCCGCGCGGCCGGGACCGCGCCGGGCCCGATCCGGGCGGTGACCTCGATCGCGCGTCACGCGAAGGACAGCGGTCCGCCGTCCGGGCCCGCAGCACCTGGCGGCGGTGTCAGGTTCCGCAGAGCGGCATGGTCCGTACGTAGCCGCCGAGGTTCTCGTCGTCGGTCCCCAGGAGGGCATCGGCCGAGCCGGGCAGGCACTCAACGGCTTCGATCTTGTACTGCGGGAACGTGCCGAGCACGGTCGGCTGCGCCGCGAGCGTGACCCGCACCCGGCCGGCGGCCGACACGGTCACACGGCCCGCGTCGCTGACCGCGGAGTCGAACGGGCCGTCGTCACCGGCGTCCGAGGCCGAACTCACAAGGATCCGGCCCGAGTCGGTCACCGAGATGTCGGAGATGTGCCGCGCGCCCTCGCCGGCCGGGTACGGCGCCAGGTAGGCCCGACGCGTCACTGCGGCGAACTGCGGCTGCCCCCACGGGGCGAACGACAACTGTGCCGCGTACAGCGTGGCGGGCCGGTCCGCGCCGGCTCCCCGGTCCGCCCACAGGGCGGCGAGTTTCCCGTCCCTGGCGACAAGTGCGAAGCTCTCGAAGTCGTCGCCCTCTCCGATGCCCGGCAGCGGCGAGTAGTCGACGACCGTCGCCGTGGCGCCGCCGACCTTCAGGCGGTAGACGATGCCGCGGCTGCTGAGTGCCAGATACTCCCCCGGCATCCCGGGAATGGCCTCGATGGCCTCCAGGTCGACGGGTTCCGGCCCGTCCCAGGTGACCGGGGAGACCCCGTCGGAGCCCTCCCGGTGTGGGCCCCTCGCAGCGCTCTGACCTGCGGTTTCCACCTGACCTGCACGAACGCTAAGCGCTTCGGCCCGCATCAACCCGTCCGGGCCCGATCTAAGCCGCTCCAGCACGCCATGGTTTTCCCAAGGGAAAACCATGGGAACCGCGTTGCCTAAGGGCTGTCCCGTAAATGATCTCCGGTTGGGTGTGGACGTGGTTGTTGGCCAGTCCGGCTGCTCGCCTATCCGGCGAGGTTGAGGTTGTGGAGGCGGGCGATGCCGAGCATGGCGTGGTGGACGCCGGCGCCTTTGAGGCGGCAGTCGCGGAGGATCTTCCAGGTCTTCATGCGGGCGAAGACGTGCTCGACACGGGCGCGGACCTGTTTGTGGGACGTGTTGTGGGCCTGTTTCCAGGCGGGCAGTTCTTCGCCTTTGCGGCGGCGGTGGGGCATCACGAGTCCTGTGCCCGGATAGCCGCCGTCGGCGATGGTCATGGTCTTGCCGACGGCGGCCTTCGCGCCGGACTCCTTCCATGCCTTGCAGTCGTTGCGGTTGCCTGGCAGGGGCCGGCCGACCACCACGACGAGCCGGGTGTCGGCGTCGATGACGACCTGGTGGTTGGTGGAGTATCGGTAGTTCTTGGACTGCTCGGCGATGGTGTGGTCGCGGGTGGGCACCAGGGTGCCGTCCACGATGAGCACGGTGTCCTTGGCGAACCGCTTGCGGGGCTGCAGCGCGAGAGACGGGCCGAGGTGGTCGATGATGCGGTCGGCCGCGGACTTCGAAACGCCGAAGAGCGGTGCGAGTTGGCGCATCGTCAAGTTCGTGCGCCAGTAGGCCGCCACGAGCAGCACCCGGTCCTCCAGGGAAAGAGACCACGGGCGGCCCTTGCGGACCGGATCTGCACCTCCGCGACGCAGAGCGTTCACCAGCTTGCCGAACGAACGCGGGCTCAGCCCGGTGAATGGGGCTATCCAGGACGGCTCAGACGCCGTGATCACACCAGCCACAACAAGATCATCTCACCCGCGGTCAGAGGGGGCGCCTCAGATGCGGGCGCTCAGCCGCAGGTCAAGCAGATGGCGTAGACGAGCAGAGGCGCCACGAAGGGTTCCGAGCCTCCTTACCTCATCCACCTCAAGCTCCAGCCGGTCGGCGAGAGCGAGTACGGCGGCGTAGGGCCGCTCGCCCTCATCGAGCTTCGCTGCAACGGCTTCGAGGACAGCTCGAAGAACGACAGGGTTCGCACTGGGATGGTCTGCGAGCAGGCGAAGAAGCTTGTTGTCGTTCCAGACGCTGTCGCGGGCCGCGCTCAGTTCCTGGAGGGCTTCGGGCGGCGTGTGGGGATTGGTGGCCAGGGCTTGCCAGACAAAAGGGTACGGACATTTCGCGAGACGCTGCAGGACAAAGCTGTCTCTCTCGGCACGTGCCAGTGCGAGGTAGTCGGCAGGCGTCGGCACGAGGATGGCCTCTCAAGATGGTCGAAGCCGCCATCCTGCCACTGGACCTTCGCCGCAGCCGACTCCGGGCCAGTCATGACCCACCTGCCTCGACCATCACTTACGGGACAAGTCTTAACCTGCGAGTATCCAGTCCCAGGCTCCGCCAGCCCGACCAGCCACCAAGCTGACCGAAAGCCTCGGGTACGCGCGGGAGTCTCACGCCTCTGCCCCATCAGATCGGGCGGTGCATGGCAGCGAACGTGATCGTCGCGTAGAAGAGCACGAGCACGACCCCTGCGGTGATGAGCGGTCGACGGCGTGCCGGATCGGGCCTGGCTCGCCTCACGTGACAGCGTCAGCGGCATGTGCGGCGGCCGCGGTGACGTACGCCGGTAGGGAGGCGGTCACGACGGCGGGTTGGCGGCCATCCGGCAGGCACCGTTCGCGGCGCCGCCCGGCACGCCGGCCCCGGTCAGGGCACTCACACAGCCTTGCAGGTCAGCGTGCACACCTTGGGTGCACGCCGTTCTGACGGTGTCCGAAACTTCGACGCCCGTCTGCTGGACCATGTTCGTGCAGGCCGGGATGTCCGCGTACGCGGCGGGGGCGGCGAAGGCCACGCCGCCCAGTGCGAGGGTCAGACCGGTGAGGACTCCGACTGTACGGGCTGACGTGCGCATGGGAGCCACCTGCTCTCAAGGATTGGCCGGGGACTTACGGATTCCAGGGCGCCGAGCAGCGGACGCGGCCGGTGTGCATGTGTGGTCTGGGGCCCCGCTCCCGTCGGCTCGGCAGGACCGCCCCTTCTCCTTTCGACGCTAGAACAGTCCTCCACCGTGCGCACTCCCGCCCGTGGCGGGACACTCCCTAGCCTTCTCGTGGCAGTAAGGACCCGCCCATGGCCATCGGCGTAGCCACGGGCGGGAGTCATGGGGAGAGCGCCGTCTCATTGTCGAGCTCGTCCAGGCCGGTCACCGCGTGGTGGTGGGTGAAAGGCCCACCCGCGCCTTCGGCCGCCGACTGCCTCGGGCGCGGGCGGGGGCCCGCCTGGGGCTGCTCTGCGCGAGCTACAGCCGCACGCGGGAGATCAGTAGCGACGCTCGTGCGGGTACGGCCTCGGCTGGGACCAGGTGGGCATCGAGCACAGCCGCTTGTGCACGAGGATCGTGGTGCCGGAGCCGGACGCTCCGGGGATCTCGTACCGCTCGGACTGCTCGGCCTTCATGGGCTGATGGCAGCGGTCGCACATCATCAGCGGGTCGCCTTCCATACCCGGTTCAGCCGGGCCGCGTCGGCGCAAGGAGCGCCCTGGACGCACTTGGTGCACTGGTAGGTGTGGCCCAAATACGCGCGATAGGCCTCTTCGCCCTGGGTACGGGTGGGTTTGTTCAAGGCGATGGACACGTTGGCCCCTTCTGGCAGGTACGACAGCAGCGAAGGGAAGGCGGGTGATTCGGCGGCGGTCAGCTCCTCGGCGCCCACCGGCCGCTCGCGGTAGTCACCCAGCATCAGCAGACCCCCATGAGTCACCGGGCAGGGCAGCCTGCTTCGGCACGGCGCCGAACACCGTCGACTCCTCGTACATCAGCAGCAGGATCCGGGCTATCTGTGGCAGGGCCACCAGATCCACCACGTCGCCGCGCACCGGCTGGGCCAGGGCTCTCTCAGAGAGGGCGAGCCCCCTGGCGACAGCTTCATGCGGCCGCCCGGGGGTCGCATCAGCGACGTCCTTCCCGACCGCACGGACCAGCTCCCGCACGTGGCCGGTCAGCGCGGTCCGCAGCCGGTCCACCTGCCCATCCTCCGGCTCCACCCGGTCAGTCAAGGAGGTGAACACCAGGTCGATGGCCTCGGTGCAGTCCTGCCGGATGATCGCCCTATCCACGGGCCACCACCATGCTCCGGCCCGCCATCACCATCTGAGCGACAGCGCCAGGAGAGCACAGCTCACCGGCAGACCCCATGGGCACCGACCAGTACACCCGCGCCCCCTCCTCGAAGAGCAGGCCAGGACGGGGCGCACCCAGATCCTGCCCCACGCCCCGGGCACACGGAGCCCGGTACGCCCCACCGCCGCGCCGTGCTAGCCGGGACCAGGGCGTAGTACTGGCCCGCATGCCGGTCGCAGATCACGGGGCCCATCAGGGCCTCGGCAAGGTACCGGTCCACCGCGGCCTGCTCGTCGGTGCCGGCCGCGGCCTGTCCGAGGAAGGACGGGATACGTACGGCCTCGAACAGCGCCCCGCACGGCAGCAGTGCGAGTAAGCGTTCCTCCCACTCCTCGCGCACACGGCGACGGTCCGCCACCGTCGATAGAAACCAGTGCTGAACAACGAGGAGCCGCCCGGCTCCAGTCGTCAGGCTCGTCACGGCTTTCCTTTCTTCGTGCAGGTGAGACAGGACCGGGGGAACCAGCGGACACGGTTGCCGTGCACCTCTCGCACGCGCTCCCCCAGGTCACGGAGGAACCCCGGGCGCAGGCTGGTACCGCAGAACACACAGGTCACTCCCCGTTGCTGGTATGCGCTCAGGGTGCCGACGTCGGGCAGGTCCGAAGACCCAGGCCCCTTCATACGAACGCCGAAACGGACAGACGCATCGGACCGCCCGGTCCGAACGCTGCGCCGAGGACGACCGGGTCCGTGAGGTCACCGGAGCCGTCGGGCCGCTCCATCCACCCCCGGCCATCCATACAGCGGTCGGTCGGCGGGCAGCGCAGGGCCCATCCTTCGGGCTGGACGGTGAGCCGTCCGAGGTCGGCCAGTGACACCTCGGCCCCGCGGGGGACGAGCCACCACGCCAGATCGGCCGACGGGTAGACGAGCACCGGACCCAGACGGTCCGGCCCTATGCGCTGCATCGCGTCGACAGATCGCGAGAGATCAGATTCGACCGCCAGCCAGAGCCGACCTGAAGGAAGATGAGCGAGCTGATCCTGCGCCCATACCCGGTGAATCTCCTCCGGGTCCGGGGCAGACAGAGCCAGCCACTCCGAACCCGGATTGCGTGTCCGTGGGGGCATGACCAGCACCGTAGAACCGCCGATTCCGATCCCGCGCGCCAATTGCTCCGGATTGCGCGCACGGGCCAGCGGATTGGCGCCGGTTGCCTACGTGAGGTCCAGCGAGGCCCTTGCGCGGGTGATCAACCTCCGCGCCTGCTGCCCGTAGACCGCGGCTTCGCTCAGCCAGTTCCATGCCTTCTCGTACAAGGCGATGTTCTCCTCGTCATCGAGCCACATCTCCGCGTTGATCGTCTCGACGGTGACGAGCCGCTGGTCATAGATCCAGAACCCGTGGGTCGGTGCTCGTCGTAGCTGTGCGCCGAACGGGATGACGCCGATCTCGACGGTGTCCAGGCCGATCAGCCCTGCAAGCCGTTCGAGCTGTGCGGCCATGACGTCGCGCGGGCAGGTGACTTGTGGAGGGCGCCTTCCCAGACAATGAACCGGAACAGTCGGCCTCGCTCGTACAAGGCATCCTGCCGACGGATACGGGCCCGCACCGCCTCGTCAACATCCCGAGGGGTCTGCCGGAACTCTGCGTTCGTCTGAAACACGTGCCGGGCATAGTCCGCTGTCTGGAGCAGGCCGGGGATGCGGGCAACTTCCACCCCGCGAATCATCTGAGTCACTGCGGTTTCGGCAATAGCCAGTTCCTGTCGGGCTCGATGCCCGCCAGCCAACTGTCGGCGCCACGAACGGTACTGGGTCTCCAGGCCGGCCAGACGGCCCGCCAGTTCCTTCGACATCTCGGGACGGCCGACCGCTTGTGACCACGCTGCGAGATCAGCGACCGACGGGGTCTGCTTCCCGTTCTCCAGGCGCGACACCTTCGAGCGCTGCCAGCCGAGCAGTGCGGCCACACCCTTGCCGTCATGGCCGGCCTCGGCACGCAGTTCGCGGAGCCGTGCGCCGAGGGCGGCCCTGGCAGATTGAAAGTCGGTGCTCACACGCTGGAACGTACCGCCCTGGCGAAGTCTGCGGTACGGATTGCATGATGCCAAGCGGCGTCCCGGGCCTGGCACGCTGCCGCAACCTCAGCCGGGTCCTCCGTAAGGATCACGCCGAGGGTGGTGTCGTCGTCGTCGAACACGAACCGCATCACGATGCGGGAGTCGAACAGCCAGAAATCGAAGTCCGGGAGGCCGAGCCGGTCGGCAGCCGTGCGGTAGAGGTTGCGGATGTCCTCGCCGGCCGCGACGTTCCTGGGAGCTCGTGCAAGAAGGAACTGCTGCCCCTGCGTGAGCGGGTCGTCGACCAGGCGCACCCGCTCAAACCGCGCCCCGGCCGCTGTCTTCGCTGCCACGTTCCGACGCCAGGCGTCCGGCGGGTCTTTACTGACGTCCTCACCACTCTGCCAGCGGCCCCAGTTCGGCCCGTTCCTGTCGGACGCGTACCCGCGGCGCGTCTCCAGCCGCCAAGCGGTGTGCTCGAAGTCCTGGAAGAGGTGAGAGGCTTTCTTGAACGGAATCAGGTCCGACACGTCACTCCTTGGGCGCGAAGCGGGTCAGCAGCTCCCGAGGAATCACCACGAACGTCTCCGAATCCTTCACGTCTCGGAGCTGCTCCAGGTGCTCCGGGTCGGTGAGCCTGTCGCCCTGGACCACGATGTCGCCGGTCTCCTCGACCTCGTAGAGAGTGGGGCATTCACCGTCGTCGCTGGTGGTGCCGATGAACCTGAGCGTCATATCGCCCTCCATCTGCGCTGAGTGGACGACCAGGATGCGGCGGATAGCCGACGAGCGCGTGGAGATTGCAGCAGATTGCTGATCTCAGGCCCGGTTGTCTCATTGCGCGCAATGGTTTGGGGCGCCCGCCCCCGATCTGCTGTCCACCGCTGGACTCAAGACCTCCGGACGAGGGCACATCCCGGAGACGCGCGTCACACGACGGACCCGCCAGGGGGCGACCCACGGCAAGGCTTACGATCCGCACCGTGGCAAAACCGAGCGATGAACTGATCAGACTGGCGCGCGCTACCGCAGCGGGGAAGGAGCAGGCACTCAGCGGCCCGTACCGCGCGGAGGCGTGGGCCCCGTGGCGGGAAGCTGCGCAGCGCTTCATGGACGCCGCGACGGCCGAGGCGGCCGGAGAGAACCGGTACGAGCTAGTGCCGCATCAGGCAACGTTCGCCCCTTCATGCCGCCGTGGCTAGGGTCTCTCACCGGTCAGGTGAGAGTCTCCTGCGCCCAGCGGGCAATGCCACCGAGTCTGGCTGCCGCTACGTCGATATCGCCGGTTCGGACAGGCTGCTCGACTTCGTAGTCGTAGCCTTCGAGGCCGCACTCCTCCTCAACCATCCGCCCGAGACGATACGCCTCCGCCATGATCGGCAGTGCTTCGCTTCCCGGGTAGCGGTAGGGGATCTCGATGTGGGCTGAGTCCCCGTCGTAGTCCAGCTGCAGATGGCCAGCAGGCCCGTCACGCCACAGGGTCAGGCTGTAGGGGAACTCCTCGGAGGCCACCGGACCGACCTCTCGCGATATCCGCTGCATGAGCCTGCCCCAATCGGCACGTTGCTCACCAGTCAGGTTCATAGGCTTGAGGTCGGCATCCGGGTTGTAGCCGGAGTTGATCTCCTCCAGGGTCTCGTCGAAGGTGCGGCCCGGGAGAACCCTTAGGAACAAGATGTCGTAGGTCACCGTCCGCAGCCTACGTACCCACGCTCGCTACTTTCGGGGTCGTGGCGGGGTGGGTATGCGTTCGCGAGATAGAGGACGGCAGGGCGAACGTTGCTTGATGTGGCACTAGAGATGGCCGCGAAGAGGGCCGCCTTGTAGCCAGAGACAACCCCGGGCGAAGAGTCCTAGCCCGGAGATACGAACGAGCACCCCGCCCCTGGTGCAGGCCGGGCGGGGCGCGGGCCGACAGCAGCGCGGAACGGGGTAACCCCGCCAGCGGGGATGCAGCGGGGCCGTCCGCAGTCTGGCACGCACCACGTCCGAAGAGGCGCCTCCTGCCGGGCGCGCCTATTATCGAACACGTGATCGACCTTCCACCTGATCTGGCACGTCTCCGGACACTCCGGGCCTGGCATGCAATGTGCCTGCGTGCCGTGGACGCAGCGATCGCAACGGCCGAGCAGCGGGCAGCCGAACAGCAACGCGGCGAGGAACGGCGCCCGCCCACCCCTGACTGGGTGGTCGAGCGCGGCATAGGCCAGGGCGCCCCGCCCACCGAGGTCCACGTAGGCGGCTGCCACATGGCACGGAACACCCGGCCCGTCACCAGGGAGCAGGCTCTCCAGGCCCCCGTCGATGGCGTCCGGGCCTGCATCCACTGCCGCCCAGACACCGAACTCGGAATCCTGGAGTAGCAGCGGCAAGGGTGCGGCTGGTGCGCCTTCCACTGACTTCGTTCCGTGGTGGCCCGTACGGTTCAGGTATGCCCACCCCTCCCCGGCCTGACGGCCAGGTGCCCCCTGACCTCGACGACGTCAACGCCCGGATCCGCCGCCTCATGGACCAGCCCTCCACCCCGGAGCGCACGGAGGAGTACCGGCATCTCCTCGCCGCATGGGCCAGGCTCGTACGGGGCGACGTCGATCAGACAGCAGGACGTGCAACGCCCCCGCTCAGTGTCGAGCGGGGGCGTCAGATCCAGTCGAGAGCAAGCAGCCAGCAGCCATTCGGAAAAGGACACACCCACCGTAGAGACGGGCACGGACATCGGCCCTGCCGGGTCAGCGGCCAGGATGCGCCTCGGCAAAGTGGTCCGTGATGGCGTGAAGCCGGTCTTCCTCGACCAGCTCCGCGCCCGCTCCTCGCCCTCGCAATCAGATTGGCCCCCACAGGTGCCAGGCATGTCTTTAAGGGAGACCCACGCGCGCACCTCCGCTTCGTGACCGATCTCGGACTTGCCGCACATATCGAACATGGCCAAGAATCCGACCAGTTGCCCGGCAGGGTGGCCATTCACGGTAGTGAGCTCCGGAGGCAAGCATGGCGGTCGACCCGACGAACGACGGAAGCACGGACCCCAAGGAGGGCGCCTTCGCTAATGGTGAGGTAGTGATCATCGAAGGTGAGGAGCACATCATCATCAAGGAGGACGAGGTCCTGAACCCCGACAAGTGACCCGCTCCGGAGGTGCGGTCAAGGGCTCCATGTCTGTCAGGCGCCGAAGTGGGCGTCTGCGGTGAATCGCACCCAGTGCGTGTCGCTGTAGTAGCGGCGCTCGTCGTCGCTCAGGCGCTCGACACAGAACGTGTACGCCTCGTCCAGTCGAACCAGTGCATCCGTCACGGTCGTTCCCCTGCACGAATTCTTGGTTGTCGTCCGTGACCGCCAGCATGGCAGAGCGCCCGCCCCGGAGCGGGAGGGCGGGCGCTCAGTCCCGAAGGGCAGATCACCGGAACAGTGCGATCGCCCCCGTCGCGGCGCCCACGACGCCGGCCATCGCACCGACCATGCCGAGCGGCCACCGCCGGGCCTTGAGCGCGTCGACCTCAGCCCCCAGCTCGTTCAGGGACTTCTGCGTGTCGGTGCGGAGGCGTACGAGGTCCTGCTCGTTACGCGTGGACCGCTCGACGAGGACAGCCAGGCTGCCCTTGACCTCAGCGAACCCCGTCGTGACCGTCCCGGTGCGTGATCCGCGACAGACGCCGCTGCCCGGACTTCTTGTTGTCGTGCACGACCAGGGTGTGCACCCCGGCTCCGTCCGCGGAACGGCCCTCGTACGCGAGCCCGCTGACCCCGCTGCGGGCGTCGTCACCGACCTTCTGCCATTCGCCGGCCGCACCGGCCGGGGCGCCGCCGAGCACCGTCAGCAGCGCGGCCGCCGCGGTGATCCAAGCCATGCGCTGCACCATCGGGAGTTTCACTGGGAGTCGCTCGCCTTCTCTGTCCGACAGACGCGAGGTCACGCGCCGGGCGTCACGTTATTGATCATGGAGTGCGCGGCCCAGCGGCGGTTACGCCATTCGCCGGAGCGCGAAGGCGGACTCGGCGGGCACCCGCCGTACCCGTCCCGCCGGTCCGCGCCCCTCGGCCCGGGAACGGAAACCTCGTGGCCCGCAGGCAGACGGTGCGGGTGTCGTCCACCCCTCCGACCGGCCGCATCAGCGGCCTCCGCCATGCCAGAGAGCGATTCCCCTGACCGGCCGTCGAACGACGACGACCCTGTGGCGCCCGAGTGGTCCCAAGGAGCTGGATCTGGTCCGGGAACTGAACTGGCTCGCGTGGCCGCCCCGTCTTCCCGAGCAGCCCATCTTCTACCCCGTCCTCAACAAGGACTATGCGATCAGGATCGCGAGGGACTGGAACGTGAAGCACGACGGGGCCGGGTTCGTCACGCGTTTCGAGGTCGAGGCGGATTTCCTGCGCCGCTGTCCCGTCCGGCAGGTCGGCGGGCGAACGATTCTCGAACTGTGGGTTCCCGCCGAGGAGCTCGACGATTTCAACACCCATATCGTCGGCGGGATCCAGCTGGTCCACCCATTCCGCTCCCCCTGAGCAGCGTCGGCCGGAGTGCGTAGTTCCTGCACGATTTCGGCAAGTCCGTGACAGCGCATGGGCCGTGCGAGGATCGCGGCGTGAACGACGTGAACGATCTGCGCTTCCGCCTCGCCGACGAGACCGACCTTTCCGCTCTCGTCCGCCTGCGCGACGGCGCCGCCCGCTGGATGCTCACCCAGGGCGTCACCGGCCAGTGGCAGCCCGGCGAGCTGGACGAGGACCACTTCCGCCGGATCATGGCGAGTGGCGAGGTCTGGATCGCCGAGGCCCGTGGCCGCGTGGCCGGGGCCTGGGAGCTGTGGTGGACGGACGATGACGCCTGGGGCCCGCAGCCACCGGTGGCCGGTTATGTGCACCGGCTGATGGTGGACCGCGACACCGCCCCGCCGGGGACTGGCAGGCTGCTGCTCCGGGCTGCGGAGCGCCGTGTGGCCGCGGCGGGGCGGGCGTTCGTCCGGCTGGACTGCCTGGCCGGGAACGCGCGGCTGAACGCCTACTACGTGAACGACGGCTATCGGCCCGTCGGCCGCAAGACGGGCAAGCCGCAGCCGGGCGGCATGTCCAAGTCGTTCACGCTCCTCGAGAAGACCTTGCGAGCCGGTCGCGAGATCTGAGCGACCGCGCTCTCGCGCGCCGGTCAGCGACGGAGTGCGTAGCGGGTCAGGCGGGAGCGGGCGGTCTGCCTGCTGACACCGAGCGCCTGGGCGATGGTGTCCCACTGGGGCCCGTCCACGCCGTCGACATGGCACACGGCATCCGCCGCCATGCGCTGGGTCAGGCGCTCCAGGGTCGCGGCGGCGCGGAGTGCGGCCAGTGGTTCGTCCGCGGTCAGGACGGTGAGACGTGTTTCGAGCCGGTCGAGCAGGGTGGTGAGGTCTTCGGGTACGGCAACGGCGCGGTCCTGGACATCGGCCATATGGACGTCCCAGTCGCCCTCCGGACCGCTGGTGTCGAACAGGTACGGGCGGCGCCGGTCGACGGCCTCCCAGTCCAGCGGGTACCGGGGCGTGCCGCGCCAGCCGCACGAGCACGCGCCGCGCATCTCGGTGGCGAGCGGCGCCCTGAGGGTGCCGTCGTAGATCCACCAGTCGGTGCTCCGGTGGACCGTCGGACCGCTCCCGGCGTCGAAGTACACCGGGCCGGGCTCGGTGCCGTCGGCCAGGAGGACACCGGGCCGGCCCTCGTGGTCGGCGCCGAACTCCTCGAACTCCCACATGCCGAACTCCTCCCCCACCGGGACTCCGGTGAGTCTCGACGGCCGGCCCGGACGACGCACCCGAGGCGCCGCTCCGTTCGCGGGCCCGGCCGGCCCGGCCACCACCCTGCCCGACAGCGGTGAGGCCCACCGGGCGAATACCCGAACCGGTGAATATGCCGTTCGGAATTGACGCCAGCCCACCAGGCGCGCGCGGCGTCGACCGATGGCTGGAGGCGTTCGAGGCTTTGTGCATCATGCATATAATATGTATTGTGAATATTGCATGCATCGACCACATTGCATGCTGTGTGCAAACTCGACACCTGCGTCGGGGAGAGGGCATGGATCCGACGACGACGTCCTGCCGGCCGGGGCGGAATCCGTGGACCCACGTCGTCGCAGTACTCGCCACGGTCCTCGGACTCCCGCTCACCCGGCTGTCCCGCGCTCCGCCACGGGGCAGGACGCCTGGGCGGATCCGGCACGCCCACAGAGCACACCGAACCACCAGGCACGACGAAAGGACATGACCATGGAACGCCTCAAGGACAAGGTCGCGGTCATCACCGGCGCAGGCAGCGGAATCGGAAGGTCCGCCGCCGAACTGATGAGCCGGGAAGGCGCCCGGGTCGTGGTCGCCGATTACAACACCAGCGGTGCCGAGGAGACCGCCGGGCTGATCGAGGCCGCGGGCGGCCGGGCGCTGCCGGTCACCGTGGATGTCACCGACGAGGATTCGGTCGCCGGCATGGTCGCCGCGGCCGTCGGTGAGTTCGGCGCTCTGCACGTCCTGTGCAACCACGTCGGTGGCACGAACCCGCGCAAGGACCTGGACCTGCTGCGCATGGGCATGGACGAATTCGACCGGGCCGTCGCGCTCAACATGCGCAGCACCCTCCTGGGCGCCCGGCACGCGGTGCCCCACATGATCCGCGCGGGCGGCGGCTCCATCATCAACACGGCGTCCGTGGCCGCGCTCGTCGGCGACGTCCTGCAGACCTCCTACGGCGCCGTCAAGGCCGCGGTGGTCAGTATCACCAAGTCGATCGCCGTCCAGTACGGGCCGCAGAACGTTCGCTGCAACGCCGTCGCGCCCGGTGCGGTGATGACGCCAGCCCTGGAGAACAACCTGCCCGAGGACGTCATCGAAGCACTCAAGCAGGGCAACGCCCTCCCGTACCTCGGTTCTCCCGAGGACATCGGGCACACCATGGTGTTCCTCGCCTCCGACGAGTCCCGCTACCTCACCGGCCAACTCCTGGTGGTCGACGGCGGCATGAGCATGCAGTCGTCCGCGGCCCCCGGGCGACGCGCCATGCTTCCCGGAGCAGCTCGATAGAATCGCAGCCGGTCGTCGCTGTTGTGGCCGGACGTTGTTGCCGAGGGATGCTGCCGGGGATCGGGATGGCTGTCGAGATGGACCTGCCGCTCGGCGAGAGCGCCGATGCCGGCCTCGGTGCCGATTCCGAGACCCGGGCCGCCCGGCTCGCCGCCGAGCTCACCGAACTGGGGAACGAACGCTTCCTGCGTGCGGCGCTGCCCGGCACAGCACGCTTCCACCACCGCAGCACCGACCGGCTCATCGGTTGGCCGTCGGCCTCCCGGGAGGCCGACGAGCCCGCTTCCAGCCTCCTTCTGCGCGCCATCCACCTGTGCTTCACGGCCCACTTGCCCCTGAGCCTGTCGCCCGACCTGCTCTGGTACGCCGTCGTGCACGAGACAGCCGTACACATCCGCCTCAACTCCCCCGCATACGAAGGGTTGTTCACCGAAACGCCGGGGCAGCAGCAGCTCATCTGCGTCCGCGACGACCTCGCGGCGCTGGACTGGGGCCGATCGATCCATCTCGTCCAGCAGCCGCTGCGCGCCCGGATCGGCGACGACGTGGCCGATCTGTTCCAGCCCACGTTCTCCACCACCACCACCGACGATGCCACGGCCGCGCTGGTGGCGCTGATGGACGTGGTCAGTCCGTACTACCGCTTCCAGTGGGTCTCGCTCTGCGGAATCCCCAGGATCAGGCTGGAGGGCTCGGGCCGGGACTGGCGCCTGCTGGCCGCCCGCGTACGTGAACTGGAGGGGTGGTTCGAAGGCCTGCGGCCGTGGTTCAAGTCCCTGCACCCCGTGCTGGACACGATCTGCGCGACGGCCTCGGGGTGGGGAGCGGACCCGGACTTCTGGCGTTCGCTGTACAAGTGGGAGTCGGCGTCCGGCGGCGATCGTGTCACCGGCTGGATCACCACCTTCTTCGCCCACCGGTACACCGAAGAGGGACCTGTTCCCAAGAGGTCGTTCGGTCCCGGGACCACTGTGGAGGAGGACTTCCCCTCGCATCTCTCGCGTGTCCCGTTCCGCTGGGAGACGCCGTCCGGCACTGTCCCGATGGCCTTTCTGGGGGGCGTGCTCGGCATCACCCGCGACGGTGAGTGGATCCGCCCCCGGCTCGGTCATGCCGTGGTGGAACTGGCCTCGGATCACACGGTGTGATCCGAGGTGCGGTGCGGGCCGGTCAACGGTCCTGCGAAAGCTCCAGGAGTTCGGCGAAGGTGCCCCCGGCGTGGACCAGGTCCTCGTAGCGACCCTGTTCGGTGATGCGGCCGTCCTCCATCACCACGATGTGGTCGGCGATCCTGGTGTTCTCCAGCCGGTGGGTGACGACGACCGTGATGCGGTCGCCCGCAATGGCCCTGATCCGCTCGAAGATGCCGTGCTCGCCGCGCGGATCCATCTGTGAGGTGGGCTCGTCGAGGATCAGCAGCGACGGCCGGCGGTAGAGCGCGCGGGAACAGGCGAGCCTCTGCCACTGCCCGCCGGACAGCTCCGCACCGCCGAAGATCTCGCGGGCGAGGAGGGCATCCAGGCGGTCCGGCAGTTCCTCGACCGCCTCGCGCATCCCGACCGCGTCGATCGCCTCCCAGACGGGTCCGTCGTCGACGGTGCGGGGCTGGCCGAGGGTGACGTTCTCCCGTACACGCAGCGGCCACTGAGCGAAGATCTGCGGGACCAGTCCCGTGTGCCGCCAGACGGTGGCCGGGTCGACCTCGGCGAGATCCGATCCGTTCCAGGTCACCTTGCCCTTGTCGGGCAGGTTGATGCCGGTGAGCAGTCGGGTCAGGGTCGATTTCCCGGAGCCGTTCGTTCCGACGATCGCGAGGATCTGACCGCGCCGCAGCGTCAGGGAGACGCCCGCGACGGCCGGTGACTTCTTTCCCGGGTACTGGTAGACGACTTCGTCGAGCCGGATCTCGTCGACCGGACCGGTGACTTCGCGTTTCCCGCGCTTGGGCGCCCGTTCGGCCGCGGCGTCGAGGAAAGCCTGCATGTCGCCGAGGTAGAGGCTGGTGTGGAAGACCGCGGCTCCGTTGACGACGACCTGCGACAGGGAGGCCAGCATGGTCTGTACGGCCAGGACCGCGGTCGCGGCGATCGCGAGCGCGATCCGCCCGGTCACGGCGAGCCAGGCCAGGACCGCCCAGGTGAGGACGAGGAAGGCGCCGCCGGCCAGTGAGGAGAGCAGTGCGATGCGCAGGGTGCGCGGGGCAGCGGCCAGGGTCCGCCGGTCGCACCGCTCGGACAGTGACCGGTACCAGAACAGCAGGTAGTCGGTCATTCCGTTGGCGCGGACCTCGTCACCGTACTTGGGTGTGGTGGACCACCACCGCATCATGCCCCGCACGTTGCGGTCGGAGACGTTGGCGTAGTGGATCTCGTAGTCCACGCGCGCGGTGAGGACGGCTCCGATCCCGGCGGGCAGGACAGCGAGCAACAGCAGCGGCAGCATCGCCGGGTTCAGTACCGACAGGACGCCGCCGGCGGTGATCATGCGGATCAGCGCGGACATGAGTCTCTGGGCATCGGTCACCATCACCTGGGTGCGCAGCACACCCATCTCCGCAGCCTCCTGGCGGTCCGCGAAGCCGTGTTCCGAATAGGCCGCGGCCTCGACCCGGCAGACCGCCTCGACCAGGGCGGTGTCCGTCTCGGTGGTCAGCCTCGGGGTGATCCGCCGCTCGGCGTACATGGCCGTCGCACCCGCCGCTCGTGCGAGGGCCGCCGCGACGGCCACGAGGAGGAGCGCCGGCAGGGCGTCGCGCAGCCGTTCGGCCACGGCGCCGGTTCCGAGGACGGGCTTCATCGCCCGCGCCGTCGCCGTCAGGAGGACTGCTGCGGACAGGCCCGTCAGCAGTTGGCACCCGACCAGCAGCCGCACCGCGCTGCGGTCGGTCCGCCAGGACAGCCGGGCGATCCGGTGCAGGACCTTCGGGATCTGCCCGCACATCTTCCGGAAGGAGACCTCGGCGAGCGGATTGACCGCGTACTGCCCGCTGTAGCTGAACTGCGCCGGAGGTGGTGGTGACGGTACCTCTGTGAGCTGCTGCTTCTCTGTGTCGGTCGAGGTCAACTGGGCTCCCTGGAAGGTCGTTCGGGCCTGTCGTGGAGCTCAACGACCCGGCAGCCCTTTCGAACACATGTGTTTGAGACGCGATGGAATCCGCATGGCAGAGCGAGAAACGGAGCATGCGGGATGCACCGACCGTTGCCGCGCACGGAGGCCACTCGGAGCGATCTTGGCCGAAACGCCGCCGACTCCCCACGCTTGCCTCGGGCGACCGACACGGTCAGCCGCGCCCGGTCCCGGCCGGGTGCCGTCGCAATGGCTTCGCCGCCATCGTCGAGCGGTGCGGAATCGAGTCCCGCAACGCTCGTGGTGCGGCGCTCAAGGGCGGTGCGATCGGCACAGGCCGGTTCCGAGCCCTTCACCGGGTCCTGGTTAGTCTGGGCGATTGTGAACAGACGACGGCTGAAGAAACTGTCAACGCGTCTCGTCAGGGCGGCCACATTCGGCGACCGCGCTCAGATCAACGCCCTGCTGAGAGCCGGGGCCTGCCCGGAGGCCCGCAATGCCGAAGGCACCACACCGCTGTACGCCGCATCGGTCCATGGAGCCGCCGACAACGTCCGCTGCCTACTGGCAGCCGGGGCCCTGCCCGACACCGAAAGCGGACACGGCACGGAAGGAACTCCCCTGTGCGCGGCCGCATGCTGGGGCCATACCGAAACGGTGCGCGCCCTCCTCGCCCACGGCGCCGATCCCGATCTCCGCGAAGACCACGGCACGGGTCATTCACCGCTCCAGTGGGCGATGACCGGGCCCTACCCCGAGACGATCGCCGTGCTTCTCGCTGCGGGCGCCCGCAGCGACCACAGCTGACAGACCTGGTCTCGCGCTCGGCGGTGAGGCTACTGAATCTCGATCCAGTAGCGTCGTGCGGCCCCGGACCCGGTGTCACTGATGCCTTCCAGGACGCCACCGTGACGCTCGATCGTCTTTGCCGAGGCGGTGTTGTCCTTCGCGCAGATCAGCAGTACCCGGTCCAGCCCGAGCACCCGAGCCTCGTCGAGCATGCGGCCCAGCGCCCAGGTGCCCAGTCCGCGTCGGCGCGCAGAGGGCCGGATGCCGTAGCCGATGTGGCCGGTCTCCAGCACGATGCCGGGCCCATGCCTCAGCGCGATCCCGCCGAGCACCGTGTCGTCCTCGACGATCCATCGGTACGTGCAGCTCATCCGGTGGGCCTCCAGCGGCCCCGCCGGATTCGGCTCGGCTGTCAGCCGCGCCACCCAGGCCTCGAATCCCGCCGACGAGTGGACCTCGTCGGAGGTCATCAGCCCGAACCCGTCCTCGTGGGCACCGGGCCCCCACTCCTCATGGGCCTCCAGCCAGGCGGAATGGAGGAGGGCAGTCGGCGCTATCAGTTCAGGCACACGACGACTCTACCTGTGCGGACCATCAACATCTACGTCTGGAATCGACTCCGCAGACCGCAACCACGCCGCGCGCCGACTCCCGGAGAACCAGGGTCTTCCGTATGGATCACGGGTTGGCCTGTCCGGCCGATACCGGTGCTTCCACCAGCAGTCTTCCGGAGAGCCGTCGGTATCCCAGCGATCGGTTGACCGCTGTCATGGGCAGGTTCTCCTGGTTCACGGTCGAGGTGACGGCGCGGACTCCGGGGAAGTACTCGTGGAGCCGGACGGCTTGTTCAGCCTTGATCCATCGGGCCAGTCCCTGTCGTCGATGTCCGGGGAGGACGGCGGTGTCGTGCTGGTCGGCCACGGGCCCACCGCTCGCCGGAACGGTGGCCACCGTGGCAGCGACGGCCTCGCCGGAGGCCGAGTCCACGGCAGCGCTCACCATCAGTCGCTCACCACCTGTGGTCATCGACGCCTCCCACGCGCGTACCGCAGCGGTGTCCCACGTCCGGGAGGACATCTGCAGCTCGGCGCCCGGGGCATCGAGCACATGGCCCATCACCCGCCCGAAAGAGGCGGCCAGTCGCTCGGGGGCCGGTCCGATCCAATGCGCCGGCCGGTAGGCGGAAGGCCGGCTCGCCACCAGGTCCCGGCAGCGTGCCAGCACCCGCTCCTGGTCGAGCCGCTGTTCTTGGAGTTCCAGACTCAGCACGACGCGCAGGCCCGGAACGTTACGGGTGAAGGACTCGCCGGCGGCACCGGCCAGTGCCGTGCTCTGCAACCCGTCCATCCCGGCCTTGCCGGCAGCCCGCACGGCTTCGAGGAGCAGCGCGGTGCCGATGCCGTTGCGGCGGGCCGGCGGCGCAACGAACAGGCGGAGGAAGCCAGTACCTGGCCGGTGCGGCTGCGACCGCAGCTCCGCGACCCCGCTGACCGCTTCGCCGCAATCGCCACGAGCGGCCCAGCGCATCGCCGGTGGCTCCTCGTCCAGAAGCCGCCCGGCCAGAGCGGATCGCGGCACCGAGCTGCCGGACGACTCCCGGTAGCCGTCGCTGAACACCCCACACCAGGCAGCGAGATCAGCTGCCGCCGCGTGCCGCGGCAGGAAAGGCTCCACCGTCACCGTGATCACACCAGCACTTTGCCACGGAGCGGGTCCGCTCGCTGAGGCTCCGCCGAGGTCCGTGCGCGGAGCCCGGCCGCCCCTCTTCCCCGGTCCGCCGCGGTGGACGACACTCGTCGCAAGATCACAGCACCTCTGCGACGGGGGAGATCGGGGTAGGCATATGCGGGGTCTCGTGCTGCGGCTGGCCGGTCTCAACGCCGGGGCGGAGAGCGCCATGCGGCTCATCGGCTTCTTCGACACCCTCGTCGAGCAACGGCTCGGCCTCGACGGGGTACTGGGCATGGCTGCCCGGGTCGCCGAGTGTCCGGTCGGTCTGGCGGGGGCCGGTCCCGACGGTCTCGCGGCCCGGCCGGACGGCAGTACGCGGCCGGGCGGACCTCCCCCGGGCGCGGCCGTCCGGGAGCTGCGTGGCGGGCAGCGGGCGTGGCTGGCACGAGAGGGTGCTCCTCAGCCCTTCGACCAACTGCTCCTGGAGCGGCTCGCGCTGGCCTGTGACGCCGTGCTGAGCCGTCGCGGGAGCGAGACGGTACCGCTCGACCCGGCACTGCTGGAGACATCCATCAGCTCCACCGCCCCGCTGCCCGAACGGGTGCGTGCGCTGCGGCTGCTGGGTTTCGCGCCCTCGGGCATGCTCACGCTGCTGGCCGTCGACGGCGGGCGGGGCCCGCAGGGGATGGCGCCGGTCCTGGACCGGCTCCCGCCCGCCTCGGCTGGCCGGCGCCGTACGGCGGCGCTCGGCTCCGTGCACGCGGTGGCCGTGGCGGGCCCGCTGCCGGAGCGGCTGCTCGCCCCGGCGGGTTTCCGGATCGGAGTCGGGCCCGAGGCCACCGCGACGGAGGCGCCGCGCTCATGGGAGGGCGCGTTGCGGGCACTCCGGTTCGCGGGGACCTCGCGCTCGGACGTGGGCCTGGCGCCGGTGGTTGAGGAGCCCGCGATCTACCACTCCTCGCTCGGCGCCTTCGAAGTGCTCGCGAGAGAACTGTCCGGCCCGGCCATCGCCGGCATCGGCGACCTGGACGTGCTGGACGCGCTCGCGGCGGAGCCGGGCAGCGGTACGGAGCTGCTGACCACGCTGGAGGTGCTGGTGCAGGCGGGGTCGCTGCGCGCCGCGGCGCGGGAGCTGCACCTGCACCACAACTCGGTGGCGGTGCGGGTCGCGCGGGCGGAGGCGGCACTCGGCTACGGGCTGGGCGAGACCGTGGGCCGCTTCAGGCTGGCGCTGGCCCTCGCCCTGCGCCGCCTGCGGGACAACCCGGCGTAGGACCCGCCGGCGCGGGAGGCGGTGGAGAGGCGATCGGGGAGTGACCGGCGCCCTCGGGTGGACCCGTCCCTGTCCGGGCCGTACGCCGGGCGCAAGGCGCCAAGCGGCGCGGACGGGGGCCGTTCCCGAGCCACCCGGCGCATGCCTCGCGTGCGGCCGCGGACACAGACTGACGGACGTCAGCAGCGGCGATCCCGGGCGGCCTCCGCTCCGTCCGGGGCCGCACCGTGTCGTCCACCGGAGGCCCCCGTGCCCCTTCCTCTGCCCGTCGATCCCGAACTCGCCCCGTGGCTCTCCCTGTTGCCCGCCCTCGATGTCGGCGACGCCGCCGCCGCGCGCGCCACCGTTGAGACCATGGGCGCCGCCGCACCGCCCTTCGCCGTCCCCGAGGGCGTCGAGCTGAGCGAGCACCGCGCTCCGGGGGCCGAGGGCGCCCCCGAGGTGCCGGTGGCGGTCTTCCGCCCGGCGGGGACCGGGACCACGCTGCCCGCCGTGCTGTATGTGCACGGCGGCGGGTTCGTCCTGGAGGAGGGGGACGGGGACCGGGCGCTCGCGGCGCGCTGGGCGGCCGAGCTCGGTGCCGTCGTCGTCTGTGTGCGCTACCGGCTGGCACCCGAGCACCCCTATCCGGCGGCCACCGACGACTGCTACGCGGCCCTGGAGTGGCTCGCCTCGAACGCCGACGGCCTCGGGGCGGACCCGGCGCGGATCGCCGTCGCCGGGATCAGTGCCGGGGGCGGTCTCGCCGCCGCCCTCGCCCTGCTCGCCAGGGACCGGGGCGGCCCGGCGCTGTGCTTCCAGCTGCTCGACATCCCGGAGCTGGACGACCGCCTGGAGACCCCCTCCATGCGGGAGTTCACCGACACCCCGGTGTGGAACCGCCCCAACGCCGTACACAGCTGGCGGGCCTACCTCGGGGCGGACCGCGACCCGGCCGCGCCGGTCCCCGCCTATGCCGCGCCCGCCCGCGCCGAGGACCTGTCCGGGCTGCCGCCCGCATACGTCGCCGTCAGCGACCTCGACCCGTTGCGCGACGAGGGACTGGACTACGCGCAGCGCCTCGTGCAGGCCGGCGTCCCCACGGAACTGCGCCTCTTCCCCGGCACCTTCCACGGCGCGGCGGGGTTCGTGCCCGACACGGCCGTGACCCGCCGCATGAGCGAGGGCGCGCTGGACGCGCTGCGCCGCGGCCTCGCCGTCTGAAAACCCACTCCCCCGCAAGGAGCCGCACATGACCGATCAAACAACCCCCGTACCGGCGTACGACGCGCTCGTCGTCGGCGCCGGATTCGGTGGCCTCTACGCCCTGCACCAGCTGCGCGCGCACGGATTCAGCTGCCATGCCTTCGAGACGGGCGACGACGTCGGCGGCACGTGGTATTGGAACCGGTATCCCGGAGCCCGCTGCGACGTCGAGAGCCTGGACTACTGCTACTCCTTCTCCCCCGAGCTGCACGCCGAATGGGACTGGACCGAGCGCTTCGCCACCCAGCCCGAGATCCTGCGGTACGCCAGGCATGTCGCGGACCGCTTCGACCTGCGGCCGCTGATCTCCTTCGAGACGCGGGTGGCCTCCGCCGTCTGGGAGGAGGGGAGCAGGACATGGCTGCTGACGACCGACGACGGCCGCCGCGCACGCGCGCGGTTCCTCGTCACCGCCGTGGGCTGCCTGTCCGCATCCCGCGTCCCCGACCTGCCCGGCCTCGACGCCTTCCGCGGCGAGGTGCACCACACCGGCCGCTGGCCGCACGGGGGCGTGGACCTGGCGGGCAAGCGCGTCGCCGTCATAGGCACCGGCTCCTCCGGAATCCAGGCGATTCCGGAACTCGCCGCCCACGCACGTCATCTGACGGTCTTTCAACGCACCCCCAACTACAGCCTTCCGGCCCGCAACCGGCCGCTCTCGGGTCGGGAGAGCTGGCGCGCCAGGACGGAACTGGAGGAGCTGCGCACCTATGCCCGTACCGGCTTCTCCGGCTTCTACATCGCCTCCACCGGCAGTTCGGCCCTGGACGTGGGCGAGGAGGAGCGCCGGGCCGCCTTCGAGCGCAAGTGGGCCATCGGCGGGACCGAGATCATGTCGGTCTTCACCGATGTGCTGACGGACGGGAAGGCCAATGAGCACCTCGCGGTGTTCGTCCGCGAGAAGATCCGGGAGGCCGTGGACGACCCTGCGACGGCGCGGAAGCTCGTTCCGCTGGACTACCCCATCGGCACCAAGCGCATCTGTGTCGACTCGGGCTACTTCACCACGTACAACCGGGAGAACGTCGACCTCGTCGACCTGCGGGCCGAGCCGCTCGTGGAGATCACCGAGGACGGCATCCGCACCGAAGGCGGTACGTACCCGGCCGAGGTGCTGGTGCTGGCCACCGGCTACGACGCCATGACCGGGCCGCTCACCCGGATCGACATCCGCGGGACGGACGGCCGGTCCCTGAAGGAGCAGTGGTCCTCGGGACCGCGCACGTACCTGGGCCTCGCCGTGGCCGGCTTCCCCAATCTGCTGACGGTCACCGGGCCGGGCAGCCCCTCAGTGCTGGTCAACATGGTGCGGGCGGTCGAGCAGCACGTCGACTGGATCGTGGACTGTCTGCGACGGCTCCGCGAGGACGGGGCGGACCGGATCGAGGCGAGGCCCGAGGCGCAGGACTCCTGGGTCGCCCATGTCAACGAGGTCGCCGACTCGACCCTCTACCCGCGTGCCGACTCCTGGTACGTGGGTGCCAACGTGGACGGAAAGGCGCGGGTGTTCATGCCGTACGCGGGCGGCCTCAACCACTACCGGGAGCGGTGCGAGGAGGTCGCGCGGTCGGGCTACCGGGGCTTCGCGCTGGGCCCGGAGGTGTCGGCATGACGCGGGACACCCTGAGGCTGGACGGGCGCTCCGTCGTCGTCACCGGCGCCGGCCGGGGTCTCGGCCGGGCCTATGCCCTCGACCTGGCCGGGCGCGGCGCCCGGGTCGTCGTGAACGACCTCGGGACGGCGACGGACGGCTCCGGGAGGCGGGACTCGGGCCCGGCGGCGCGGGTGGCCGAGGAGATCCGGGCGGCGGGTGGGACGGCGGTGGCCAGTACCGCGGACGCGAGCAGTCTCGGGGGGACCCGGTCCCTGATCGACCTGGCGTGTGCCGAGTTCGGTTCGGTCGACGGGGTCGTGGCGAACGCCGGGATCTACCGGCCGGGGCTGGACTTCACCGAGATCGACGAGGGCCTGCTGGAGCGGATGACGGCCATCCACGCCTTCGGCGCCTGGCGTCTGGTGCGCGCGGCCTGGCCCCGCTTCACGGAGCGCGGCCGGGGCCGGGTCGTCCTGGTCACCTCGGCGGCCGGTCTGTACGGGATGGCGGGGAACGCCGCATACTCCCTGCTCAAGGCGGGGATCGTGGGCCTGACGCGGACGCTGGCCGCCGAGGGGGCCCCGCACGGCATCCGGGTCAACGCCGTGGCTCCGGTGGCGTGGTCGCGGATGTCGGCGGCGACCGAGGGTGTGGAGCCCGAGGTGCTGGAGCGGATGCGGGAGGAGGCACCGCCCGAGGCGGTCGCGCCGGTGGTGGCCGCGCTGCTCGCCGACGACGTGCCGGTCACGGGCGAGGTGCTGAGCGCGGGGCGCGGCCGCGTGGGCCGGGTACTGACGGGTGAGACCCCGGGTATCCGCTCGGCGGACGGCGGGCCGCTGCTCGGGCAGGACCTCACCGAGCGGATCACCGAACTCCTCTCCGTGGAAGGGATGATGTACCCGGCCTCGGCGCACGAGACGCCCTGAGCGGCTCATCGGGCCGGAGCGGGCGGCGGGGGTGGCCCCCGCCGCCCCCAGAATTTTGCACTACACGCAAACTTGCATAGCATGCACTTCATGAGTGCCCCCGACCCGCCTCTCGGGCTGCGTGAACGCAAGAAGCGCGCGACGCGTGACGCCCTGGCCGACGCCGCGCTGCGCATGGCCGCGGACCGCGGTATCGAGAACGTGACCGTGGAAGCGGTCACCGACGCGGTCGGCGTATCCGTGCGCACCTTCTTCAACTACTTCCCGTGCCTTGAGGACGCGATCACCCGCCCCGCCCAGGACAACGCCGAGCGGACCCGTCGGGCGGTACTCAACGCGCCGGACGAACTCACGGCGCTCATCGCCCTGCGCGAGGCGATCGGCCAGGAGCTGGCCCACATCGAGGAGGACCACGAACGCTGGGAACTCCAGATGGCGGTGCTCAGGACGAGCCCCTCTCTGCTGTCCGGCTTCCTGGCCGCCCAGGGTGCGGACGAGCGCGCACTGATCGCTGCCGTGGCGGAGCGACTCGGCCAGGATCCCGAGTCCGATCTCTACCCGAGGCTGCTCGCGCACGTGGCGATCGCCGCCGTGCGCGCCGCCGTCGAGCTCTGGGTGGCCTCCGGCCGTACCCGTACGTTCCAGAGCATCTATCACGAGGCTTTCGCCTCGCTGGCCGCCGGTCTGAACGACTGAAGGCTGCCCCCGGGCCTCCACCGGGCTCGCACCCGATCACCGAATCATCCCGACCATCCGGTCGACCGAGAATCCAGAGAATGAGGAACGCCAGCCGATGAGCGCTGCCGTCACACCCGAATCCGGTACCGCCGGTGCGCCCGAGGGGGCCGCACCAGCCATGACGCGTCGTCACATACTCCAGGCCATGTCGGGCCTGATGGCCGGCATGTTCGTGGCCATCCTGGCGTCCACCGTGGTCTCCAACGCACTTCCCAGGATCATCGCCGACCTGCACGGCAGCCAGTCCTCGTACACCTGGGTGGTCACCGCCGAGCTGCTGGCGATGACGGCGACCGTCCCGATCTGGGGCAAGCTGTCCGACCTCTACGACAAGAAGCTGCTCATCCAGCTGTCCCTCTCGATGTTCATCGTCGGCTCGCTCGTCGCCGGCTTCTCGCACAGCGTCGGCCTGCTCATCGTGAGCCGTGTGGTGCAGGGCATCGGCGCGGGCGGTCTCACGGCGCTCGCCCAGGTCGTGATGGCGGCGATCATTCCGCCGCGTGAACTCGGCCGGTACTCCGGCATCTTCGGCGCCGTGTTCGCCGTCGGCACCGTCGCGGGACCGCTCATCGGCGGTGTACTCGTGGACACCTCCTGGCTCGGTTGGCGCTGGTGCTTCTTCATCGGTGTGCCGTTCGCGCTGCTCGCGATCGTGCTGCTCCAGCTGACCCTGAAGCTGCCCACGGTCCGCAGGGAAGTGAAGATCGACTACCTCGGCGCCCTCCTCATCATGAGCGGGGTCAGCGCACTGCTGCTGTGGGTGACCCTCGCGGGCAACCGCTTCGACTGGGCTTCGTGGCAGACCGCCGCCCTGGTCACCACGGGTGTGGTCCTGCTGGCGGTCGCGGTGCTGGTCGAGTCCAGGGTCCAGGAACCGATCATCCCGCTGGACATCTTCCGCAACCGCACCGTGACGCTGACGACCGTGGCGAGCCTCCTGGTCGGCGTGGCCATGTTCGGCGGCACGGTGTTCCTCTCCCAGTACTTCCAGATCTCGCTCGGCAAGACGCCGACCGTCGCGGGCCTGATGAGCCTGCCGATGATCCTCGGTCTGATGATCTCCACGACCGTTGCGGGGCAGATCATCTCCGCCCGGGGCAAGTGGAAGGGCTTCCTGATCGCGGGCGGCATCATCATGACCGCGGGCATGGGCCTGCTCTCCACGATCAGCGCGGACTCCTCGTTCGGGCTGCTCAGCGTCTACATGGTGGTGCTCGGCGTCGGCGTCGGCATGCTGATGCAGAACCTGGTGCTGGCGGCCCAGAACGACGTACCCGCCGCGGAGCTCGGCGCGGCGACCTCGGTGCTGTCGTTCTTCCGCAGCCTCGGCGGGGCGATCGGCACGAGCGCGCTCGGCGCCGTGCTCAGCCACCGGGTGGCGAGCGAGATGGCGAAGGGCTTCGGCGGTGCGGCGGACAACGGAGGCGCCGGCCACGGTGTCCCCGACCTGTCCACCCTTCCCGAACCGGCCCGGCAGGTGGTCGAGCACGCGTACGGGGTCGCGACCGCGGACGTCTTCCTGATCGGAGCCCCCTTCGCGCTGCTCGCCCTGGTCGCGGTGCTGTTCATCAAGGAGAAGCCGCTCAAGACGCAGAGCGGCATGGAACGGCTCGCTCAGGAGAACGCCGCCGCGGCGAAGACCCCGGCCACCCCGGCGCACTGAGCCCGGAGGGTACGCGGAGAAGGACACAGGCCGCTGTGACCGGCCGGACTCCGCGGACGCGCAGGACGAGGCGTACGCGTGAGGACGTGCCGCGCACGGCGGCCTGCGTCCTTCTCCGGTTCAGCCCGCGGGCGCAGCCGGCCGGGAGCCCGGCTGCGCCCCTCGCTCGGGTTTCCTCCCGGCGGAACGGTTGCCGATGAGCGCCTGCCGGATCTGCGCGGCGGTCGCTCGCGCATGCTCCGAGGTGGAGACCGCGTCGGCGGTGGCGGGTACGAAGCGGTGGGCCGGCTGCCGGCAGTACGGGCAGGGCGCGCCGTCGGCGAGGAGGTAGCCGTCCTCGCACGCCCGGTTCGAGCAGGCGCCGGGGCTCACCAGGGCCTCGGCGATCTCCTGGGGTGCCCAGCGGCGGCGGTTCTCCTCGTCGCGTTCGTGGATCGCGTGGGACCAGCGGTTGCTCCAGCGCCTTTCGACGCGGTCGAGGAGCTGGGCGGCCGTCCGGTGCGCGAGCTCCTCGAACAGGATGTCGGGGAGGGTGCGGGGTACCCGGTGTCCTAGGGCCTGGAGCAGTGGCTGGGGGAAGCCCTGCATGATGAAGCGCATCGGGTCGCTGCCCGGACTCTGTTTCCACTGCTGGCAGTGACAGACGCCTCCGTCGGGCAGTGGGTTGTGGCAGCGGATGCAGAGTCCGCGGCAGTCCACACAGATCCCGTCGTTGAGCCCGTCCAGGTGGGGTGCCGGCGCCCTGCCGCATTCACGGCAGCAGGCCGCGCACAGGCCGCAGAGCCGCTCGTTGCCCTGCTGGGTCGTCCAGTTCCGCTGCTGGCAGCGGCAGCACAGACTGGTGTTGCAGTAGTCGCTGTGCTCGCCGTTGTGCCGGCCGAGGGGAGCGAAGGACACGGTGCTTCCTCTTTTCGGGCTGGGGCGTACCGACGAAGCGGTTGCGGGGTGGCGGCTCCTCCCCGCCGCGGTGAAGCTCCGTACAGCCTAGTGAATCGGCGCCGCACCGGACGGCACGAGGAAACGGCACCGGCAGGGACCCACGGCCTCCTGCCCTCAGCCGCTCTCCCCGATGAACCTCCGCAGTTCGCGGGCGAGTGCCGCCGGGTTGTCCAGGGGGACCAGCGTTCCGGCCCCGGGGATCTCGACGTATCGCCCCTGCGGCAGCAGTCCGGCGAGGCGTCGGCCGGTCTCGGACGGCATCATCCGGTCCTCCGCACCCCAGGCCACCAGCGCGGGCCGGTCGAAGTGCCGCAGCCGTTCGGCGGCCCGCAGATAGGTGTCCTTCTGCGTGGAGCGCAGGAAGCGGGCGAGGTCCCGGCGGATCGCCCGGTCGGTCAGCAGCGGCCGGTACCAGCGGCGCACCCGCTCGTACGGGATCCCGCGCGCTGTCATGCCGCCCAGCGAGCTGCCCATGGCGGCCAGGAAAGGGACCCGGAAGGACTGGAGGAGCAGGAACAGGCCGCCCGGCACGCGGCTCGCGGCCACCAGGGTGCGGCCCTGGACACCCGGCGGGTAGTTGTCGAGCGCCTCGCAGGAGGTGAGCACCAGTCGGGCGATGCGTTCGTCGCGCACGCCGGGCAGGAGCTGGGCCGTGCCCGCGTCGTTCTGCACCAGCGTGACCTCGCGCAGGTCCAGCCGTTCCAGGAACTCGGCGAGCAGGTCCGCCACGCCCTGGGCCGACAGGTCCGCGGACGGCCGCATCGGGCGGCGGTGGCTGCCGAGCGGCAGTACGGGAACCACCACACGGAAATCCTCGCGCAGGTCTTCCACGAGGGTGTCCCAGACCGACTCGTCGAAGGCGAGCCCATGGACGAGCACCACGGTCCCGCCCGTGCCGTTCCCGGTGTCGGTGTATTCGATGGTTCCGGCGCCCAGTTCGATCTCCGGCATCGCGTGGCCTCCCCGTGACCGCTACTTGATAGACCGATCTAGTGAGAGACTATCCGGCATGAGGACCACCGGCGACACCAGGCAGCGGATCGTCACCGCCGCCACCGAACTCTTCCGGCGCCAGGGTTACGCGGCGACCGGCATGAAGCAGATCGTCTCGGAGGCCGGGGCTCCCTACGGCTCGGCATACCACTTCTTTCCCGGTGGCAAGGCCCAGCTCGGCGAGGAGGTGGTCCGCACCTCCGGAGCCGGCTACCTGGAGCTGATCGGCCGCCTTTTCGCCGACCCGGAGGCCGATCCGGCCACCGCGACCGCCGCCGCCTTCGCGGGCGCCGCGGAGACTCTCCGGGAGCTGGACTTCACGGACCCGTGCCCGATCGCCACCGTGGCCCTGGAGGTCGCCAGTACGCACGAGGGCCTGCGCAGCGCGACGGCAGAGGTCTTCGCCTCGTGGATCGATGCCCTCGCCGGCTTCTACGCCGGTGCGGGCATGGAGGCGGACGACGCCCGGGACACCGCGGGTTCGGTGATCGCCCTGCTGGAAGGGGCCTTCATGCTCGCCCGTGCGGCCCACGACACGGCCCCGGTCCACACCGCCGCCCGTGCCTCCGCCGCCATCGTCCGCGACGCCCTGGGATCCGGCTGAGCGTTGCCGGCGGGCAGCGGGAGCAGCAGCCGGACCGGAGGCGGTGTCAGGTGGTGGCCATGGAGGCACCGGCACCCTCAGCGCGATGTCGGATTTCCGCCAGCCCGGGAGCGCACGTCCGCGGATGCTGGAGCCATGACCACGACATATGAGGCGCGGGCCATCGACGCAGCCGTGCTGAAGCAACTGCGGGAACAGGACGACGCCGGTCGCACCCGGACACCCGTCACCGATCCGGAAGGCGGTGCCCCGCTGCGCTGCTGTCTGCGGCACAGCGAGGCAGGTGAGCGGATTGTCCTCGTCTCCTACGCGCCGTTGCGTCGCTGGGCGGTGGAGGCCGGTGCCGAGCCGGGCCCGTACGACGAGTGCGGTCCGGTGTTCGTTCACGCCGAGGAGTGCGGCGGGCCGGCTTCCGGCCCCGGCTATCCGGTCGAACTGCACGGTGCCCGCCGGGTGCTGCGCGCCTACAGCGCTCAGGGGCACATCCTCGGTGGGCGGCTGATCGAGATCCCCAGGGATCGGGCCACCGAGGTGGACCACGCGTTGCACGAGGTGTTCGCCGATCCGGCGGTGGCCCTGGTGCACGTCCGCGCAGTGGAATTCGGCTGTTTCATGGTCGAGATCCGCCGACAGTAGGCGAGGCTCGGAGCCGGGCCGCCGGGATACGCCCGAGGGTGAGCCGCCTGCCTTCACGCCTCCATCAGGGCCTCCCCGCTCTCCCGCCCGGGCGTAGGTCTCAGCGGCCGGAATCATGCGCCTGCACCGCCGACAGCGCGGGCACATGGTTCCGGCGCCGCTGGGGTCGGGAGCACTCGGGCCTACGACAGCCGCACCCACCCATGCTGTGCAGATGCTCCATGCCCCCAGCGGCACGCCCAGCCTGCCGCACGGCACGGTCCCCCGAGGGGCGTTGAATCGCAGGTCGGTACACGTATCTGTGCGGTCGGCCCCCGTCACCCGCCCGGCGTCGGCATACGTACCGGAGGCCGGACGGGCATACGTACCGCCGTGTCGGCGCCTTGTGCTCCGGGCGGTTCCGAAACGGGCGGTCACTCGCCGCGGCGCGGCTGCGGCGAAGCCGTGGCCCGGGCTTTCAGCACCGGTGAGATCTCCGTGCGCGAATCGATGTCGAGCTTGGTGAGAATGCGCTCGACGTGTGTGTCCGCGGTCCGCTTGGAGATCACGAGATGCTCGGCGACCTCCCGGTTGGACAGTCCTTGCGCGACCAGTGCGGCGACCTCCCGTTCCCGCGGGGTGAGCTCCTCGGTTGCCATGGGCTCCCGCCGGCCGCGGGGCAGACGCGGTGCCGTCGGCGGTCTGTCGCTGTCCGCCCGCACCGCCTCCAGGATCTCGGTCCCCGACAACCGCGCACCCACACCGTGCCATCGTTCGTACTCCGCGTTTCCCAGCGCCTCCCGCACGGCGTCGCGGGTTGCCTCCTGCTGTTCCAGCACGGATGTCAGCATGGCCACCGGGTCGCCACTCAGCCGCCGTGCGCCTTCCGCGTACCCCAGCAGCCACGCCGCCCTCGCATGGCGTTCCTGCTGTGCGGCATGCCAGGCCAGGCCCAGGCAGCAGAGTGCCGCGACCAGCACGTCACCGATCTCGCTCATGGCGTCCAGGGCCTGCCGCAGCGCCTCGGCACCTTCCTCGTGGCGTCCGGCGAGCCAGAGAATGAGGCCCTGCGCCATGAGCGTGGAGCCGTAGAACTGACGGTCACCCGTGCCGTTCAGATGGGCCAGCCCCAACTCGCACAGTTCCAGGGCCCCGTCGGTGTCCCCGAGCACCGCCCGCAGCAGCGCGCCTTCGTAATGGACCATGCTGATGCCCAGCAAGTCGCCCACGGCGACGATCCTGCGACGCCCCTGCTCCAGCTCGGCCAGTCCCTCGTCGATCTCGCCGCACAGCGCCCGCATCGCTCCGATGTACGGTTCCGTGAACAGCGCCACGCGCTGTTCGTCGCAGTTCAGCGCCGACTCCCGCGCCTGCTGGAAGAAGGTCGGCGCCTCTGCGAGATCGGCGGTCCAGGTCGCGAACACTCCGGTCATGAACAGACCCCAGGCCCGCTCCGCGCAGTCCTCGGGCACCAGACGGAGCCCCTTGTCGATCCAGTACCGCCCCTCGGAGAGGGTGCCGGTCGCCCTCCAGTGCGGGGCGAGCCGCACAGCGAGGCTCAGCCCCTCCGCAGCGCTGCCCGCGGCAGTGAAGGCGTACTTCATCGCGGCCCGGATGTCGGCGATCTGACTGCGCACCACCTGGTGCAGCTCTGCCTGGGCGGGCGTGATCAGCTGGTTCCACAGGCGGGCGGCCGTATCGCGATGGTGTTCGAAGTGCCGTCCGCGTACGCAGGCCGCGCTGCTGTCCTCGTCGAGGCGCTCGGCACCGTATTCGCGGATCGTGTCCAGCAGCCGGTAGCGCGCGCCGTCCTCGCCGACACGCTGTACGACCGACTTGTCCACCAGGCCGAACAGCGCCTCCAGGACCGCGTCCGACGGAAGTCCGTCACCCCCGCCGACCCGTTCCGCGGCCGACAGCTCGAAAGGCCCGGCGAAGACGGACAGGCGCGCCCACAGCAACCGCTCCGCCGGGGTGCAGAGCTCGTAGGACCAGCCGATGGTCGTACGCAGTGTCTGATGGCGGGCACAGGCGGCACGCTGCCCGCCGGTGAACACCTCGAACCGGCGGTCCAGCCGGGCCACCAACTCGCCCAGCGGTGCGACGCGCAGACGCACGGCGGCCAGTTCGAGCGCGAGCGGAATCCTGTCGAGCCGTTCCACCAGCGCCAGGGTCTGCACCCGGTTGGACTCGGTGACGGCCCAGCCCGGCAGTACGCGGGCGGCTCGCTGTGCGAACAGCTCCAGAGCGTCGCCCACTCCGAGCGGGGCGATCGGCATCGTCTGCTCGTCGGCCAGATCGAGCGGCTGCCGACTGGTGGCCAGGACGCATACCTCGGCGGCCTCGCGCAGGAGGACGTCACAGAGTACGGCGCATGCGTCGACCATGTGCTCGCAGGTGTCGAGCACGATGAGCAGCTGCTGCCCCTGGAGGTGGGCGACGACCGCGTCCAGGGGTTGCATCCCGGCGTGTTCCGGGACCCCCAGCACGGTGGCGAGGGTCGCGGGGACCAGCTCCGGATCGGACAGGGCCGACAGCTCCGCCAGCCACACCCCATCCGGAAACCGTTCCCGCAGCCCCTCCGCCGCGCGCAGCGCGGTGCGGCTCTTGCCGACGCCACCAGGGCCCACCAGGGTGACGAGCCGCGCCTCGCGGAAGGCCGCCTGAATCAGTGCGATCTCCTCGGCACGTCCGACGAAACTGGTCCGCTCGCCAGGGGGTTGCCCACTGCGCCGCTGCCCGAAGCCGAATCCCATGGGGCCCCCGTGATGCTCAAGTACCTCGCTTCTCCGCGAGATGTCAGCCGAGATTTCAGCACAGTGTAGAGGGGCGACTTCGGAGCGTGGTCGAGGTATAGGAGGTTATGCAGGCATTGTGAGGGTTTGGGAGGGGAGAGGTGTGCAGGGGGTCGGGGAGCGGGAAATGGGAAGCGGGCACCAAGGATCCGCCCGGACGTGGTCGAGACCGGACGGCTTCTTCGGGCGCGGCCGACGGCGTGCCGGGCGCGTCTCCCACGGCCCCGGAATCGCCCTGTTGTTCCCGGGCCGCGTGCGTCGCGCCGGCCGGGATCGGCGGCACGGCGGTCGGTGTCATGGGCCGGACACGGTGAAGAGCGCGCCGTCCGGGTCACGGATGATGAAGGCGTCCTTGGAAGGCCCGTCGCGTGCGGGAACCAATGACGATTCGCCCCCGGCATCGACGGCGGCGGCCGCAGCCCGTGCGCTGTCCTCGACGCGGAAGTCGACGATCCAACGGGGCCTGATTCTGGGGTCCGCGGCGGTTTCGATGCCTCCGCCGCGCAGGGTGGCGACCGTGCGCCCTTCGGCTTGCACGCGTACGTGCTCCTGCGCGTAGTCGACCGTGCAGCTGCCGGGCGGTTCGGCCCAGCCGAAGATCTCCGCGTAGAAGATTGCGGCCTCGAAGGCATGTCGGGTCTGGAGGTCCAGCCGTGCGGGGGCGCTGCCCTGCCCCACCGACCAGGCAAGGGTCGTGCCTTCCCAGAAGCCGAAGACGGCCCCGTCACGGTCGGCGGCGATCGCCGCACGGCCCACGCCCAGTTTCACGGGCCCGACGGCGAGCGTGGCACCGCGCTCCCTGATCCGGTCCGCGGTCTCGTCGGCGTCGTCCACCGCGAAGTACGGGATCCAGACGGCGGGCGGTCTGGCGGCGGGAGAGCAGCAGCCGATCCCGGCGACGGGCCGACCGTGCTCCATGGCCACGCAGAAGTTGCTGCCGAGGGCGCTGGCAACGAACTCCCAGCCCATGACGTCAACGTAGAAGGTCTGGGCCGCACGCAGATCGCCTGTCGGCAGACTGACCCAACAGGGAGCTCCGCTCACGGGCCTGATCCTTCCGAGGGCCGCCATTCGATGCTCCTTCGGTTTCCCGCCGCCATTGGCTCACCGGCTCCGCCTCGACCTGCGCGAACGGCTCCCCACGTAGCCACGGTCCGCCGTGAGTTCCGCGATCCTCTGATACTCGGGCCGAGCATCGCCTCCGGTTCTTCGGGGTCGGCCCGCTCCGTGAAGAGCAGCACATCGAGGCCGGAACGGGCCAGGCCGACGGACTCGTCCCCGTCCCCGTGACCGAGCGTCGCACGGTGTACCCCGGCCGGTGACGCGGATGCACGGCGATCGGCGGGGTCGAGTTCGTGATCCAACGGTGTACCCCGGGGCTCTCCCCCGCATCTCAGCACCCGATCCCTCGCGCCCGATCCCGCGCCGCCACCGGCCGAAGCGCTCCTCACCAGCAACAAAAGGACTTGACGGCGCCCGGAAACGGCGCCGTTGCGATCAGGTCGTGGCAGTGTGCGGCCGGTGTTCGGGCAGCCAGCTCTCGGCGTGGGCGACGGCGTCCGCCAGGTCGAACAGCCGGGCCGCCGCACCACCCACCGCGCCGCGTACCACCGGATGTTCCTTCTCGAAGGCCGCACCCAGCTCGTCGAAACGGTCCGAAGAGATCGAGACATCGCGTACGGTCACCCATTGGCGGCCCTGCGGGGTCATGACGGCGAAGGAGTTGTCCTCCTGCGGCGACAAGATCCGGTATTCGGCCAGGTGGAACGCCGTACAGGAGTCGAAGCCTGCGCCCAGGAGAAGTACCCGCGCCCCGCCTGCCTCCAGCCGGGCGAGCGGACTGTGATCGCCGAGCCGGCAGTCGAGTGCGTGGCCGTCGACGATCGCGGCGGCACGCAGGCCCACCGCCGCGAAGGACGTCTGCGGATGGCAACTGCGGACGGCGCCGGGCCAGTTGCGGACGGTCTCCGGGATGACGCCGACGCCGAGGGTGGGAGTGATCCGGGCGTCGAAGGGAGGCATCGAGGCCCGGATGTCCGCCCACCACGCCTCGGGCACGGGTGGGTTCCCCCAGTCCGCCGGATCGGAATTGCCACCGGAGTGGGTCGGCACCACCAGCGTCCCGGCGTCGCCGAGAACGTCGAGCAGCGCCGTGACGACGACGGCGGGACCGCCGCAGACCCAGCCGAGCGAGCGTAGCGAGGAGTGCACCAGGAGGGTCTCACCGGGGCGCAGGCCCAGCGTGCGGAGGTCGGAGGCGAGCGATTCACGGGTACACATCGGGCCGGTTGAGGGCTTGGTAGGCATAACCAGTCAGTGTCCGTGCGTCGGCGCACCCGGGCCACCGGATTTCGGACCGGCTGGAACGTACGCGGTGCGGCAGGCCCCGCCGCCCGGGCCCGTCCCCGATGGGGCCGGGGGTACCCCGTCGCGGCCCCCATACGGTCAGGGGGCGGCTCGCGCGCGGTGTCGACGTACCGCGTCGCGGTTGGCGCACCGCTGGGAGCAGTAGCGCTGCCGCCCGGTGCGGGAGGTGTCGGCGAAGATCGTGGTGCACTCGGTCACGGCGCAGCGCCGCAGCCGGTGCATGCCCCGCCCCGCCAGGTGCAGTGCGGTGCCGACGGAGATCAGCGAGAACAGCAGGGAGCCGAGCGGCTGCCGGTCGTCGCGGAAGTGCAGGTGCCAGCCGTCTCCGGCGTGGTCGGTCAGCCGCGGGAAGGCGGCGGCGGCCGCCAGCATCCGGTTGAGCAGTTCGGCGCGCTCGTGCTCGTCGTCGGCATCGACGGCCCTCTCCCACGCGTCCAGGACTTCTCCGGTGCGCACGAGGTCCTGCGGCGTGACCGGGAGTTCCACCACCAGGCCTGCCGCGCGGCAGCGGTCCGCGAGTTCCCCGGGGTCGGCCGGGCGCCGGTTGGCCAGATCCGCGGCGAGGTTCACCACATCCTCGCCGTAAGGGTTGAGATGCATAAGGTCATTACATCAGTGTGGCCGGCATGAGACAGCGCACTGGAGACCACGACGCAGCACGGCAAGCGGTGGAGAGCGACATTCCGGAGCTCGTACGGCTGCGGGCGATGCTCTTCGAGAACCTCGGCGGCGAGTTCTTCAGCCCCGTGTCGGGCGGCGACGACTGGCTGGACGCCCTGGCCGTGGTGCTGAAGGAGCAGTTGACCGCGGATGCCGTACGCATCCTGGTCGTGGACGGTGAGATCGGCCTCGCCGCCTGTGGCATCGGCACGATCGAGCAACGGCTGCCAGGCCCCCACCTGCGCAATGGCCGGATCGGACAGGTGATCGGTGTGATCACCGACCCGGGTTACCGGCGGCTCGGTCACAGCCGCTCTGTCATGCGTGGCCTGCTCGGCTGGTTCCGGGAGAGCGACGTCGCCCGAGTCGACCTCCACGCCTCCTCCGAAGGGGAACCGCTCTACCGCGAGCTCGGCTTCACCGACCACCCCGACCCGTCGCTGTACTGGCGCCCGTGACCGATGGGCCGCCATCCCCGCCCTTGCGGGGCTCGTCGGTAGGGTCACGTCCATGAGCGTCGAAGTGGAGGTCGTCCGCGAGGCGACCGATGAAGTGGTCGAAGCAGTCTCCCGCCTCCTGCCCCAGCTCTCGAGGTCGGCCGGCGCGCCCGACCGGGAGGCGGTGACCGGGTTGTTGCACAGCGACGCCAACACACTGCTCCTGGCCAGGGTCGATGGCCGAGCGATCGGCATGCTGACTCTGATCGTGTTTCCGTTGCCGTCCGGACTGCGGGGCCGCATCGAGGATGTCGTGGTCGACGAGACGGCCCGGGGGCACGGCGTGGGAGCGGTGTTGACGCAGGAGGCACTGCGCCTGGCCGAGGCGGCCGGGGTCCGGACGGTCGATCTCACCTCGCGCCCTTCCCGGCAGGCGGCGAATCGACTGTACGAGCGGCTGGGATTCCAGGCCCGCGATTCCACGGTCCACCGGTTCGTGGTACGGCCGTAGGAGGCGGGCACTCCCGGGACCGAGGGTGCGTGGGTGCGACCATGTGGGCATGCTCCTCGACGAGTTGGATGCGGTGGATTGGCGCTCGATCCCGACACCGGGATTGCGCATGACACGGGCGCATCGGGGTCATGCCGAGTGGTGTGACCTTCCGAGCCCGCGCGATGGGCTCTTCGCCCTGGCCGCTGCCGGAAGTCTGCCGCAGGTCGCCGCCGCCACATCCTTTCTGGCCGGCGGTGCTGTGCTGTGGGGTCACATGGGGGCGGTGTTCCCGGCCGCCGTGGTGGCGGCGCCGTTCCTGCTCGACATTGCCGAGCGGCACGACTTCGCTCCGGCACGTCGGGCGGCGTTGACCCTGCTCGGCGACATGATGGAATCGCTGCCGTTCGCGGGCTTCGACCGCACCACCGCTGTTGACGGTCGTCTTGCCACCCCGCTGTGCTGCGCCGTCGCCGTACTCGTTCGACAGCGGCGTGCACCGGTCTCGGCGTTGGGCAGGCCTGGACTGTCCCTGATGGAGAACAGCGACGAGCACTGGCGCTTCGAGGTCCACGAAGCAGTCGTGGCCGGGAACGACACGCTCGCTCTCGGTGTGCTGGGCGGCCGGATCCCGACGCCCCCGCCAGGCGGAGAGATTCATCATTCGGGTGGAACGGCACGGTTGGCGTCGGTCGCTCTCGAATACCCCGTGGACCACGAGACCGGCGAAGCATGTCTGCGGCTGGCAGGAACGTCCCTTTCGGGTCCCTGCGCGGCGGGTGCCGTCATCCACCCGGCTCGGTGCGGCGAGGTGCACTGAGCCGGCCCGAGGGCAGCCGGCTGCTGCACAGCCGGCTGTCCTTGGGTGTCGCGGACTGCTGCCATCGTCAGCGGGGCCGCCGCGTGGGCCTCGATGCCCCAGCTCATGTGCCGGCCAGCAGCGCCTCCAGCGCGGCTGCCGTCTCCGGATGGCGGCCGGTCAGTGCCACGCCTGCCGGGCCGGAATCCGTCGTCTCCCACTCCCCTTCGCAACCCAGCAGACTCGCCACCGCATCGCACGTCGCAGGATGCGCGGCAAGCAGCGCGCAACCGTGGCCGCCTTCCGCCCGGTGTGACGGACGCACCACCTCCGGCTCCGGCCGCGCCCGCCACGGTGGCACCCACGAGTCCAGCGCCGCGAGCCGGCCGGGAAAGGTCCGCCCGGCCTCACGGATCAGCAGGGGGGCCAGCTCCGAGCCGCCCGATCGCAAAGTGGTGATCAGGGTGGGCAGCCACGGCAGGAGCACCGGGTCCGGCAGCCGTCCGAACGCGTTCGACACCGTCTCCACCACGAAGTCGGTGAGGCCCGGGACGGGATCCAGCGCCTGTACGAAGCCGCTGAGGTAGCGCGGATAGGCAGGCACTACCAAAGGGTTGCCCAGCAGTTCGTCGCACCTCGCGCGGAGGTCCGCACGGGAGAGGCGCCCGAGCTGCACCTGGGCCGCCCACAGCAGAGCCGTCTTCGCCGGCTCCTCCGGATGCGACTGGCCCACCGCCAGTTCCAGTTGGGTCCGGTCGCATCCCAGCGACAGCGCGAGGCTCTCCATGCTGAACAGGAAGCCCAGCATGGCAGCCACTTGGCGAACGGTGGCGTCCTCGTCGGTGAACGCCGTCGGCAGCAGGGTGCAGTAGTGGGCGTACCCGGCCTTGACGAAGGACTCGATCCAGGGCGGCAGCACCGGCTCGCTGGTGCGGTAGTACGCCAGCAGCCTCCGTACACGGCGCAGTACTTCCGGCGCGCCGTCGACACTGCGCTCGGCCGACAGCACCTCCAGGGCGTGTGTGCCCAGTTCGTCGGCGAGACGACGGCTGCGCAGGTACAGCGTCGCGTCCTCGACGGTCTCCAGGACGGTCGCCGCGGTGGCGCGCCGGTCGTACGCCGTACGGCGCAGGCGCTGCTCCAGCACCTGCTCGATGCTGACGCCCTCGTAACCGAGCTCGATGAGCGCCCGCTGGTGGGTGCCGAGCGCGAGGTCCCACGATTCCTGGATCGGCCGCTCCCCCAGCTTCCGCTCGCCCATGATCGGGCGTGCGGCGCCTTGTGGCATCAGGTGGCGCAGCATCCACAACACGTCGGAGCAGCGCTGCAGTTCCGGTTGGGAGGCGATGTCCAGCAGTGCTCGCTTGACGCCGCTCTGCTGGAGCTTCAGGCCGAGCGGCGCGAGGCGGTCGTGCACGTCGCGGGCCAGGGGCGGCAGCGCGTCGTAGCCGACCTGGCCGACCCGGTCGCCGCCCATCATGATCTCCACGAGGCGCCGCACATCGCGCCGGCCGGGCACGGTGTCCTTCTCGATGCAGGTGACGGCGGCGTCCTGGAAGTCGTACGGCGTGGGCCTGGCCCGATCGCGCATTCCGGCCAGCAGGATCGACGTCTCGAACACCGCGATGGCGTCCGCGGTGGAGGAGAGGTAGCCGTTGCGGCGCGCGGCGCGCACGATCTCCACCGACCAGCCGAGCAGTTCGGCCTCGTCCAGCCGGTCCAGGGCGGGTGGTTGCTGCAGGAAGCCGGTCAGCTTGTCCGAGGGCGGGAGATCCGGTACGGGATCCACCGCGGCCACGGCCTTCTTGGCCCTCGTTTTCTTCGCACCCGCCTGTCCCGCCAGGCGGTACGGCTCCACTCGTGCGCGCTTGATGTTCTTGGCCCACACGGTCGCGGCGATCGACACCGAGCCTGCGGCGAGACCGAATTGCGCCTCGATCGCCGCATGGCTGGACGGAATCAGACCGTGCTGCCAGGTGGTGGCGGTGGGCGGGCCGATCTCGAAGGTGTCGGTACCGTGGACGCCGAACTCGGCGACGCGGCTGGCCGCGTGGAACGCGCCGCAGACGTAGAGGCAGTCCGCGGCGTCGGCACCGGTGGCGGCCAGGTGTTCGCGCATCCTGGTCCACATGTAGCGTTCGCGGTCCTCGTCCACGCGGACCCGCTGGGGATCGCCGGGCGCCAGTCGCCGGAAGAGGCTTCCGATCAGGAGCATGACCTGGCGGTAGGTGTCGTGGTCGCTGTCGCCGAGCGGCAGCTCGACGTACTGGTGCCACCATTCCGACCAGTGCCGCACCTTGCCGTGGCGCAGCAGGTGCTCCTCCAGTTCGGCGAAGCGCGGTCGCAGGTCGCCGATCTCCACGCCGACAGCGTCGCCGTGCAGCGCGGCCTCCTCCTCGACGGGCGGGGCATCCGGATCGGCCGGCTCGGGCGTCGCCGTTCCTTGCGTGTCCCACTGGAAGACGTGGTCCGAGGAGCGGTCGACGAGGACCAGCTCGACGCCCGGTGTGTCCAGTGCGTAGGCGATCGCCTGGTATTCGGCGGAGGCCTCGGTGATCGGTGCGACCACCGACAGCGGGGACCACTCGGCCGGGAAGCCGTCGACATCGGTCGCGAACGACTGGACCGCCACCGGGAGCTTGCAGTTGCGCAGTTCGGTCAGCAGCGGTGCCATGTCCTCGCACAGCTCCAGGTACACCACCTTGGGCTGTTTCTCCCGCAGGCGGCAGGCCATGGCGATCGCCGAGGCGGGCGAGTGATGACAGACCGGGAAGATTTCGAGCGGCTCGCGGACCGCGTGGTCCACGTCGTCGACGATACCGAGAAGGATGCCCTCCAGGGCGTCGGGCCCGTCGGCGAATGTCGCGGCGGCCTCCTGGAGCTGGGCACGCAGTCCCTCGAAGGTTCCTTCGTGGGCGCCGCCGCTCATGACAGGGTGGCGATCGCGTCGCGGCCGCCCTCCAGGAACTCCGGCCAGGACCCGCCCTCTTCCTTGCTGCGCGGCTCGACGACACCGTGCAGGTACTTGTTGAGGATGGCCAGGTCCTCGGGCTCGCGCCGGGCCAGCGACCCGACAAGTGAAGAGGCCAGCGTGCGGGCGGTCAGGGCGCGCTCACCGAAGAAGTTGCTGTGCAGCACCGCGTCCTCGAGCACACCGATCTGTTCCGCGGTGGACAGCGCGGACTCCAGCTTCTCGTCGTCGCTGCCGGCCGCGGCGGCCGAGGCTCGCAGGTCGGCGAAGCTCTGCAGCAGTACGTCGAGGAGCGTGGGCGGCACTTCGAGTTCGATCTGGTGACGGCGCAGCAGTTCCTCGGTGCGGAAGCGGACGATCTCCACCTCGCTCTTCTTGTTCGTCACCACCGGGATCCGGACGAAGTTGAAGCGGCGCTTGAGCGCCGAGGACAGGTCGTTGACGCCTCGGTCACGGCTGTTCGCGGTGGCGATGATCGAGAAGCCGGGCTTGGCGAAGACGATGCTGTCGCTGTCCAGTTCGGGAACCGAGATGTATTTCTCGGACAGGATCGAGATCAGCGCGTCCTGCACGTCGCTGGTGGAGCGGGTGAGTTCCTCGAAGCGGCCGATGGCACCGGACTCCATCGCGGTCATGATCGGCGAGGGGATCATCGATTCCCGCGACTGGCCCTTGGCGATGACCATCGACACGTTCCAGGAGTACTTGATGTGGTCCTCGGTCGTGCCGGCCGTGCCCTGCACGACCAGTGTCGAGTTGCGGCAGATCGCGGCGGACAGCAGCTCGGCCAGCCAGCTCTTGCCCGTGCCGGGGTCACCTATGAGCAGCAGGCCGCGGTCCGAGGCGAGCGTGACGATGGAGCGCTCGACGAAACTGCGGTCGCCGTACCACTTCTGCGAGATCTCCCGGTCCAGGCCGTCGGAGCGCTCGGAGCCCAGGACGAACAGGCGGACCATCTTCGGGGACAGCCGCCAGGAGAAGGGCTTGGGGTTGTCGTCGATGGACTCCAGCCACTCCAGTTCCTCGGCGTACTTGATCTCGGCGGGGGCGCGCAACAAGTCGGACATGACAGGGCCTTTCTGAGCGAATGAGCGTTGAGCGTCTAAGCGAGGAAGGTCTTGAGCTCGTGGACGAGCTTGCGGATGTGGCCGGAGAGCACCGGCGTACCGAGGTCCTTGAAGCGTTCGCGGAACCACGGGTTGACACTGCCGCGGCCGGAGCTGGTGACGGAGCCGACCGGTATGAACTTGGCTCCCGAGCGGTGGATGGCGGCCATGCTCTCGAACAGCGGCTCGGTCTGCCATTCATAGAAGTCGGAGATCCACACCACGACGGTGTTGCGGGGCTCGGCGATCTTCGGCTGGGCCAGTGCCATGGCCACCGTGCCGTCGGTGCCTCCCCCGAGGTTGGTGCGCAACAGGGTCTCGAAGGGGTCGTGCACCCACGGTGTGAGGTCGAGGGCCTGTGTGTCGTAGGCGATGAGGTGGACGTCCACCTTCGGCAGCCCGGCGAAGATCGACGCCAGGATGGTGCAGTTCACCATGGAGTCGACCATCGAGCCCGACTGGTCGACGACGACGATCAGCCGCTGGGGTGTCGTCTTGCGGGCCGTATGCCGGTAGTAGAGGCGGTCGACGTACAGCCGCTCCTCCTCCGGGCTCCAGTTGGTGAGGTTCTTCCAGATCGTGCGGTCGAGGTCGAGGTTCCGGAAGACCCGCTTGGGCGGGACGGAGCGGTCCAGGGCGCCCACCGTGGCCTTCTCCACCTGTGTGCGCAGCACTTCGGCGACCTCGTCGACGAAGCGGCGGATGAGGTCCTTGGCATTGGCGAGGGCCACGCCCGAGAGGTTGTTCTTGTCGCGCAGCAGCTGTTCGATCAGTGACATGCTCGGGGTCAGCTGCGCGGCGAGCGCGGGGTCGGCCAGCACTTCGCGCAGGCGCATCCGCTTGACGAGCTCGGCCTCGATGCTGCCGAGTTCCGGGCCGATTGCCGGAATCAGCCGGCCGAGGTCGGGGTTCGTGCCGCCACCGCCGGTCCCCGTCGGGCTGACCCCCGGCCCTGCGGCCCTTCCCCCGGCACGGCCGCCGCGCAGCTCGCCCGGCTTGCAGCCGAGCGCGCGTTCCAGCCAGCCCGCGTCGGACTGCCAGCGTGCCAGCTGTCCGGCGGTGACCGTGCCCGGGGCCGAGGCGAAGACATTGAGCAGCACCTTCGACACCAGCGCCGCCCGTCGTACCTCAGCGGCCCGGTCGCGTGTGCCGTCTCCGTCGGGATCCGGGGCGGGTGCCATCAGCCCGTCGAACTCGGCAGCCAGCTCCGGGTGGCGCTGGACGACCGAGTCGACGGATGCCTGTGGGTCCAGGAGCGCGGAGGGCAGGCCGATGTTCTCGACGACGGCGAGGCTCGCGGATTCCAGCGTGCCCTGTTCCTCCTGGTCGAAGAGGCGGGAGAGGAGCCGCCAGTACAGGACCTGTCGGCGGTTCTCGTCGGGGTCCGCCTCCGGGGCCTGGGGAGTCTCCCGGCTCAGCGGGATCTCCGGGTTCTGCGGGTTCTGCGCGTCCTCCTGGCACTGCTGGATGTCCGGGTTCTGTGGGTTGGTGTTCCCGGCGGTTCGTTCCGTCGTGTGCTCCGTCATTTCCGCAGCAGCCTTCCCGCACGCTCCCGGAGCACGGCCACGGCATCGGTGGCGGCCTTCTCGGCCTTCACACCGGCCTTGTCGGTCGTGCCCCCGGCCCATCCCCCGGCGTGAACAGCGACGGCCTTCTTCCGTACGGTCGTCTCGACGGCCAGGGGCTGGACGAGGTACGTCCCGGCGTCCCAGCGGAGCAGTCCGATGCACGCACCGGATGCCGCGACTGCCTCGGGAGTGAGGGGGCCGGCGGTCGGTATGCGGTCGGTGTCGACGACGAGCGGGCCTCCGGCGAGGGTGAACGTCAGTGCGTCGCCTTCCTCGTGGGAGGAGTATCCCTCCAGGAACACAGGGACGGCGATGCGCGCCGGATGCCGGTCCAGAGGTGCGGTCGCCGCGGCGGTGGCGGTGGGCAGGGCGACGCGGGCCGTGGCGAAGGCGTCGGCGGGCTTGCCCCGGCGTGCGTGCCCGTCGTCCCAGACGAGGTCACCCTCGGCGGTGACCGGCATGTCGGTGAGGTCCATCGAGCGGCCTTCGCCGACGGCGGCCAGCAGCGACATGTGCGGGCGGAGCAGCTGCCACAGACCCGCTCCGACGACCGTGTCCGGCTTCGGCACCGCGGCCCCGGCACGCACCAGGCGCGGCGTGCCGCCGTCCGCGGGCTCGAAGACGGCGTGAACCTGGGCCTGTACGGCCGTCGCGTGTTCTTGGACGTCGACGCCGAGGGGCAGAAGACGGCCGGTGACCGTCCCCACCACGGGCACATCGGCCGCACCGGGCAGGGTCAGCAGCAGTGCGCGGGACCACAGGTCGGCCCAGCGGCGTGCCGGGATTCTCTCCAGTGAAGCACCCGGGCAGGACGCGGCCAGTTCGGCGGCGAAGCCGTCGAGGAGCGTCGCCAGGCGGCGCAGCGCGGGGTCCAGGAGCATGGCGGAGACGACCGGCGACGCCCCGGAGACCACATCGTGGTCGATGCCCTGCCAACCGGAGCGCGCCAGGTCGGACAGCCAGGAGCGGGCAGCGGCGAGCAGGTTCACCGCTTCTTGTCCGGCGGGCTGCGGGACGGTCTCCTCGTGGCGGGGCCGGCCGGTCGCCTCCTCGATGCGGGCCATCAGCGCGTCATGGGCGGAGCCGAGGAGTGCGGTGCGGGCCGCTGCGAGGGCGACGAAGTGGTCCTCGCTCGCGGCTCCGCCCGCCGCCTTCTCCGCCGCCTCGGCGACCCTTGCTGCGAGCGGGGTCCCGGCGACCGCGTGGGCGAGTCCCGTCAACCCGGCGTTCTGGGCGGGTTGTGGACGGAGCAGACCGGCGACGAGCGCCTGGTCGAAGGCGTCGACAGCCGTCAGGGCCTCGTCGAGTCCGGCGATGGTCTCCGAGAGCGGGCCGGCGCGCATCAGGCCACCGCCCTGGTGCTCGGGAACCACTGCATCTCCGGCAGCGGTGAGGTGGTCGGGGTGAGTTCCAGGTAGGCGAGGTGGCGCAGGAACCGGCTGAATACGGGTGCGGCGGCCTTGGTGTCACCCTGCGGCGGACGTGTGTCGCTCATGCCGGCGGTGATGCTGTGCGCGTTCGGCTCCCCGTCCGCGGACTCGACTCTCAGGTAGCGGGCGACGCGCTCGGCACCGTACTGCAGCACCGCCTCGTTGATCAGCGCCCGTATGTGGTTGCAGAACGAGCCCCGCGCGCCGCCGCAGGGCCGGTTGTTGTTGGTGCTGCAGGCGAACGTGTACGTACCGGCGGCGACCGACGACACATAGACCCGCCCGATGTCCGAGCCGCTGGACACCACACCCTGCAGGCGTCCGTCGGCCAGCTCGACGAACGGGACCTTGGCAAGCTTGCGCGGTCGTGCGGGTGCTGTCACCCGTGCCGTGCTCGACCTCTCCCAGTCTGACAACGCACCACTCCTATGTGCACCATGGCGACTTCCGCGCCACAACGGCAGGACACGATCGAACTTACCTGCGGGCACTGACATTGATGCTGATACTCAGGTTCCGGTGGCCGTGGCTCGGGCACTGACTGACGCCCTGCTGGGCTGTCCTCAAGTTGTTCTGTCCGG
>NZ_JBSFBQ010000027.1:0-111677 GCF_053593015.1 Streptomyces sp. NPDC002403 | reverse complement strand
ACTGCAGGGGGGACCCTGTGGGAGAGTAGGACGCCGCCGAACTCCTTTTACGGGAAAGCCCCGTGCCCTTGTGGCACGGGGCTTTTCTGCGTTCCGAGCGTCTAGGCTCGAACCATGCGCTACGAACTGGTCATCTTCGACAACGACGGTGTGCTCGTGGACAGCGAGCCGATCTCCAACACCATCCTGGCCGAGTACCTCACGGAGCTCGGTCACCCCACCTCGTACCAGGAGAGTCTTCGCGACTACATGGGGGCCGCCGTGCACCGGGTGCACGATCTCGTCGAGGAACGGACCGGGGAGAAGCTGCCTCCGGACTTCGACGCGACGCTGCACTCGCGGATCTTCGCCGCGTTCCAGCAGGAGCTGGAACCGGTGGCCGGGGTCGAGGACGTACTGGGGAAGCTTGTCGCCGACGGGGTTCCGTACTGTGTCGCGTCCTCCGGCAGCCACGAGCGGATCCGGGTCGGGCATCGCAAGACCGGGCTCGACCAGTGGTTCGAGGAGGAGTGGATCTTCAGCGCGGAGGACGTGGGGCACGGAAAGCCGGCGCCCGATCTGTTCCTGCTCGCCGCCGAGCGGATGGGCGTTGCTCCCGAGCGGTGCGTCGTCATCGAGGACAGCCCGCTCGGAGTGGAGGCGGCCAGGGCCGCGGGGATGGATGTGTACGGGTTTACGTCGATGATGCCGGCGGACCGGCTCGCCGGGGTGACCGGGCACTTCTCCGACATGAGTCAACTCCGGGAATTGCTCGCCTGATCCATCTACCCATGGGTAGGAACTGGCCTTACGCTCGCGGCCATGACAGACGCTCGTTTGCGGCACGGCAGGGCCTCCCTCACGCTGAGTTTCTTCGTACAGGGAGTCACCTTCGCTCTGCTGGTGACGCGGATCCCCGCCATTCAGGACCGGTACGGGATATCCGACGGGCTGTTGCCCGTCTTCCTGGCCGCGGTGCCCATCCTGGCCGGGGTGGGCAGCGTGGTCACCGAGAAGGTGGTCGCGCGGGTGCGGCCCAGGGTCGTGCTGCGGTGGGCCCAGCCCCTGGTGATGCTCGCGCTGCTCGGTGCCGGGGCCGGCAACGCGCTGTGGGAGGCGGCGCTGGCGCTGGGTGTGTTCGGGCTGTCCGTCGGGGCGCTCGATGCCTCCATGAACATGATGGGGGTCAGTCTCCAGCGGGCGTACGGGCGTTCCATCATGCTGGGCTTCCATGCCGCGTACAGCCTGGGCGGGATCGCCGGGGCGTCCATGGCGTGGGCCGGGGCGCACTGGGACCTCTCGCTGCTGGTCTCGTACCTGCCGGCGGTCGTCGTGCTGCTGCCCGCCGCGCTCATCGGGAGCCGGTGGTACGCCGAGGGCTCTTCGGCGGAGGCGGAGCCGGGGGAGACGCAGGGCAAGGGGGCTGCGGCCTCGGTCTCCTTCAAGTTGCTGATGCCGCTCTGTCTGGTGATGAGCTTCGCGTACATCGGGGACTCGACGGTCTCCAACTGGAGCGCCAAGTATCTGCAGGACGTCCTGGGCAGCTCGGAGCAGCTGTCGACCGTTCCGTACAACGTCTACATGGTGACGACGCTGCTGGGGCGGGCCGTCGGGGACTTCGGGGTGCGGCGGTTCGGGGCCGTGGCTGTGGTGCGGTCCGGGAGCGTGCTGGCGGCTGCGGGGTTCGCCGTGGTGGCGGTGGCCGGTGGGGCGTGGACCGGGATGCTCGGGTTCACCATGCTCGGGCTCGGGCTCTGCGTGATCGTGCCGCAGACGTTCGCCGCTGCCGGGCGGATGTTCCCCGGGGCGAGCGATACGGCCATCGCGCGGCTGAACATCTTCAACTACGTGGGATTCCTGGTGGGATCGCCGTTGGTGGGGGCGCTCGGGGATGCCTGGAGCTACCGCGGGGCGATGCTCGTACCGATGGTGCTGGTGCTCGCGACGCTGGTGTACGCCAAGTCGTTCGGCGCGGAGTCCGCCCGATACGGTGGCGGGCATGAGCGGCCGCGCACAGTTGATGTGGGATGACGCAGTAACGGGTTACAACTTCGGGGAAAGTCATCCGATGGACCCCGTCAGGCTCGCCCTGACCATGGGGCTGGTCCGGGCGTTCGGGCTCGACGGCGCGGTGGACGTGGTGGCGGCCAAGCCCGCCGGGGAGTCCACGCTGCGGCTGGTGCACCGCGAGGACTACGTGGCCGCGGTGCGCGCCGCCTCGGCCGATCCGAAGCTGGCCGATCAGCGCTACGGGCTCGGGACGGTGGACGATCCGGCGTTCGCGGGGATGCACGAGGTGTCGGCGCTGATCGCCGGGCAGTCGGTGGCGGCGGCCGAGGCGGTGTGGCGCGGGGACACCTCGCACGCCGTGAACTTCACGGGCGGGCTGCACCACGCCATGCCCGGCGGTGCGGCGGGGTTCTGCGTCTACAACGATCCGGCACTGGCCATCGCGCGGATGCTGGAGCTGGGCGCCGAGCGGGTCGCGTACATCGATGTGGACGTGCACCACGGCGACGGGGTGCAGGCGGCGTTCTGGGAGGACCCGAGGGTTCTGACCGTCTCGCTGCACGAGCACCCGCGCACGCTCTTCCCGCAGACCGGCTGGCCGGAGGAGACCGGCTCCGGGGCGGGTGAGGGCAGTGCGGTGAACGTGGCGCTGCCGGCCGGTACGGGGGACGCGGGGTGGCTGCGGGCGTTCCACGCGGTGGTGCCGGAGCTGCTGGCGGACTTCCGGCCACAGGTGCTGGTGAGCCAGCACGGGGCCGATACGCATTTCGAGGACCCGCTCGCCCACCTCGCGGTGTCGCTGGACGCGCAGCGCGCGGTGATGTCGGCCTGTCACGATCTCGCCCATGAGTACGCGGAGGGCGGGCGCTGGGTGGCGCTCGGCGGGGGCGGATACGCGGTGGTCGATGTGGTGCCGCGGTCCTGGACGCATCTGGTGGGGATCGCCGCGCATGCGCCGGTGGACCCGGAGTCGGTGATTCCGTCGTCGTGGCGGGACGAGGTCTATGCCCGGACCCGGCAGTTGGGGCCGGTCCGGATGACGGACGGCCGTACTCCTTCCTGGAAGTCGTGGGAGGAGGGGTACGACCCCGCGGACCGGCTGGACCAGGCGGTGCTGGCGACGCGGCGGGCGGCGTTCCCCCTGCGGGGGCTGCTGGCCTGATCCGGGCAGGGGCGGTCGTGGCGCGGACGTTTCCGCGCGGTGGCGCGTAATGGTTGCGCCAACTGTGCGGCGTAACCCGGCTTCCGGCCCTCCGTCCGGGTGATTGGGGGAGCATCGGTGGTGTGTTGAGCACCGGAGCGCTGCGTGCGCATCTGCTGGCGGCCCGGCTGGCCGGGCCCGTGGCCACCTCGCGGGAAGCGAGTCTGCGGAGCTATCGGCTCTTTGCCGCCAGGGATCCGCGGGTGACGCTCGGCCTCGTCCCCGGACGGGGCTGGAAGGAGTCCGATCTGCTCCGTCTGATGGCCGACAAGTGCGGGGTCTCGGACGATCCCGCTCATGTCTCGGGGCCCGATGTGATCGATCCGGAGCGGACCCTGGCGGGTCTGGACGCTTTCGCCGAGCGGCTGTCGCACGCCGCGGTCCGGCGGGCGCCGGTGCTGTTCGGGACCGGTCATCCGCACCGGCTGCTCGGTTTCTACGCAGCGCTGGCAGACGCCATGTCGGCGGCCGGGTGCCGCGTACTCACCCCCGCGCAGGGGCGATGTATCGACATAACGACCCGGTTCGGCGTACGCACGTGCAGCCTCGATTACGTACGAGGAGTCGCGATGGTGCGCGAACCCGGCGTGCGGGCTCCGGGTGGTGACACCGGCGCACATACCCATTCCCCGCTGCCGGTCAGGGTGGTGCTGGAGGCTGCCGCGGAGGGGCGCGGGCGGCTGCCGGAACTGGTCGTCGGGGACCACGGGTGGGTCTGCGGGGCAGGTCAGCTGGGCATTGAGGCGATCGGCCTGGCCGATACGGACGATCCCGCGCTGTTCGTCGGGGAGGCCGAGGGGCGGGTGGCGGTCGCCGTGCCGCTCGACGACGCGGTGCCGTCCGCGTACTACCGGCCGCTCACGCGCTATGTACTCAATCGGGCGTTTCTGTCACGGTAGGCGGCCGATCGCCTCACCTCTTCCCCACTCGCATCACCCGCCCCTAACCTGGGGAGTGAGCGCACAACGACGAAGAGTCACCGGAGGGGAAGCCGGTGCGCGTCTCGTGCGGAAGGTACAGGTGGGTCATGGCTGCTGGCAGCGAGAGGCCTCTCAACGAGGTCAAGTTTCTGACCGTGGCGGAAGTCGCCTCGGTCATGAGAGTGTCGAAGATGACCGTGTACCGCTTGGTGCACAGCGGTCATCTGCCGGCGATCCGGGTGGGTAGGTCCTTCCGGGTTCCGGAGCAAGCGGTTCACGAGTATCTCCGCGAGTCCTTTGTGGGGGTGGAGTCCGCCTGAGGTTCACCTCGGATTACGCCCCTCACGCGCTGGCGGGTAGGCTAGGCCGACGTAGGTCGTGTGGGCCCAGACGCCCCGCACCAGTGAAGAAGAAGTGAGCGAGGGTAGTCGTGGGCTCTGTTATCAAGAAGCGGCGCAAGCGGATGGCCAAGAAGAAGCACCGCAAGCTGCTCAAGCGCACGCGCGTTCAGCGTCGCAACAAGAAGTAGGCGAACGCAGTTCGTGAATCCGCAGCCCTCCCGCCGATCCGGCGGGAGGGCTGCGGCGCGTTGTGGGGGCGGTGACCCGCATTCGGGCCAAAGACTCGGGGGAAGGCCGCCGTGCGGTCATCACAGGGCAACATCCACCCGCTACGGTGACGGCCAGGGGAAACCTTTCGACGGAAGGCGCGGATCTTGGGGAAGGTCGTGCTGGTCACGGGAGCGGCCCGGCAGCTGGGCGGCCGCTTCGTGCGGCGCATCCAGCGTGATCCGGGCGTGGACCGGGTGATCGCCGTCGACGCGGTCGTGCCCGGACACGAGTTGGGCGACGCCGAGTTCGTGACGGCGGACATCCGCCAGCCGGCGATCGCCAGAGTCCTCGCCGAGCACTCCGTCGACACCGTGGTGCATCTGGACGTCTCGGCCAAGGCGGTCGGCACGGGCGGCCGGACGACGGTCAAGGAGACCAACGTCATCGGCACCATGCAGCTGCTCGGCGCCTGCCAGAAGGCGCCGAGCGTGCGACGGCTGGTGGTCAAGTCCAGTACGAACGTGTACGGCTCGGCGCCGCGCGACCCGGCGGTCTTCACCGAGACCACCCCGCCCAAGTCCCTGCCCAGCGGCGGCTTCGCCAAGGACGTGGTGGAGGTCGAGGGGTACGTACGGGGCTTCGCGCGCCGCCGCCCGGATGTGGCCGTGTGCGTACTCAGGTTCGCGAACATCCTGGGCCCCCGGGCCGATTCGCCGCTCGCCGACTACCTGTCGCTGCCCGTTCTGCCCACGGTGTTCGGGTACGACCCGAGGCTCCAGTTCGTGCACGAGGACGATGTCGTCGACGTACTGGGTGTCGCGTCGGGCGAGCCGGGGCGCGGGACGCTGAACAGCGGCACGTTCAACATCGCGGGGGACGGGGTGCTGCTGCTCTCGCAGTGCTCGCGGCGGCTGGGGCGGCCGACGGTGCCGCTGCTGCTGCCCGCGGTCACCTGGGTCGGCCAGGCGCTGCGCACCTTCGCCATGACGGACTTCTCGCCGGAGCAGATCCGGCTGCTCACCCACGGCCGGGTGGTCTCCACCGTGCAGATGCGCGAGACGCTCGGCTTCCACCCCCGGTTCAGTACCGCGGAGACGTTCGCGGAGTTCGCACGCAGTCAGGGGCCCGGACTGCTGCCGCCCGAGGCGGTGGGCCGGGTGGTCGACAGACTGGCCGACATGCCGTTCGCCGGGGCGGGCGGCGATGTTCCGGGGACCACCGGGGCCGGCGACACCGAGCCGACCCCCAGCGCCAGGTAGAGGAGCGCACCGACGATGGCGGATGCCAAGGTCATTCCGTTCGACGACGACCGTTCGCGGACGGGTGGTTCAGCGCGTCCCGCACGGCGCCGGTCCGCAGCGGGCGGCGTCCGGGGCCAGGGGCCCGGGCCGGCGGCCGTGAGCGCGCTTCCGGGGCAGCAGGACGCCTCGAAGCCGCAGGAGGAGCCCGAGGGGGCCGGGCGGCCCCCGGGACGGGACGAGCGCGGCGGCTGGGACCGGCGGATCGCCGGCGGGCTCGCGTTCCTGCGGCGGCGGGTCACCGGCGAGTACGACGTCGACGAGTTCGGGTACGACGAGGAGCTGACCGGTCAGGTCCTGATGTCGATGCTCCGGCCGGTGTACGAGAAGTACTTCCGGGTCGAGGTGAAGGGCATCGAGAACATCCCCTCCGAGGGCGGGGCGCTGATCGTGTCCAACCACTCGGGGACGCTGCCGCTCGACGGGCTGATGCTCCAGGTCGCCGTGCACGACAACCATCCGGCGGGCCGTCATCTGCGGCTGCTCGCCGCCGATCTCGTCTTCGTGCTGCCGGTGGTGAACGAGCTGGCCCGCAAGGCCGGGCACACGCTGGCCTGCGCGGAGGACGCCGAGCGGCTGCTGCGGCGGGGCGAGGTCGTGGGGGTGATGCCGGAGGGGTTCAAGGGCATCGGGAAGCCGTTCGGGGAGCGGTACAAGCTCCAGCGCTTCGGGCGGGGCGGCTTCGTGTCCACGGCGTTGCGGGCCGGGGTGCCGATCATTCCGTGCTCGATCGTGGGGGCGGAGGAGATCTACCCGATGATCGGCAACTCGAAGACGCTGGCGCGGCTGCTGGGCTTTCCGTACTTCCCGATCACGCCGACGTTCCCCTGGCTCGGGCCGCTCGGGGCGGTGCCGCTGCCGACGAAGTGGACGATCCAGTTCGGTGAGCCGATCTCCACGGCCGGGTATCCGGTGGAGGCGGCGGAGGATCCGATGCTGATGTTCAATCTGACGGATCAGGTGCGGGAGCAGATCCAGCACACGCTGTACAAGCTGCTGGTGCAGCGGAGGTCGGTGTTCTTCTGAGGCCGAGGGGGATGACGGCACGAGACGGGCGGACGGGCTCGGAGTGCCCGTCCGCCCGTCTCGTGGCGGTGCTAGTCGTTCCCGTCCTCGCCGTTGATCCCCAGGCCCGGGAGCAGGCCGGGGAGGAGCGGCGGGAGGGTGACGTCCGGGGTGGGCGGGGCGCCGGCCCGGCCGTCGGTGGACGGGGCGGCGCCCGGGGGCGGGGTGCCGAGAAGGCCGTCCGTGCCGCCGATCAGGCCCTCGGACGCGGCACTGCCGGATCCTGACGGGTGGGGCGCGGTGCTGTCGCCCGTACGGCCGTGCGGGGCCTCCGGTGACGTGGGCGCCGAGGGTGCCGTGCGGGAGGGCGCCGTGTCCCGGTTCGCGGTGTCCGGCTGCTGTGCGCCGCCGTTGCCGTCCGGGGTGCGGGGGAGCAGCGACTGGAGCGGCTGGACCTCTTGGTCTATGGCGTCGAAGACCGAGCTGACCTGGTCGCCGACGTCGGTCAGCTGCACGGGCAGCCGGTCGCGGAGGCTGCTCCAGGTCTCGCGGTGCGCGCGGGAGAAGGAGTCCAGGGTCTGGATGGGGCCGATGGCGCCGTTCTGCTGGTAGGCGGAGTGGAGCAGGCGGTGGCCCTCGCTGGCGTCGTGCGTCATGCCGTTGAGCGTGCGCCTGATCTCGCCGAGCTGTTCGTGGTCCAGGGCGCCGGAGCGGGCGCGCTCCATCAGCCGGCGGGCCTCGCTGAGCCTGGTCGACGCCTGGTCGAGGTAGACCTCGCCGCGGTCGGCGTCGCCGCTGGCCATGCCGAGGTGGATGTCTTCCATGCCGCGCTTGAGCCCGTACAGCGAATCACCCGGCAGGGCGTCGGAACTGGCAGCGGCCACTCCGCCGAAGGCTCCCGCCGCCACACCGACGGTGAGTCCGCCGGCCGCGAGGCCCTTCGTCCAGCGTGAACGCGGTCGCAATTTCCGGAGCGGGGAGGCCCGGTGGGCTCCCTTGGCACGCTGCTCGGGCACCGTAGGGCCCGCGGACGCGCCGCCCTCGGTGAGCATGGCTTCCATGGCGGCGACGAGCTGGGCTCGCTGCACCACTTTGACCTCGGGATCCAACTCCGGCCGCGGAACCTCACCGAGGCCGTTCGCCAGGGCCAGCAGCGGTCCGTGGTCGGCCTCTTCGGCCGGCTCCTCGGGCTGTGCGGCCGCCGCACCGCGGAGCGACTGCTCCTCCAGGGCCTGGGCGAAGGCGTTCGCCCGCCGGTGTGCCGAAACGTTTGCGATCACTGGCGGCACCTCCTCTCGTCATGACGGTCGACTCCCCTGGGGGTCCGGAAGGTTGCACACCTTGAGCGCTTCCACACGAATGAGTGAGTGTCGGCGGACATGGGGTGACGACAGGGGGCCTGCAACCGGCACAACGAGGGGCTCGGCACTTGGGTTACGCACGAAGGATGATCGGACCAGTGCGTGATGAGCGTGTCGCCGAGAGTGATTCGGCCGGGGATGGGGTCAGCGGGCATCGTCCGGGAGGAGCCGGGCCAGAGTGCGGACGGCGCGGTACTGAAGGGTCTTGATCGCGCCCTCGTTCTTGCCCATGACGCGGGCGGTCTCGGCGACCGAGAGGCCCTGGAGGAAGCGCAGGGTCACGCACTCCTGCTGCTGGGGGTTGAGCCGGCGCACGGCCTGCAGGAGCGCGGCGTTGGAGAGGGACTCCAGGACGGAGTCCTCGGGGCTGCGTTCGACCTCGTTGGCGTCGAGCATTTCGCCGGTGGTCACTTCGAGCCGGAAGCGGCTGGACTTGAAGTGGTCGGCGACCAGGTTGCGGGCGATGGTGACCAGCCAGGCGCCGAAGTCGCGGCCCTGCCAGGTGAAGGTGGAGATGCGGCGCAGGGCGCGCAGGAAGGTCTCGCTCGTGAGATCCTCCGCCGTCGCCTTTCCGCCCACGCGGTAGTAGATGTAGCGGTAGACGGTGTCGCTGTACTGGTCGTAGAGGCGGCCGAAGGCGTCGGCCTCGCCGGCCTGGGCGCGCTCGACGAGATCCATCATGCGCGCGCTGTCGCTGTCGGCGGTCGGCCGGCGGACGGTGGACGTGGTCGTTGCGCCGCGGTTGCTGCGTCTTCCGACCGCCGCACCGCGTTCGGCCATGGCATAGCAGGGGCCGACAGGTGCAGGGGTGGCAAATGCGGGTACGGCGTACGCGGTGGGGACGAAGCCGCGCAAGCGGTCGGCGACCGTTGCGCGCAGCGTAGCCAGGCCCGAGGTGTCAACCCCGACGTGTGGGTACACGGGACTCCCAGAGGCAGAGCTTCCATCACGTTCAGTGCGGAACCGTCACTCGTCGTAGTGAGTGGTGGGTTCCGGAATGCGTCTGAGGAGAATAACGCTTCGTACAGGCAGTGCTACACCCAGTTGCTCAAATCACCGATTACGTCGTTTCTGTAGCGACTAAACGACGCATCTAGTAGCACATCGTGACCGTTTGTTGATCGAATTACTTCGTGATCTGTCTGCCGGAGCGACGGGTTGTGGTCGTGTGCGAGCAACGCGACTGGCGGGAGCAGTCGGTGGGTAAGGGGTTCGGATCGGCCGCGCGGGTCCGGGCGTGGCTCGCCCCGCCCGCGGTGGGGCCGGGCGGGGCGGGGACGCGTCAGCGGCGGCGGCGGTGCAGGGCGACGGCGGCCGCGGTGCCGCCCGCGATGGCGCCCACGCCGGCCGCGGCCGGGATGCCGACCTTGGCCGCCTTGCGGCCCGTCCGGTAGTCCCGCAGTCGCCAGTCGAGCGCGCGGGCGTGCTTGCGGAGCTTGGCGTCGGGGTTGATCGCGTACGGGTGTCCGACCAGGGACAGCATCGGGATGTCGTTGTGCGAATCGCTGTACGCCGCGCAGCGGTCGAGGTCCAGGCCCTCGGCGGCGGCCAGGGCGCGGACCGCCTCGGCCTTCGCGGGACCGTGCAGCGGCTCGCCGACCAGGCGGCCGGTGTAGACGCCGCCGACGGATTCGGCGACCGTGCCGAGCGCGCCGGTCAGACCGAGCCGGCGGGCGATGATCGTGGCGGTCTCGACCGGGGCGGCGGTGACCAGCCAGACCCGCTGTCCGGCGTCGAGGTGGGCCTGGGCGAGGGCCCGGGTGCCGGGCCAGATGCGGTCGGCCATGTACTCGTCGTAGATCTCCTCGCCGATGGACATCAGCTCGGAGACCCGGTGGCCCTTGACGATGGACAGGGCGCTGTCGCGGGCGTCCTGCATGTGTTCCGGGTCCTCGACGCCGGCCAGCCTGAACCAGGCCTGCTGCCAGGCGAACCGGGTCAGCTCGCGGCGCTGGAAGAACTTGCGCTTGTACAGGCCGCGGCCGAAGTGGAAGATTGCCGCGCCCTGCATGACGGTGTTGTCCAGGTCGAAGAAGGCGGCGGCCCGGTCGTCGCCGACGACGGGGAAGGGTGCTTCCTCGGCCTCGGCGGCGTCCTGCCCGGTGCCGGGGGACCGGTCGTCGGGGAGGGTGGATTTCCGCGCTGCCTCAGCTGCTGCCTCGCCGGCCAGCACGCTCCGTGCTGTCGCGGGGCGCCTACGGGGTGTGAGCCATCCAAGAGCGGCCATGCCGTGAGCATAGCCAGTCGGTCAGTCCCTTCCCGACCTGCCGGGATGCCGCGGCGTGAACTCTCGGCGGCCGATTTGTCGGACGGGTGATTCCGGGCGTTCCGGATGGCGGACGGAACGGCTTCGCCCCCGGCGCAGAATGAAGGCATGAGTGCCCTGTTGCGACGTACGAAGAAGAAGCCCGCGGAACGCGTGGTGACCCTGGTGGGGAAGCCCGGGTGTCACCTCTGTGACGACGCCAGACAGGTGGTGCGGGAGGTGTGCGAGGAGACCGGTGCGTCCTGGGAGGAGAAGGACATCACCCGGGACGAGGAGCTGTACCGGGAGTACTGGGAGCAGATCCCGGTGGTGCTGGTCGACGACGAGCAGCACACGTTCTGGCGGGTGGATCCGGAGAGGCTGCGCAGGGCACTGCGTTCCTGAGCGAAAGCCGGTTACCATCGTGGGCGTTTTGAGTGCTCTCGGGGGAGTGGTTGTGAGGAGTGTGTGCCGCTTTGCCCCCTTCGGGCCTGCAACGGGCTGATGCGATCCTTGGTTCCGGGATCGCACGACGAATGTGCGTGACCCCGGTCACTTTGACCGGACAAAACGGACACTATCTTTGTGCACGCGTTCACAAAGACATAGCCTGCATTCGACGGGGCGGTCCTGGGAAATGCGGCCGCCTGCAGCCCCGCTCATCCCGCAGGAGCACCGTGGCAACTGGCCGAACTCACCGACCGGCGACCCGTAGCCGAGGAATTCCCGAGGCCACCGTCGCCCGACTTCCGCTGTACCTGCGCGCACTGACCGCGCTCTCCGAGCGCTCGGTACCCACGGTCTCGTCCGAGGAGCTCGCCGCGGCGGCGGGGGTCAACTCCGCCAAGCTGCGCAAGGACTTCAGCTACCTCGGGTCGTACGGGACGCGCGGTGTCGGGTACGACGTCGAGTATCTCGTGTACCAGATCTCCCGCGAACTCGGGCTCACCCAGGACTGGCCGGTCGTGATCGTCGGCATCGGTAACCTCGGCGCCGCGCTCGCCAACTACGGCGGCTTCGCCTCCCGCGGTTTCCGGGTCGCCGCGCTGATCGACGCCGACCCCGCGATGGCCGGAACGCCGGTCGCCGGGATCCCCGTCCAGCACGCCGACGAACTGGAGCAGATCGTCGGTGACAACGGCGTGTCGATCGGTGTCATCTCGACCCCGGCCGGTGCCGCGCAGCAGGTCTGCGACCGGCTCGTCGCCGCGGGTGTCACCTCCATCCTGAACTTCGCGCCGACCGTGCTGTCCGTGCCCGACGGCGTGGACGTCCGCAAGGTCGACCTCTCCATCGAACTCCAGATCCTCGCCTTCCACGAGCAGCGCAAGTCCGGCGAGGACACCACCGAGAGCACCCCGGACCCGGCCGCACCCCCGGTGCGCTCGGCCACCGGAAGCCGGAAGGGACCTGACGGGGACATGCCCGCCGTGATGCCGGCATGAGTCTTCTCGTCGTAGGGCTGAGCCACCGCAGCGCCCCCGTCTCCGTACTGGAGCGGGCCTCGCTGACTGCCGAGACACAGGCCAAACTGCTCCAGGACACCCTCGCCGCGGAGCCCGCGGTCGAGGCCGCCGTCCTGGCCACCTGCAACCGCATCGAGCTGTACGCCGACGTGGACAAGTTCCACGCGGGCGTCGCCGAGCTGTCCACGCTCCTCGCCCAGCACAGCGGCGTCGGTCTGGACGAGCTCACTCCGTATCTCTATGTGCACTACGAGGACCGGGCCGTCCACCACCTCTTCTCGGTGGCGTGCGGGCTGGACTCGATGGTCGTCGGCGAGGGCCAGATCCTCGGCCAGATCAAGGACGCGCTGGCGCTGGGGCAGGAGCTCCACACCGCGGGCCGGCTGCTGAACGACCTGTTCCAGCAGGCACTGCGGGTCGGCAAGCGCGCCCACAGCGAGACCGGGATCGACCGGGCCGGGCAGTCGCTCGTCACCTTCGGCCTGGAGCAGCTCGCGGCCGGTGCGGACGTCGCCGACTGGGCCGCGGGCAAGCGCGCCCTGGTGATCGGCGCGGGCTCGATGTCCTCGCTCGCCGCCGCCACCCTGGCCCGCACCGGTGTCGCCGAGATCGTCGTCGCCAACCGGACCCGGGCCCGTGCCGACCGGCTCGTCGAGATCCTGGCCCAGCCCGGAGGCACCGGCGTGGCCGCCCGGGCCGTGGAGATGGCCGCCGTCCGCGACGAACTGACACGTGCCGACGTCGTCGTCTCGTGCACCGGTGCGACCGGTCTCGTGCTGACCGCCGAGGCCGTCGCCGCGGCGCTCGGTCTGGACGTCGACGACGCCGCCGAGACGCCCGCCGCCGCGCCCGCGGTGCCCGCCCCCGCCGATGTCGACCGGCACGCCGTCTGGGTGGAGAACGGCAGCGCCGGAGCGGTGCGCCAGGCCGTCCGCCGGGCCACCGTGCCCGCGCAGGGCGCCGGCCCCGTGCGTCTGGCCCTGCTCGACCTCGCCATGCCGCGCGACATCGACGGCGGAGCGGCCCGGCTCGACGGGGTGCGCCTCGTCGACATCGAGTCGCTCGCGGAGGCGTCGGCGGACGCCCCGATGGCCGCGGACGTGGACCAGGTGCGCACCATCGTCTCCGACGAGGTCGCCGCCTTCGGCGCCGCCCAGCGCGCCGCCCACATCACCCCGACCGTCGTCGCGCTGCGCACGATGGCCGCCGGAGTGGTCGCGGGCGAGATCGCGCGGCTCGACGGACGCCTCCCCGACCTGGACGAGAAGCAGCGCGCCGAGATCTCGCAGACCGTGCGCCGCGTCGTCGACAAGCTCCTGCACGCGCCCACCGTGCGGGTCAAGCAGCTCGCCAGCGAGCCCGGCGGCGCCGGGTACGCCGATGCGCTGCGGGAACTCTTCGACCTCGACCCGCAGACGGTCGCAGCCGTCTCCCGGGCAGACCTGAACGACCCGAATCGAGGGCGGTCATGACCGACAACTCACCCCTGGGCGCGGGGGCCGACAAGCCGCTGAGGCTGGGCACCCGGCGCAGCAAGCTCGCCATGGCGCAGTCCGGCCACGTCGCCGACGCGGTCAGCGAGGTGACCGGGCGCGCCGTCGAGCTCGTCGAGATCACCACGTACGGCGACACCTCGCGGGAGCACCTCTCGCAGATCGGCGGCACCGGTGTGTTCGTCGCGGCGCTGCGCGACGCGCTGCTGCGGGGCGAGGTGGACTTCGCCGTCCACTCGCTCAAGGACCTGCCGACCGCGCAGCCCGAGGGCCTCGTGCTGGCCGCGGTGCCGGTGCGCGAGGACCCGCGCGACGTGCTGGTGGCGCGGGACGGGCTGACCTTCGAGCAGCTGCCGTCCGGTGCCCGCATCGGTACCGGTTCGCCGCGCCGCATGGCGCAGCTCAACGCGTACGCCCGTAACCACGGCCTCGACATAGAGACCGTGGCGATACGGGGGAACGTCGATACGCGTATCGGATTTGTCCGGAGCGGTGAGCTGGACGCGGTGGTACTCGCCGCGGCCGGGCTCAGCCGCCTCGGCCGGACCGGTGAGGTGACCGACTTCCTGTCGGTCGACACCGTTCTGCCCGCTCCCGGCCAGGGAGCACTGGCGATCGAGTGCGCTGCGAGCAGCGCCGACCTCGCCGCCGCGCTCGCCGAGCTCGACGACCCGTACACCCGGGTCGCCGTGACCGCCGAGCGTGCCCTGCTCGCCGCCCTGGAGGCCGGTTGCTCCGCACCTGTGGGTGCGTTGGCCGACCTCCTGGTCGACGGACAGGCTGTCAACGAACTGCGCCTGCGCGGTGTCGTCGGTTCCACCGACGGTTCCTCGCTGGTGCAGCTGTCCACCACCGGTCCCGTCCCCACGTCGCAGGACGACGCGGCGGCCCTCGGTCGCGAGCTCGCGGCCGAGATGCTTGCCAAGGGTGCGGCCGGTCTTATGGGGGAGCGAGCACTTTGAGCCCCACCGGCCCCGCCGCATCCGACTTTCCGGCCCTGTCCGCACAAGGGCACGTCACCTTCCTCGGCGCCGGTCCCGGCGACCCGGGACTGCTGACTCTGCGCGCCGTCGAGGCGCTTGCGAGCGCGGACGTCCTTGTCGCCGAGCCGGACGTCCTCGGTGTCGTTCGCTGCCATGCGCGGGCAAGCGTAAGCACACCCGAGCTGACGGTTGTTGACGCGCAGTCAGCAGCCGCCGGTGTTCCCGTTCTCAGGGATGCGGTCAATCTTGTCATGGAGGCGGTGAGGGGCGGCAGGCGGGTCGTCCGTGCCGTCGCGGGCGACCCGGGACTGGACGGCAACGCCGGTGCCGAGATGCTCGCCTGCGCCGCCGCCGGTATCCCCTTCGAGGTCGTGCCGGGCGTCGCCAATGTCGTGGGCGTGCCCGCGTACGCCGGTGTGCCGCTCCGTGACGAGCAGGGCGCGGACGTCAGGTTCGTGGACGCCCGTACCGCCTCCGACCGCTGCTGGACCGAGGTCGGCGCGAGCGATGCCACGGCCGTGGTCTCGACGACGCTCGACGCGGTGGCCGCGGCCGCCGGTGAGCTGGTCTCGGCGGGCCGCAAGCCCGACACCCCGCTGACCGTGACGGTCGCCGGTACGACGACCCGCCAGCGCACCTGGACGGCGACCCTCGGGACGATCGCCCAGGTCCTGAAGCAGGCGAAGGTCCTGCCGTCCCCGGAGGGGCACCGGCCCGTCATAGCCGTGGTCGGTGAGCGCAGCTCCGCCGCCCAGCGCGACCAGCTCGCGTGGTTCGAGTCCAAGCCGCTGTTCGGCTGGAAGGTGCTCGTGCCGCGTACGAAGGAGCAGGCCGCGTCGCTCTCCGACCAGCTTCGTTCCTACGGTGCCGTGCCGCACGAGGTTCCGACGATCGCCGTCGAGCCGCCCCGTACGCCCCAGCAGATGGAGCGTGCGGTCAAGGGCCTGGTCACGGGCCGCTACGAGTGGATCGCCTTCACCAGCGTCAATGCCGTGAAGGCCGTCCGGGAGAAGTTCGAGGAGTACGGGCTCGACGCCCGTGCCTTCGCCGGGATCAAGGTCGCGGCCGTCGGCGAGCAGACCGCCGCCGCGCTCGTCGACTTCGGTGTGAAGCCGGACCTGGTGCCGTCCGGTGAGCAGTCCGCCGCCGGGCTGCTGGAGGACTGGCCGCCCTACGATCCGGTCTTCGACCCGATCGACCGGGTCTTCCTGCCGCGCGCCGACATCGCCACCGAGACGCTGGTGGCCGGGCTCATCGAGCTGGGCTGGGAGGTCGACGACGTCACCGCGTACCGCACGGTCCGCGCCTCGCCGCCGCCCGCGGACACGCGTGAGGCGATCAAGGGCGGCGGTTTCGACGCGGTGCTCTTCACCTCGTCGTCGACCGTGCGGAACCTGGTCGGCATCGCGGGCAAGCCGCACAACGTGACCGTCATCGCGTGTATCGGCCCGGCGACGGCGAAGACCGCCGAGGAGCACGGTCTGCGCGTCGACGTCCTCTCCCCGGAGCCGTCGGTGCACAAGCTGGCCGAGGCGCTCGCGGAGTTCGGAGCCCGGCGCCGGGAGGCGGCGAAGGAGGCCGGCGATCCGGTGACGCGGCCGAGCGAGCGGCGTCCCGGTGCGCGGCGGCGTCGTACGACGACCTGAGTCGCGCCTTCGGGGTGTGTTTCAGAGTGTGTGAGGGGCCCGGTCGCTTCAGCGGCCGGGCTCCCGCCCGTTTCACGTCGTTTTCCCGGCACAGGTGTCGGCAAGACGGTGATGTGTACGGGTCTAGTCTCGAAGAATGACTGTGTACGGAAACTTCCCCGGCTCCCGCCCCCGGCGGCTGCGGACGACCCCGACGATGCGGCGGATGGTCGCCGAGACACGGCTCGATGCGGCGAATCTGATCCTGCCCGCGTTCGTGCGCGAAGGCATCGACGCCCCGGTCGCCATCTCGACCATGCCCGGCGTGCAGCAGCACACCCTGGACACCCTGCGGAAGGCCGCCGTCGAGGCGGTGTCGGCCGGGGTCTCGGGGATCATGCTCTTCGGCGTTCCCGAAGACGAGAAGAAGGACGGCCGGGGCACGGCGGGCACCGACCCGGACGGCATCCTCCAGGCCGGGCTCCGCGCGGTGCGCGCGGAGGTCGGTGACGATCTCGTCATCATGTCCGACCTGTGCCTGGACGAGTACACCGACCACGGCCACTGCGGTGTGCTGACCGAGGACGGCCGGGTCGACAACGACGCGACGTTGGAGCGGTACGCCGAGATGGCCCAGGTCCAGGCCGACGCGGGCGCCCATGTGGTGGGCCCCAGCGGCATGATGGACGGCCAGGTCGGTGTCGTTCGCGACGCGCTGGACCAGACCGGCCACGAGGACGTCTCGATCCTCGCCTACACCGTGAAGTACGCCTCCGCGTTCTACGGGCCGTTCCGCGAGGCGGTCGGCTCCTCGCTCAGGGGCGACCGCAGGACGTACCAGCAGGACCCGGCGAACGCCCGCGAGTCGCTGCGCGAGCTGGCGCTCGACCTCGAAGAGGGCGCCGACATGGTCATGGTCAAGCCGGCCGGTCCGTACCTCGACATCCTCGCGAAGGTCGCCGACTCGGTGGACGTGCCGGTCGCCGCGTACCAGATCAGCGGTGAGTACGCGATGATCGAGGCCGCCGCGGAGAAGGGCTGGATCGACCGGGACGCGGCCATTCTGGAGAGCCTGACCGGGATCCGGCGCGCGGGTGCGCAGATGATCCTGACGTACTGGGCGACGGAGGCCGCGCAGCGGCTGCGGCAGGCATAGGGCCTGTCCGCGTGTTGCGCGGCACCACCCGGTCGTTCGACGTTCGATGTGAGACATGACGGCGGTGCCGTCGTCGGGAGAAGTGAGCAAGCCGTGGCCATGGTGGGCCTGTTCTGGATCGCCGAGAGCGACGTGTACGTGGGTGCGAAGCCGTCCGGGCTGGAGCCCGGGGTGCGCCTGACCCCCGAGGGCGTGGTGGCCCTCGGCGACGGGCAGTCCGGCCTCCACCTGTGGGAGGACGTGCGGGCCCTCACGGTGAAGGACCTCCCCGTGAAGTCCCTGAAGCGCCAGGTCGGCGCGGTCAAGGACGTGGCTCTGGGCCTGGTGGTGAACCTGGTTCTGCCCATGGGGCCGGGCCGGGTGGACGAGGCCTCGGCGCTGATGACGGTGGGCGTGGAGTCGTCCGGCGGTGAGTACGAACTGGTGGCGTACGTCGCCGCGGCCATCGGTTACCCGCAGACCGAGATCGACCTCTCCCGCGCTCTCCTGGCCCGCCTCACGGAGGGCGCCGCGACGATGTCGACGACGCTGGCGGCGATGTCGGAGTGGGGCCGTGCGTCAGGGGGCGCGACGCCTCGGGCGACGGAGCGGGAGAGGCTGTTGCGGGAGTGGACGGGCACGCCCCGGGGCCTGTCCGGCTGATCACGGCCCGGGGCGGGCCCGGTCGGGGCCTGTCCGGGCCGGTCGGGCGCGGACAGGCCCCGGAGAAACCGGCTCGTCAGGCCCGCTTGGAGCGGCGGCGGGCCGCCACGGTCAGGCCGGCGCCCGCGGCGAGCACCACGACGGTGCCGATGGCCAGCGGGATGGTGCCGCTGCTGCCGGTCGAGGCCAGGTCGCCGTCCTTGCCGCCGGGCGTGCTCTGCGACGGGGCCGGGGTGGCCGGTGCGGACCCGGACGGGCTGTCGGACGGAGTGCCGCTCGCCGGCGGTGTGGCCGCCGGGGTGGACGGCGTGCCGGTCACCGGCGGGGTGGTGCCGGGAGTGCTGCCCGGGGTCGGCGTGGCCGGGGGCGGGGTCTCGCCGGTCTCCGGGAGGCAGCCGGTGAAGGGGAAGTGGTGCGTCTCCGCGCCGCCCGAGCCGTGCAGCGAGGCGACCCACACCGAGCCGTTGACCGGGGCGCCGGTGCCCAGCTCCAGGTGGGCTCCGGGGGCCAGTACGCTGCCGGGCCAGGCGGCCTGGCTGCTCTTGGTGACGGTGGTGGCCTCGGGGAAGTTCCACAGCAGACGGGCGCGGACCTTGCCGCCGGAGGCGCTCTGGAGCTTGTCGTCCAGTACGTAGCCCTGGCCGCCGGAGAGGAAGAAGCCGGTGGTGCCGGCCTTGGCCATGTCGTAGGTCTTGCCGCTGACGTTGACGACCGCGGTGGCGCCGGCGGGGACCTTGAGGTAGATGTCCTTGGCCTTCTCCAGCTGATCGGCCGTCACCTCGAAGATGTTGCGGGTGGTGTTCCCGCCCTCCAGGGTGAGCTTGCTGCCGGTCAGCTCAACCTCGGTGCCGGAGGTCGCGGGTTCCTTCGCCAGTGCGGAGGAGTAGGCCCGGAGCTTGGTGAACTCGGCGTCGAAGTCGATCAGTTGCGCGTTCTGGCTGAAGGTGCCGGAGTGCATTTCGAGGGCGCGGTCGCTGACCTTGCCGCCGACGACCGCGTTGCCCTTCATCACCGCGGTGACCGAGCCGCCGTTGAGCAGGTCGCCCCGGACGACGAGCGAGGCCCGGCCGGGCAGGGCGTCGACCTCGGCGGCCGACAGTTCGTTGGCGGCACTGAAGCCGCCGCGGAAGTCGGCGTTGCCGCCGACGGCGACGGCGCCTTCCGCGTCGGGGGTGTGGACATCGTCACCGAGGACGAACTCGCCGTACTTTCCGGCGATTCCGAAGGCGTCGGTGGTGCAGCCCGCCGTGTCGGCGGCGGGCGTGGCCTGTGCGGCGGGGACGGCGGTGAGGCCGAGGACGAGGGCTCCGCCGAGTACTGCGGACGCGGTGGCGGCGGTTGCGGATATGCGCATGGGACGTGTTTCTCCAGCGGAGGTGCTTGTAAAGGTTCCGTGGCGGCTTGGGCCCATACTCTTCACACAATAAGATATTGGTCAAGACCAATGCGCAGAGTGCTGCTTCGTCCGGTTGCCGGTTCGGTCCCGTGCCGCTGTCGGTTCTTGGCCCCCATGCCGTGGTCGGTTCCGCCCCCACGCCGTTGTCAGCCCCTGGTCCGTGGGCCTGCTTCCCCCGTGACGTAGGCGTTCCAGATCCGGAGCGGGAAGACATTGCCGCGTCCCGAATCGGGCCCGCCCACCCCCTGCATCCCCAGCAGTTGAGGGGTGCCCGGCTTGTTGCGGAACATCGTGACGGCCGTGGTCAGCCCTTCGGTGTGGCCGATGAACCAGGCCGACTTCATCCGGTCGTCCTCGCCGGTCGCGCCCGCCGAGAGGTCGCCGGCGGCCCTGGTCCTGGCGAACGTGCCGAACTTCCCGTCCTGACCCAGCCGCGTCCAGGCCACCATCCCCAGGGTGTTGTTCACATCGTTGGCCACCGAGGCGTCCATCGCGCGCCGCGGCTCGGGCTTTCCGAAGCCCTCGACCGTCTCGCCGTCCCGGGTCATCCCGGTCACCGAGTAGGGGTCGGCCCTCATGCCGTCGTTGCTGAAGGCGGTGTATGCGTCCGCCATCCTGACCGCGCTGGGTGTGGACGTGCCGAGGGGAAAGGACTTGTCCAGACGGGCCAGGCTCTCCTGGTGCAGCCCGGCCGACACCGCCAGTTCCTTCACCTTCTTCAGCCCGATGTCCTTGCCGAGCAGGGTGAAGGTGGCGTTGGACGACTTGATCAGCGCGTCGCGCAGGGGCGTCGGCGCCGTGACCATCACCCGGCCGGGACCGGAACCCGACGGGGCGGGAAACGCCGTGTACGGGCCGTCCTTGATCAGGCGCCCCCCGCTGTCGTAGCCGCTGTCCAGGGTGATCCCGTCGCCGTGCTGAAGGGCCGCGGCCAGTACGAAGGGCTTGAAGGCCGAGCCGACGGGGACGCCCGCGGTGTCGGCGTTGTTGGCGAAGTGGGTGACCGCGTCGGCTCCGCCGTACACCGCGACCACGGCCCCGTCGGCCCGCAGGGACGCCGCGCCGACCTCGACGTACTTGTCCTCGGAGCGCTTCTCGGGGTCGAGGTCGCGCTCGCGCACACTGCGCACGGCCCGCTCCAACTGCCCCACCCTGGCCTTGTCGAAGGTGGTGTGCACCCGGTAGCCGCCCCGGAAGAGGTCCTTGTCGGTGAGGCCCGAGCGCTTCTTGATGTACTTGTTGGCGATGTCGACGAGATAGCCGGTCTGGCCGCCGAGGCTGGTCGGCTTCGCGGCCGGCTTCGGCTCGGGGAACGTCTGGTACGCGGCCCGCTCGGCCTTCGTCATCGTCCCGGTCTCCACCTGCCGGTCGAGGATCCACTCCCAGCGGTCGACGGCGCGTTCGTGGTTGCCCCTGCCGCCCGCGGGGTCGTACTGCTCCGCCCCCTTGAGCAGGGAGGCGAGCAGCGCCGCCTGGCTGGGGTCGAGGTCCTTGGCGGGGATTCCGTAGTACGCGTTCGCCGCTGCCTGGATGCCGTAGGCGCCGCGGCCGAACCAGCTGGTGTTCAGATACCCCTGGAGGATCTCCTTCTTGCCCTGCTTGTTGCTCAGCTTCAGCGAGATGAAGAACTCCTTGAACTTCCGGGTGGCCGACTGCTCCTGGCTGAGATAGGTGTTCTTCACGTACTGCTGGGTGATGGTGGAGCCGCCCTGGGTCTCACCGCCCTTGACCATGCTCACGGCCGCGCGGGCGATGCCCGTCGCCGATACCCCCGGGTCGGAGTAGAAGGTCTCGTTCTCGGCGGCGATGACCGCGTTCTCCACCGAATCGGGTATGTCGGCGAGCGTGACGTTCTGCCGGTTGACCGCGCCCACGCTCACCAACTGGCTGCCGTCCGCCCAGTAGTAGACGGTGCCCTGCCTGCGCGCCTCGTCGTTCTCGTTCGGGATGTCGACGGACGCGTACACCACGGCGAAGAGGCCGGCCAGCGCGACGAGTCCGAGCAGGACCCCGCTCAGCACCTGCCGCCACGAAGGGACCCAGCGGCGCCAAGTGCGCTTCCCCTGGCGGGGGTAGTCGATGCCGAGTCCGCGATGGCGGATCGCGCGGATGGGGCGGATGGGGCTTCGGGCCATGCTCCAGCTCCTCGTTCACCGTCCCGTACCGGTGGCGCGGGGCTTGTGAGAGAGGATGTTCCGGATCGCGATCGGGTTGTCTCGAAGCTCGTCCGGCACGAGCGGTGAACGCGTACCGGACGGCCCTTCCGGAGGAACAGTCCGTGATACCCGACTTTGTCGGCGGGTGCCGCGACCGGGCGTGGCACCGGGCGCGCTCAGGCGAGGCCCGCCTCTTTCGGAGCGGACCTCGCGCATGGGCGGTGTTCCGCCGCTGGAAGGCTCGGGGCCCGTTGGTCGGGCCCGTTGCGCAGGGCCTCTTGATCAGGGCCAGTTGATCAGGGCCATGAAGGCGACCCAGGTGAAGAACACGGTGGCCGGTGCGGCCACGGCGAGGCCGATCGCGGTCGGCGGCCTGCGCCTGGTGAGCACCCAGCTCGCCACCAGGATGACCAGGGACAGCAGCAGGCCGCAGCAGGTCACCGCCCACGCCGGGCCGAAACTGGCGTCGAAGCGGTGGGCATCCGCCTCCGAGCAGGAGTCGCAGGCCATCGGCGAGAGCATGCTGTACACCAGGGCGAAGAACGCGAGCGGGAGCGTGACGACCGTGGAGATCAGCGAGGCGACCCAGGTGTGCCGGGGGCTGCCGGAGGTCTCGGCGGTGTCGAGCGTGTCGTCCATGACGTTGTCGGGCATGCGTGCGATTCAACCCGGCGCTCCGGTACGGCACATGAGTTGCCGTACCTAGGAGCTCCGGCTCGGGTCAGTCCCACCAGAAGGACCAGGTCTCCTGGTCCAGCACCATCTTCTCGGCGTAGACGTCCAGATCGTACGGCGGGTTCTGTTCGATGTTGTCCGGGCAGAAAGCGAAGTGCTCGGCGGCGACCGCGCGGGCCTCGGGAAGGGTGGTGGGCGGGCGCCCGACCGAGACGGTCAGGGTGTCGAAGCCCAGCACCACGACCCGTATGCCGAAGCGGTCCTCCCAGGAGCGGAGCACGGCGCTGAGCCGGGCCGTGTCGTCCTCGTAGTTGACCGGGCCGGACCAGCCGATCGCCGCCGGTATGTCCGCGCTGCGCCGGGCCGGGACGAGCGCCAGCCGTGAGCCGGGGTACCAGCCGTCCGGGCCGACGCACTCCTCGGCGATCGCGGCCGCCAGGTCGTCGGGGGTGTCCTGCCCCTCGGCGGCGGGGACGGGGGCCAGGCCCGGCCAGTCGCCCTCGGCGGCGTCGAGCTCCTCGGGGGCGCAGTCCTCCCAGTACTCGCTGAGCACCTCCTCGGCGTCGTGATCGCCGGGGTACGACGTGCTGTCCGGGATCAGGTCCCAGGTGTCGGGCCACTGGTCACGTCTGCCGCCGTCGATCAGCACGGGGAGCAGGCCGACCGCCCGCCCGGCCGCGCGCAGCGTACGCCATGTGCCATGGGTGGCGGGCTCGTCGGCGCACCAGAGCAGCGGCTCGTGCCAGGTGCCGTCGATCGTGGCGTCCACCAGTGAGCCGGGCGGGAGTTGGAGCCCTGACGTGGCCAGGGACGGGAGCGGGTTCGGGAGCGTCGCCATGACCAAACTGTAGGCCCGGCCACTGACAGACCGGCCGGGCCCTGCGGTTCGGCTACGGGTGTGCGCGAACCACGACGAACGCGGTGGGCGCCGTGGTGCCGTCGGGCAGCGGCGCGGGCGCGGTGACGTGGCCGAGCGACTGGCTGTCGGTGATCTGTCCGGGCTGGAGCACGCGGTGGACGCGGAGGGTGAGTTCGCGTCCTTCGGGTGCCGTCGAGACCAGGATGTCCGTGCCGTCCGGGCTGTCGGTGGCGGTGGAGGAAGCGAGCTCCGCCGTGATGCCGGGTTCGTCGAGCCGGGCGGTGACGGACGGGTCCGGGGTGTCGCTCGTGCTCTGCATCTGCGGCTCGGCCTCGCCGGCGACGAGCGCGAGGAGCTGGGCCACGACGACCGGGTCGTGCGCCCCGTCGTACACCCAGCGCTGCCCCAGTACGCCGTGCTCGGTCGTGCCGATGAGTGCGTCGTCGGCGCCCGCGAGCGGTGCGCCGCGGTAGCTGAACAGCACCTGGTACGTGGTCTGTTGGGCCCCCGAGGTGTCGGTGACCACCATGAACTCGATCCCGACCTCGCCCTTCGGGTCGTCCAGGCGGAATCCGCCGGTCCGGGCCGGCTCGGGCTGCTGCCCCGTGCCCCGGTACCAGGGCTGTGCGGGCAGCCAGGTGGTGAGGAGTTCCAGCTTGGTGGGCGTCAGGGTGGTGCGGTGGATGACAGCCATGGCGGTGGGATTCCTCCGGTGGGCTCAGGCGGTTCGCCGGTCGGCGGCGAAACCGGCGAAGGCCGTCCAGGTGGTGGGGGCGACGGTGAGGACGGGGCCGTCGGGGTTCTTGGAGTCGCGGATGTGGATGGCGGCGGGGTGGGCGGCGATCTCGACGCACTGCCCGCCTTCGCTGCCGCTGTGGCTCGACTTCTGCCATTCGTAGGCGACTTCGAGGCAGGCGCCGCCTTCGCTGCCGCTGTAGCTCGACTTGCGCCATTCGTAGGCGACTTCGAGGCACTGCCCGCCCTCGTCGCCGCTGTAGCTGGACTTGAACCACTTACGTGCAGTGCTCATTGCTCTCCCAGCAGACGGTCCAGCAGGCCCACGGTGTCTTCCGGGCTGAGGGCCTGGGCTCGCAGCATCGCATATTTCTGGGCGAGGATGCTGACCTCGTCGGGGTCGGAGACGAGCAGGCTGCCGCGCTGGGTCTCGGAGTACGCGACGCGCTGGAAGTCCGGGGTTTCCAGCAGGATGAAAGGGCCGTCCAGCCCGGCGTGGGTGCGGTGGCTCAGTTGGAGGACCTGGAGGCAGATGCCGGGGAGCGCGGCGCAGGTCCGCAGGTGGTTCAGCTGCTCCGCGTGCCGGTCGTCGTCGAGGAGTTGGAGCATCAGGATCGGTTCCCAGACGACGAAGCTGATGGTCGGGGGCGATGGCCGATGAAGGATTTCCTGGCGCTTCAGGCGGGATCTCGTCTGGAGCGCCACCTTCTCCTCGCTGAAGGCAGGGACCCTGTTGCGGAACACGGCCTCGGCGTAGTGGTCCGTCTGGAGGAGGCCCGGTACGACCTGGTTGTCGTACCAGGACAGTGCCAGGGCCTCCCGCTCCAGCTCCAAGTATTCCTCCGCCCAGGCCGGGATCAGATCGATCTCCGGCATGTGTGCCACTGCCTCCGCCAACGCTCCTTTGGTCTCCAGCAGTTGGTCCAGCGTGGCGGCCAGACTGGGCAGTAGCGCCCGTCTGCCCTGTTCGATGGAGGCGATCGTCTCCACCTGGTGGCCCACCAGTTCGGCGAGTCGGGTCTGGGTCAGACCGGCCGCCGTGCGGAAGACGGCGACCAGTTTGCCCACGAGTTTCATTGCCGACGCGTTCTTGCGCTTCCGCTTTCCGGGGTGCATACGGAGCGAACTTCCACGTGCGTGCTCGCGTCACGCGCGCACGACCCGTACAAGAAATCTGTACGGGTTCGAGCCCGGTCGGTGCAGGGGGCTTCAGTCCTCGGGGGCGCTGGACCCGGCGGCTTCCCGGACCGTCGCGTCCGGGTCCTGGGCGAGGCGGTGGAGGAGTTCCTCGGCGGCCGGGCTCGACCAGTTCTCGACGGCCCACACGAGGGCCCTGCGGACCTTCGGGTCGGGGTGGTCCGCGAGGTGGGCCAGTTGGTCGACCGGTCCGCGTCGGCGCATCGCGAACCAGTGGAGCGCCTGGACGAGCTGTTCGGGGTCGCCGGGGCTGCCCGCCGCGGCGATTTGGCGCAGGAGGACCGCGGAGGCGGGGGGAGGGCCGTCGAGGGGGTGCGGGCGGCGTTGCCGCAGGCGCTGAGAGCCGTACTCGCCGCGTACCCGGCAGCCGAAGCAGGTGCAGGGCACCTTGCCGTTCGAGCCGGGGAAGTACCGCCAGCCGGTGACCTGGCCGACCGCGCGGATGCGGTGCACCTCGCGCCGGGTGACGGGCCGGGGGACGAACACCTCCCAGCCGCGCGGGTCGGGCAGGGCGGCGACCCGGCGCACGGCTTCGGCGGCCGTGACGGTCGCGGGGGCGTGGCTGTAGCGGCCCAGGGTGACGGGTTCGTCGTCCGGCAGACGGATGTGCACGGCTACGAGTCCGCGCGGGCCGCTGCGTCTGGACAGTTCGCGCAGCCACTGGTGGGTGAGGGTGTACGAGGGGAGGACGGGGAAGCAGTAGAGGCCCCGTGGCAGTGAGGCGTCACGGCCGTGGCTGACGGCCCGTATTCCGGAACGGCGTACGCGCGCCGCGTTCGCCGAGGGTGTCAGGTGCACGAACATCGCCATGGGGCCGATGCTAGGGCCTGTTCCCGGGCCCCGGCCGGAGGTTTCAGTCGCTGAGGGCCAGCCGGATGCCGAAGGCGGCGATGACGGTCCCGGTGATCCGGTCGAGCAGGAGGCGGGCCCGGGGCCTGCGGAGCCAGCCGTGCAGGACACGGGCGAAGCCGATGAGGGCGGCCGACCACACCAGCCCCAGGAGGATGTGGACGGTGGTGAGCAGCAGGCCCATGGCGAAGTGGTTGGCGCCTGCGGGGATGAACTGGGGCAGGACGGCGACGTAGAAGGCGCCCATCTTGGGGTTGAGGAGGTTGGTGAGGGTGCCTTGCCGCCAGCCGCCGTGTAGCGAGTCCGTACCGGAGAGGAGCGCGGCGTCGGCCGTGTCGGGGGCGGGACGACGGCCCCGGAAGGTGTCCCGGAGCATGCGGGCGCCCAGCCAGACCAGGTAGGCGGCGCCGGCCCAGCGCAGGGCCGTGTAGGCGAGGTGGGAGGCGGTGAGGAGCGCGGTCACGCCGAGGGAGGTGAGCGCACCCCACAGCAGGGTGCCGGTCTGGATTCCGAGGACGACGCCCCAGGCTCTTCTGCGCCGGCCGAGGGCCGAGGTCCGCAGGATCAGAGCGGTGTCGAGTCCGGGGGTCAGGGTGAGCAGCCCCACAACCAGGGCGAAGGACCACAGAGCGGTGCTTATAACCATGGAAGGCCAGCTTACGTCAGTCGGCCGGGGCCGCTGTGCCGCGGGGTCCGGACCGCGCTGGACCGTCGGGTCCCGGGACGCAGCAGGGCCCCGGGGACCGGCCGGTGGCGGCTGGTTCCCGGGGTGCTCCTCCAGGGGTGGCTCCCCGACGAGGGTCACGAGGGCCACGAGGACTACGAGGGGTGACCGGCGGGTCAGTACGTGAGGGCGAGGTCCATTTCGCTCTGCCAGTAGGTGACGAAGCCGTTGTCGCCCCAGGAGGTGCCGGCGGGGAGCGTCAGCTCGGCCGGGGCGCCCGTGGAGCCCTGGTTGGCCTTGTTGGTGAAGTACACCCCGAGGTGGGCGCTCTTGTGCAGGTCCTGTCCGTCGGACTCGCCGAACAGGCCGATCGAGGCGTAGGCGGACTGGCCCGGCTCAAGGGTGACCACGGCCTGCGGGATGCTGTCGCGGAGGACCGGGAAGGCGGCCTGGGCGTCGTCGAAGCGGAGCGCCGGCGCGTGGTACGCGTAGCAGGGCACGGAGCCGATGTTGGTCGCCGTGAGCAGCAGGTGGTTGATGGGGCGGCTCACCTTGGTGACGGTGACCTTGGTGTTCGAGCCGGTGCACGTGACGGGGGTCTTGCTGCCGGTGCTGCCGGCGCTGCTCTTCCCGCTCCGGCTGCCACCGGTGGAGCTCTTGGAGGTGGTGGAGGCGTTCTCGGCGGGGGCCTGGGCCTTGCCGCTGTCGGTCTTCTCGGCGTCCTTGGTGCCCCCGGCGTCCTTGGCGTCCTTGTCCGTGTCGGGGGTGGTGGCGGTGGCGTTCGCCGCCGGAGCCGCCGCGCCTGCCTTGCCGTCGTTCGCGTTGTCGTTGCCGCCGCAGGCGGTGAGCGAGAGGGCGGCCAGGAGGGCGGTCGCGGCGAGGGCGGTGGTGCGGATGTGGTTGCGCATGGTGGTGGTACTCCCCGTGTGTGGGCCGGTGGTGTCGGTCGGTCAGTTGTGGCAGATCAGGAGCATGACGATCGCGGTGGACACGATCACCACTCCGATGGCCACTGCGTCGATGAGCTCGATCCGGAAGTGGATTCGCACTGCGTTGTCCCGGTGGTCGCTGCGGTGTGTTCACAGATTGCGGGGCGGCGGATTCCGGCCGCAACGCCGAACAGCCCATTGGGGAAGCTGGAATGCCTGCGCGTACTGTGACCTGGGCAGATTCCACGTCCCTGGAACGGTGTTCCGGGACGACCAGGAGGGGGAACGCCGAGGTGGCGACACCGGAGGCCGGAGATTTCGCGGCTCTGCTGAAGGAACTGAAGGACCGTTCGGGGCGCAGCTACGGGGTTCTTGCCGGGAGACTGCACGTCAGCACGTCGACGCTCCACCGGTATTGCAACGGTGATGCGGTGCCGAACGAGTACGCCCCGGTGGAACGGCTGGCGCGGTTGTGCGCGGCGACCCCGGAGGAGCTGGTGGAGCTGCACCGGCGGTGGATCGTGGCGGATGCGGCCCGGAGACGCCCTGCCGCGGCTGCTTCTGAGGCTGCTCCTGCTCCTGTCTCTGCTCCTGCGGAGCCGGTGCCGGACGCGGTTTCGGACAAGGCTTCCGACCCGGGTCCGGAGACGGTTCCGGAGGCGGTTCGTGGTCCCGGGTCCGGGGCCGGTGGCGACGCGTCCGAGATCACGCCCGAACCCGGGCCCGGACCCGCGATCCCGGCCGGCGGGGCGAGCCGGCCCCGGCGGTTCCTGGCCTCCGCGCGGACGCGTGTGCTGCTCGCGGCCGTCGCCGTCGTCGCGCTGACCGTGCCGACCTCGATCGTCGTCAGCAATCTGTCGGGTACGGGCAAGGACGATTTCAGCAACGCCCCCGCCGTGGACGCGAAGGATCCGGACGAGCCCGAGCTCACCGGGCCCGGCGGCGACGCGAGCGCCACCGCCTCACCGAGCGGGGCGAAGAAGTCGGGCAAGCCCGTGCCGTCCGGCTCGGCGACCGTCTCGTCCCCGCCGTCGGGCGGCGCCTCCGCCACGGCCGGGGGACGCGGTACGGGATCCGGTTCGGGTGGGCAGCACAGCGGGGGCGTGCCGCTGAGCGCCACCATCAGCTCGTACAACTGGGATGCGCCCTGCGACAAGTACTACGTGCTGGACCAGAAGCCGAACGACGTGCCTCCGCCGCCCCCGCCGCAGGACACCCGCGGCTGGGCCAGGGCGCTCGGCGGGGTGGACGGCGGCAACCTGCTGCTCGAAGTCACCGTGCAGGGGAAGTCGGGGCAGGCCGTCGTGCTGAAAGGACTGCATGTGCGGACGCTGTCCCGGAAGGCGCCGCTGGCCTGGTCGGCTTATTCGATGGGGGATGGCTGCGGGAGCGGCATCACTCCGCAGTCCTTCGACATCGACCTCGACGACGGCCGGCCGGCCCTCACCCCGGTGGCGGGTAAGCAGGGGGACGTCCGGGTGCCGCCGAAGGACTTCCCGTTCCGGGTGTCCTCCACAGACGTGGAGGTGTTCGACCTCAACGCCCATGTCGAAGGGCACGACGTCAGCTGGTACCTGGAGCTGGAGTGGAGCAGCGGCGACCGGACGGGGATGCTGCGCATCGACGACGGCGGGAAGCCGTTCCGTACCAGCAGCATCAAGACCCGGCCGGGGTACATGTACCGGTACGACACGGCCCAGTGGGAGACCAAGGAGCCGAACTAGGTCTCGCCACCGGGCCGGGGCGTACGTGCTGACCGACGTCCTGGTCAGAGGCGCTCGGGGGTCCGGATGCCGAGCAGCTCCATGCCCTGGTGCAGGGTGCGGGCGGTGAGGTCCGAGAGGAAGAAGCGGTTCTCGGCCACATCGCCCGGCACCTCGGGCTTCAGTACCGGGCACTGGTCGTAGAACGTCGTGTAGAGCGACGACAGCTGGTAGAGGTACGAGGCGAGCTTGTGCGGCTCGTACGCGGCGGCGACCTCGGCCACGACCTCGGCGAACTGGTCCAGGTGCAGGGCCAGCGCGCGCTCGGCCGGGGCCAGCTCCAGCTCCGGGTGGGGCTGGGACTTCAGCTCGCCCGCCTTGCGCTTGATGGACCGGGAACGGGCGTGCGCGTACTGGATGTACACGCTGGTGTCGCCGGTCAGCGAGACCATCTGGTCCAGGTCGAACTTGTAGTCGCGGGCCGCCGACGTCGACAGGTCCGCGTACTTCACCGCGCCGATGCCGACCTGCGTGGCGCGCTCGGTGATCTCGTCCTCGGTGAGGTCCTTGGCCTTCTCGCGCACGACGGCGGACGCCCGGTCGATCGCCTCGTCGAGCAGGTCCTGGAGCCGGACCGTCTCGCCCTCACGGGTCTTGAACGGCTTGCCGTCCTTGCCGAGCACCGTGCCGAAGGCGAGCTGCACGGCCTTGACGTCCTCGTTCAGCCAGCCGGCCCGGCGGGCGGTCTCGAAGACCATCTTGAAGTGCAGGGCCTGCCGGGCGTCCACGACGTACAGCAGGGTGTCCGCCTTGAGGTTCTGGACCCGGTCGCGGATCGCGGAGAGGTCCGTCGCCGCGTAGCCGTAACCGCCGTTCGACTTCTTGACGATCAGCGGCACCGGGTTGCCGTCCGGGCCCTTCACGTCGTCGAAGAAGACGCAGAGCGCGCCCTCGGAGCGGACGGCGACGCCCGACTCCTCCAGGATGCGGCAGGTCTCCTCGAGCATGTCGTTGTAGCCGGACTCGCCGACGATGTCGGCGTCCCGGATCTCCATGTCGAGCTTGTTGAAGACCGAGTAGAAGTAGATCTTCGACTCGTCGACGAAGCGCTGCCACAGGGCGAGCGTCTCCTCGTCGCCGGCCTGGAGCGCCACGACGCGGTCCCGGGAGCGGGCCTTGAACTCCTCGTCGGAGTCGAAGAGCGCGCGGGAGGCCTTGTAGAGCCGGTTCAGCGAGGACATGGCGGCCTCGCCTTCCCCCTCGCCGCCGTCGCCCTCGTGGGTCAGCTCGCCCGGGTGCTCGATCAGGTACTGGATGAGCATGCCGAACTGGGTGCCCCAGTCGCCGATGTGGTGCCTGCGGACCACGGACTCGCCGGTGAACTCCAGGATCTGCACCATCGCGTCACCGATCACGGCGGAACGCAGGTGGCCGACGTGCATCTCCTTGGCCACGTTCGGCTGCGCGTAGTCGATGACGGTCGTGCCCGCGGCGCTGTTGTACGGCACGCCGAGCCGGCCCCCGTCGTCCGCGGCGCGCGCGGCGAGGGTCTCGATGATCGCCCTGTCGGCGAGCGTGACGTTGAGGAAGCCGGGTCCGGAGACCTCGATCTCCTTGATCAGGCCGCCCGCCGGGATCGCGGCGGTGACCTGGGAGGCGAGCTCGCGGGGGTTGCCCTTGAGCTTCTTGGCGAGGGCCAGGATGCCGTTGGCCTGGAAGTCGGCCCGGTCGCTTCGTCGCAGCAGCGGGTCCGCGGTGCCGGCATCCGGCAGAGCTGCCGTCAGGGCGTCCGCCAGCTGCTGCTGGAGCGTGGAAGCGAGGGAATTGACCGAGGCCATGTGCCGGCTGCCGTTTCCGTAGGAGTACAAGGGATCACACCCAGTATTCCACGGGCGGTAAAGCCGTTTTCTTGGTGCGGGCCGTGAGCCGTTTCCCCGTGCGGGCCGTAAGCCGTTTTCGCGCCGCCGGTGGACCTGGGAGAATGGGCGGAGCCCCTATGAGTCCTTGATGAGTCCCACAGGGGTTGTTCCTACGAGTCCTACAAGAGAGAAGGACGTGCAGACCGTGGCTCAGAGTCAGAGCAGCACCGAGGCCGACTGGGTCTCCCGCTTCGCGGACGATGTCATCGCCGAATCGGAGCGTCGTGCGCCTGGCAAACCGGTCGTCGTCGCGTCCGGCCTCTCCCCGTCGGGCCCGATCCACCTGGGCAACCTCCGCGAGGTCATGACCCCGCACCTGGTCGCCGACGAGATCCGCCGCCGCGGGTACACCGTCCGGCACCTGATCTCGTGGGACGACTACGACCGGTACCGCAAGGTCCCGAACGGTGTCCCGGGGATCGACGAGTCCTGGGCCGAGCACATCGGCAAGCCGCTGACCTCGGTGCCCGCCCCGGCCGGATCCGCGTACCCGAACTGGGCCGAGCACTTCAAGGCGGCCATGACGGCCGCGCTGGACGAGCTGGGCGTCGAGTACGACGGCATCAGCCAGACCGAGCAGTACACGGCGGGCGCCTACCGCGAGCAGATCCTGCACGCGATGAAGCACCGTGCCGACATCGACGCCGTCCTCGACCGGTACCGGACGAAGAAGGACCCGGCCGCGGCGGGCGCCAAGGGCGGCAAGAAGCCGCAGCAGCAGAAGAAGGTCGACGAGGCCGAGCTGGAGGCCGAGGCGGGCTCCGGTGCGGCGAGCGAGGACGACGGCAGCGGCGGTTCGGCCGGCTACTTCCCGTACAAGCCCTACTGCGGCAACTGCGAGAAGGACCTCACGACCGTCACCTCGTACGACGACGACAGCACCGAGCTGAACTACACCTGCACGGCCTGCGGCTTCGCCGAGACCGTGCGGCTGAGCGAGTTCAACCGCGGCAAGCTGGTCTGGAAGGTCGACTGGCCGATGCGCTGGGCGTACGAGGGCGTGATCTTCGAGCCGAGCGGGGTGGACCACTCCTCGCCGGGCTCCTCGTTCGTCGTCGGCGGCCAGATCGTCCGCGAGATCTTCGACGGCGTGCAGCCGATCGGCCCGATGTACGCCTTCGTCGGCATCTCCGGCATGGCGAAGATGTCCTCCAGCAAGGGCGGCGTGCCGACCCCGGCCGACGCGCTGAAGATCATGGAGGCGCCGCTGCTGCGCTGGCTGTACGCGCGCCGCAGGCCCAACCAGTCCTTCAAGATCGCCTTCGACCAGGAGATCCAGCGGCTCTACGACGAGTGGGACTCGCTGGCGCGCAAGGTCGCCGACGGCTCGGTGCTGCCGGCCGACGCCGCCGCGTACGCACGGGCCATCGGCACGGCCGCCGGTGAGCTGCCGAGCACGCCGCGCCCGCTGCCGTACCGCACGCTCGCGTCGGTCGTCGACATCACGGCCGGGCACGACGAGCAGACGCTGCGCATCCTGAGCGAGCTGGACCCGGAGAACCCGCTGACCTCGCTGGACGAGGCGCGGCCGCGTCTCGACCGCGCCGAGAACTGGATCACCAGCCAGGTCCCGGCGGAGGCCCGCACCATCGTCCGCGACGAGCCGGACAAGGAGCTCCTCGGCTCGCTGGACGACCAGGGCCGCCAGTCGCTGCGGCTGCTCCTGGACGGGCTGGACTCGCACTGGTCGCTGGACGGGCTCACCACGCTCGTCTACGGCGTGCCGAAGATCCTGGCGGGCCTGGAGCCGGACGCCAAGCCGACGCCCGAGCTGAAGGTCGCGCAGCGGTCGTTCTTCGCGCTGCTGTACCGGCTGCTGGTCGGCCGGGACACCGGGCCGCGGCTGCCCACGCTGCTGCTGGCCGTGGGCACTGAGCGGGTGCGCAGACTACTCGGTGAGTAGGCTGCCGGGCGCGTAGGCGCCTTGTGCACACAGGGCCGTCACCCGGTGATTCGGGTGACGGCCCTGTGCCGTTCCTGCTGTTGTCACTGCCCTTGCCGGGTACGGGGCGGGGCTCAGGCGATGTGGTCCGCTTCGAGCTCGGCGTGGTAGCGGTTCTTGAACTCCGGCATCAGACGGCGGATCAGCGCCGCGCTGCGCGGGTGCCTGACGTTGTGGCCGTCCGTGACGTGTATGTCCAGGGCGTCGACGCTGGGGTAGTCGTTGTGCTGGTTCACGAACGCGGCGAACACCTCGTACGCGATCGCGGCGAACTCCGCGTCCTCCTGCGCCCACTCGTCCGGTTCCGATTCCGGTTCCGGGGCCGGTTCGGGCTCCTGGGCCTGCTCCTGGAGCTGCGGCTGCTCGTGGGGCTGCGGCTGTTCCTGGGACGCGGTGCGGGGGCCCGGGACGGCGCCGATGGTGCCCACGTTGCCCAGGGGGCGGGTGCGGCCACCGGGGCCCGACGGGACCATCACCGGGGTCGGCTCCAGGCCCTCGACGTACATCGGGTTGTAGGCGCTCTCGTACGCGTCGTCCGGCACCTGGGGCGCCGCGAACCAGGGGCTCTCGTGCGAGCCGGGGCCCTCCTGGGGCCATTCCTCGGCGGGGCCGGGGCCGGGGCCTGCGTCGGAGGGGTGGGCGTGCTGCTGGTACTGCGGCTGCTGTGCGTGCTGCTGCTGGAGGTGCCCGTCCTGCGGGTGGTGCGCGTGCTGCTCGGGGGCGTACGGCAACTCGGGCTGGGAATCGGCAGGTTCGGCCTGGGCCAGGGCGGGGGCCGGGGGCAGCAGGGCCGGTTCGATGCCCGCGGCGGCCAGGCCGGACGGACCTGTCTCGGCCAGCGGGACGCCGTACTTCGCCAGGCGCAGCGGCATCAGGGACTCGACGGGGGCCTTGCGGCGCCAGTTGCGGCCGAAGCGGGCCTGGAGGCGGGCCTGGTAGATCAGCCGGTCCTGTTCGAGCTTGATGACCTGTTCGTAGGACCGGAGTTCCCAGAGCTTCATCCGGCGCCAGAGCCGGAACGTCGGTACGGGGGAGAGCAGCCAGCGGGTGAGCCGGACGCCCTCCATGTGCTTGTCGGCCGTGATGTCGGCGATCCGGCCCACGGCGTGGCGGGCGGCCTCGACGGAGACCACGAACAGCACCGGGATGACGGCGTGCATGCCGACGCCGAGCGGGTCGGGCCAGGCCGCGGCGCCGTTGAAGGCGATGGTCGCGGCGGTCAGCAGCCAGGCGGTCTGGCGCAGCAGCGGGAACGGGATGCGCAGCCAGGTCAGCAGCAGGTCCAGGGCGAGCAGGACGCAGATGCCCGCGTCGATGCCGATGGGGAAGACCAGCGAGAAGTCCCCGAAGCCCTTCTGGAGGGCGAGCTCGCGCACCGCCGCGTAGGATCCCGCGAATCCGATCCCGGCGATGAGCACCGCACCGGCGACCACGAGACCGATGAGTATCCGGTGGGTGCGTGTCAGCTGCATCGCGGCCACCCGCGTTCCCCTCCCCGTTCTCCCGTATCCGACGCCATGTTCCGACGCCGTGCTTCGACGTCCTGTTCGGCGTCCTGCTGTCACTTCTGGCGGGCACAGCCTGGCACATGGGAACGCGGCGTGTTGCGCGGGGAGGGGCGAAGCCCGGCGCTCGGGGGAGCGCCGGGCTTCGCTGAACCGCTTCTGGGCAGGGGTGTTGCTAGCTCGTCTTCTTGACGGTCGACTTGTGCGCGGAGGTCTTCTTGGCCGTCGACCCGCTGTCCGAGGAGTCCTTTCCGGAGGACTTGGGGGAGTCCTTGCCGGAGTCCTTGGCGGAGGACTTGGGGGAGTCCTCCTTGTCCGTCTTGTCCGTGGCCTTCCCGCTCGGAGCGGTCGAGCCGGACGGCTTGTCCGACGCCGCGCCGGCGACGGCGGCCACCGCTTCCTTGGCCGCCTTCTCGGCGCCCTTGAGGATGTCGTCGGCGGAGGGGGTCTTCGCGCCCGCGTAACCCGCGCCGTTGTAGGTGAGGGTGACGACGACGTTCTCGGTCCGGGTCACGATCGTCGCGTACTTGAAGTCCTCACCCGTCTTGGTGAGGTCGTAGGTGATCTTGGTGGCCTGCTCGCCGATGCCGCTGACGGGCGCCTCGGCGACCTTCTTGGCGCCCTCGGCCGCCTTGGCCTTGGCGACCTGCTTGTCGAAGTCCTGCTGGGCGCGCTTGGCGCCGCTGCCCAGGGACTGGTCCGAGTCGAAGCGGGTGAAGCCGACGTCGAGCCAGCGGTACTGGGAACCCTTCACACCGTTGTCGTCGAGACCGTTCCAGGAGCAGCCGGCGCGGGACAAGGCGTCGCTGGAGGTGGCGGCCGTGCCGTTCTTGGACTTCGCCGAGGGAACCAGCGAAGTCACCGTCTTCTTGGTGATCGACTTGCACGGGTCGGGCAGCGCGGAGAACTTCGCGGGCTCGACGGTCGGTTCCGCCTTCTTGGTCGCGCTCGCCGATGCGGACGACTCGGACGGGCCCGATTCCTTCTTGTCGCCGGAGTCCGACGAGCAGCCGGCGACGACGAGCATCACCGGGACGGCGGCGCAGGCGAGTATGCGGGAGAGTCGCGGGGCTGAACGGTGCATGGTTCCTTCACTCGGGTGGCGCGGCGGGCGGGCTGCCAGGCGGTCGGCGGGGGTCGGCCGGTGCGGTCGGCGGGCGGTCGGCGGGCGGCCGGTGTGGTCGGCCGGTTTTCCGGAGGGTCGCCCGGAAGCTGCTCCGGAGCGTTGTCCGGAGGGCCACGGTACGACGGACCGCGACCGGATGCCGCCTCGGCCGGGGACCCGGTGGCCGGGGGCGGCACGCTCCGGGAGAGCCCCGGACGGGGTCATTCGCTGAACTTGTCGACCAGCTGACGGGCCAGTGTCTGGGCCTTCTCCTGCAGTTCCTTGCTGTCGGGGACCACGGTGGAGACGGTCGGCTGTTCGGTGAAGTCGACGGTCACGATGACGTTCGATGTGCGGAATACCACGCTCACCGTGCGGTGCTGTGCGGTGGAACCTGCCCGGGTGAGCAGATCGTCCAGAAATGCGTTGTCGCCGAGGTCGTCGAGGACGCGCGGCTGGAGGCTGTCGCCCGGGTCCTCGTCGGTGTTGTCGGCCCCGTCGGTGCTTCCGGTGTCGTCGGTGTTCCCGGGCTCGCTGCTTCCGGTCCCGGAGGAGTGGCCGGTCAGGGCGTGCGAGGCGGAGCCGGAGGCCGAGGCGGTGGTGGAAACGGCGTCGGAAGCGGCGGGGTGCGCCGGCTTCTTCGTGTCCTCCGCCTTCTTCGTGCTGTCGTCCGTGGCGTCGGGGGTCTCGGAGGGCGAGGACAGACCGGCTGCGGTCTCCTTCTTCCCGTACACCTCGCGGGCGCGGTCGTCGTCGCTCACCGCGGGGTCGTAGGAGACGACGCGCTCGAAGTCGATGGACAGGGTGTGCGAGGAGGAGGAGTCCTCGGACTTCCAGCGGCAGCCGACCCGGCGGTCGGTGTCGTAGGTGACGGCGGCGGTGCCCTCGTACACCTTCTTCTGCTGTTCCTCGGAGAGTTCGGCGGCGCCCGTGAGCAGGTCCTTCAGCGTGGACGTCGCGACGGCGCGGCAAGGATCGGGAAGTGTCTGGTACTTGCCGGGGGCCGCTGCGGCGACGGCTGTCTCGCCGGGCTTGCTGTCGCCTGCGGAACCACCGGTTCCGGTGTCGGCGCTGCAGCCGACGACGAGCGCTGCCAGCAGCGCGGTGCCGGTTACATAGGCCATTCGTCGCACGGCCCTGGGCTCCCTTCGTGCGAAAAACGGTTGCCGCTCGATGGCGACCGGTGGACACAATGTGTATCGCACGCGCCGCTGTGAATGCCGGTCGGCCGACTTATTTGCCGACCTTGGCACCGGTTTTGCGCTTTCAGACTTTTCGGGGGAATCGAGGAACTATGTCTTATGTAGAGGTGCCGGGGGCGAAGGTTCCCATCCGCATGTGGGCCGACCCGGCTTCGGTCGAGGACGTCGCGATGCAGCAGCTGCGCAACGTGGCCACGCTGCCCTGGATCAAGGGCCTCGCCGTCATGCCGGACGTCCACTTCGGCAAGGGGGCGACGGTCGGTTCGGTGATCGCGATGCACGGTGCGGTCTGCCCGGCGGCGGTCGGTGTGGACATCGGCTGCGGAATGTCCGCGGTGAAGACCTCGCTGACGGCCAATGACCTGCCGGGCGACCTGTCCCGGCTCCGCTCGAAGATCGAGCAGGCCATTCCGGTGGGGCGCGGCATGCACGACGAGGCCGTGGCGCCGGACCAGCTGTACGGCTTCCGGGCGCCGGGCTGGGACGACTTCTGGGGTCGGTTCGACGGGGTGGCCGATGCGGTCAAGTTCCGTCAGGAACGGGCCACGAAGCAGATGGGAACGCTCGGATCGGGCAACCACTTCATCGAGTTCTGCCTCGATGAGTCGGGTTCGGTCTGGCTGATGCTGCACTCCGGATCGCGGAACATCGGCAAGGAACTGGCCGACTTCCACATCGGACAGGCGCAGAAGCTGCCGCACAACCAGGATCTGATCGACCGCGACCTGGCGGTGTTCATCGCCGACACCCCGCAGATGGCGGCGTACCGGAACGACCTGTTCTGGGCGCAGGAGTACGCGAAGCACAACCGCGCCATCATGATGGCGCTCTTCCAGAACGTGGTCCGCAAGGAGTTCAAGAAGGCCAAGGTGACCTTCGAGCCGGTCATCTCCTGCCACCACAACTATGTGGCGGAGGAGCGGTACGAGGGCATGGACCTGCTGGTCACGCGGAAGGGCGCGATCCGTGCGGGGTCCGGGGACTTCGGGATCATCCCGGGGTCGATGGGCACCGGTTCGTACATCGTGAAGGGCCTCGGGAACGAGAAGTCGTTCAACTCGGCCTCGCACGGCGCCGGCCGGAAGATGAGCCGGAACGCGGCGAAGCGGCGCTTCTCGACGCGCGACCTGGAGGACCAGACGCGGGGTGTGGAGTGCCGCAAGGACTCCGGCGTCGTGGACGAGATCCCGGCCGCGTACAAGCCGATCGAGAAGGTCATCGAGCAGCAGCGGGACCTGGTGGAGGTCGTCGCCAAGCTCAAGCAGATCGTGTGCGTGAAGGGCTGAGGGCCTGTCGACGGCCCGCTGGTGGCCTGTTGACGGCTTGTTGATGGCCGTCGCGCACGGATGACGGAAGAGCCTCGGACGCGGGTGGTGTGTCCGGGGCTCTTCCTTCTGTTCCGGTGGCTCTTTCGCGGCCGCTCCCTCCTGGCCGCTTCGGTCAGCCGGTGCGGTGGACCTTGGAGTTGGAGGCCTGGGCGCGGGGGCGGACCACGAGGAGGTCGATGTTGACGTGGCTGGGCCGGGTGACGGCCCAGGTGATGGTGTCAGCCACGTCGTCGGCGGTGAGGGGGGCGTCGACGCCCGCGTAGACCTTGGCGGCCTTCTCGGTGTCGCCGCGGAAGCGGGTGGTGGCGAACTCCTCCGTCCTGACCATGCCGGGGGCGACCTCGATGACGCGGACCGGGGTGCCGACGATCTCCAGGCGGAGGGTCTCGGCCAGGACGTGCTCGCCGTGCTTGGCGGCCACGTAACCGCCGCCGCCCTCGTAGGTGGAGAGGCCCGCGGTGGAGGAGAGGATCACGACCGTGCCGTCGCCGCTCCCGGTGAGGGCGGGGAGCAGGGCCTGGGTGACATTGAGCGTGCCGATGACGTTCGTCTCGTACATCTGGCGCCAGTCGGCGGGGTCGCCGGTGGCGACCGGGTCGGCCCCGAGCGCGCCGCCCGCGTTGTTGACGAGGACGGCGAGGGAACGGAACGCCGTGGCGAACTCGTCCACCGCGGCGCGGTCGGTGACGTCCAGCGCGTAGGCCGCCGCCTGGTGGCCCGCCTCGTTGATCTCGGCGGCGAGCGCCTCGATGCGGTCCTTGCGGCGGGCGGTCAGTACGACGCGGTAGCCGGCTGCGGCCAGCTGCCGGGCGGTCGCGGCACCGATGCCGCTGCTCGCTCCGGTGACGACGGCGATCGGGGTGGCGGCCATGGCGGACTCCTCGGACAGCTGATCGGTACGGGGTCAGGATAGGCAGGCGCGGGGCTTCCTAGTGGTTGCGGGGGGCGTACATGATCACGGCCATGCCGGCCAGGCAGATCAGCGCGCCGATCACGTCCCACCGATCGGGGCGGTAGCCGTCGGCGACCATGCCCCAGGCGATCGAGCCGGCGACGAAGACACCGCCGTACGCGGCGAGGATGCGGCCGAACTCGCCGTCCGGCTGGAGCGTGGCGACGAAGCCGTAGGCGCCGAGGGCGATGACGCCCGCACCGATCCAGATCCAGCCGCGGTGCTCGCGCACACCCTGCCAGACCAGCCAGGCACCCCCGATCTCGAAGAGCGCGGCGACGATGAACAGGGCGACGGAGCGGGTGACGGACATGGGGCCCAGCGTTTCACGAGGTGACGGGCCGGGTGAGAGTCGAGTGCGGGGCCGGGTGAGAGCCGAGTGCGGGGCCGGGCGGCAGGTGCGTGAGGGCCGAGCGAGCGGTGAAGGCGCGCCGAACCGGTCGGTCAATACGGATAATTCAGGGTGATCTGTATCTTCGGGGCATGGTAGTGACACATGGAGTCGCACGAACCCTCCCCGCGAAAGCCCAGGCAGTGGTGCCGGCCGCACCAGCGGCTGTGGCTGCGGTAGTGGCAGTGGCGCTGGCTTCGACGGTGGTGCTGGGGGCGGGTGCCGCGGCTGCCGCTCCTTCGGTGTCTCTGCCCCCTTCGCCCTCTGTGCCCTCCCCGGCCGCTGCGCCCTCTTCCGCCCTTGCGTCTTCCTCCGCCGTTGAGCCCGAGGCCGATGTGTCGCACCACGGGCATGTCCTGCTGTGGGGCTCGGGGCTCGGGGTCCGGGTACGGACCGAGAACCACGGCCCGTCGAACCTGGCGGGTGTGACCGTGCGCGTGCGGACATCGGTGGCGCTCGCCGCGCGACAGGAGCTCCCGCGGAGCTGTCTGCAGACCGACCGGTGGACCGTGCTGTGCCGGACGGGCGCCCTGCACGCCGACGGGGCGGAGGAGCGGCGGCTCGCCCTCGACCTGCGGCTCCTGGAGCGGCCGGACGAGGTGGTCGTACGGGTCGACACGCTGTGGAACGGCGGCGCGACCGACCGGAACCCCGGGAACAACGACCACGAGGTGCTGGCTCCGGCCACCGGGGACGAGTACGTGTTCTGAGCCCGGGAGTATGCGGGCTTCGTGGGCGGCGGTTCGGGCTTCGCGGCCGGAGCTGCGGGGCGCGTGCTCATCGGGTGAGGGCGGCCCGCAGCTCCGCCGGGTCGGGGTGCTCGCTCGCCCAGGCGATGTAGCCGTCGGGGCGGACGAGCAGGGTGGTGGCGCGGTCGCTCCGCCAGTGGGCGTGCACCAGCGGGGTCGGTGACGCCGGAACGGCGGCGCCGGCGGGGGTGACGAGGACGAACGTCCCGTCGCGCAGCAACTGGTGCAGACGGCCCTCCCGCAGGCTCAGGTCGGGGGCGCGCTTCGAGGTCAGGGGATGTGCGCCGCGCGGGGCCGGGTAGGCGATCGAGATGCCGGAGACCATGCCGATGGTCTTGTCGGAGGCGGGCCGGACCCTGGACAGCGCGTTGGCGGTGAGGGTTCTGACCGCCCGCTGGAGCGGGGTGCGTGCCATGGCGAGGCGGACGAGCGCGCCGCTGGAGCGGAGCACTTTCGTGCCGACCGGGTGCCGTTCGGCGTGGTAGCTGTCGAGGAGCGCCTCCGGGTCGGTCGTCCGCCCCCGCAGCACGGCGGCGAGCTTCCAGGAGAGATTGGCGGCGTCCTGAAGGCCGGTGTTCATTCCCTGGCCGCCCGCGGGCGAGTGGACATGGGCGGCGTCCCCGGCGAGGAAGACCCGGCCGGTGCGGTAGCGCGGCACCTGGCGTTCGTCGCTGTGGAAGCGGGAGATCCAGCGCGGGTCGTGCATGCCGTAGTCGGTGCCGAGGGCGCTTCGGGTGATCTCGCGCAGCTCTTCGAGATCGACGGGGTCGGAGGGGCCGCTGTCGGCGGCCTGGCGGGAGTGGCTCCACCCCATCACGCGATACCAGCCGTCACCGAAGGGGGCGATGAAGGCGAACGCGTCACCGCCGCCGCTGACCGTGAGGGTGTCGTCCGGCTCCTCGGTGAGCCGGACGTCGGCGAGGGCGATCGACCGGATCACGGACTTGCCGGGGAAGGGCAGGCCGAGTGCCTGGCGTACGGCGCTGCGCATCCCGTCGGCGCCCACGAGATAGCGGGCGGTGAGAGTGGACCGGCTGCCGTCCGGCTCGCGCAGCTCGGCGCCGACCGATTCCGACGCGGCGCTCTGCTGGAGCCCGGTCAGCTCCGTCTCGTACCGGAAGTGGACGCCGGCGGTGCGGGCACGGCGCTCCAGCAGCTGCTCCACCTCGTACTGCGGGGTGATCAGCACGAAGGGGAAGCGGGTGTGCAGCCGGCCGAGGTCGAGCGAGAGCTTGCCGAAGAAGCGCAGGGAGCTGAGGGAGGTGCCCGTCTTGATCAGCTCGTCGGCCAGGCCGCGGCTGTCGAGCAGTTCGAGCGTGCGGGCGTGTACGGCGAAGGCGCGCGTCATATTGCTCGTCCGGTGCGGGCGGCGCTCCACGAGCGTCACGGAGACGCCCTGGGTGGCGAGATCCCCCGCGAGCAGCAGGCCGGTGGGGCCCGCGCCCACGACGATCACGTCGACGGTCTCGGGTGCGGTGCGCGGGGTGGTGGTCATGACTGCCTCCTGGGCCCGTTCATCGGCTCTCACCTTCATGCCAACAAGTGTTGGTCAACGCTTGTTGGCAACGGTAGCTCCGGCGGGGCTGGCATGTCAACGGTTGTTGGCCTACATTTGTTGGCATGACGAAGCCCGCCACCGCGCCCCGCCGTTCGGATGCCACCAAGGCGGCGATTCTCGAAGCCGCGCGCGAGCGGTTCGCCGCCGACGGGTACGAGCGCGCCACCATCCGGGCCATCGCCCGTGACGCGAACATCGACCCGTCGATGGTCATGCGCTACTACGGCAACAAGGAGGGGTTGTTCGTCGCCGCTTCCGCGATCGATCTGCGGATGCCGCAGCTGGGGGCGTTGCCGGGCAAGCACGTCGGTTCGGTCCTCGTCGCGCACTTCCTGGACCGCTGGGAGAACGACGACGTGCTCACGGCCATGCTCAGGGTCGGTGTCACCAACGAAGCGGGCGCGGAGCGGATGCGGGCGGTCTTCGCCGAGCAGATCGGCGCGGTCACGGCCGGCGTCTGCCCCGATCCGGCCGAAGCGCCCCACCGTGCGGCGCTCGTCGCCGCGCAGATACTCGGGATGGCGCTCACGCGCTACGTGCTGCGCTTCGGGCCCGCCGTCGAGATGTCGCGCGACGAGCTGATCGCCTGGCTCGCGCCCACCGTCCAGCGCTACCTGACCGCCGAGGCGCCGTAGGGCCGGGCCGGCGGATCAGGGCCGGGACGGACGAGTTGCCTGCTTCGTACACTCTCTGCATGTCGCAGAAGTCCCAGCCCCGCCGCAGTGCGCTGATGGCCGAGCTGACCGTCGAGTCACGCCGCTACATGGCCGCGTACGCGCTCTTCAACCAGGCCGTCGCGGACCACCTGCGGCTCCACCCGACCGACCTGCAGTGTCTCAACCTGCTCGGCCTGGAGACGGCCCCGGTCACCACGGGCCGCATCGCGGAGCTGACCGGGCTGACCACGGGGTCGGCGACCCGGCTGGTCGACCGGCTGGAGCGGGGCGGGTACGTGACGCGCGAGCGCGACACCGTCGACCGGCGGCGGGTGCTCGTCACGACCGTGCCGGAGCGGATGGCGGAGATCGGCGCGGTGTGGCAGCGGCTGAACGGGGCGTGGGCGGCCATGTTCGAGGCGTACGACGACAACGAAGTGGCCCTGCTCATCACCCACATGCGGCGGACGGTCGAACTGAGCGCGTCGCAGGTCGAGGCGTTGCGGGAGGCCGGCGACGCGACCGCCGCGGGCGATGCGACGGCCGCCGGGCCTTCGGATGCCGGACCTTCGGATACCGGGCCTTCGGGCACCGGCCCCGGGCGGGGCTGAGGCCGTACCCCCTCCCCGGAGCTACGCCCCGTCCGCCGGAGCGGGCGCGAATTCGTGGAGCGCCTTGGTGACGATCGCTTCCAGATGGGAGTGGTGGGCGCCCCGCCAGTAGACGCGGTCGCACTCCGTGCACTGCGCGAAGACGTCGTACGAGCGCCGGGTGCCGTGCTCCAGGTGGTCGCTGACCGAGTCCTTGTCGGCCGTCCGCAGCGGGCCGTTGCAGGCGGTGCACCTGGTCCAGGGTGCGAGGTGCGGGGCGAACCGGCCCAGTACGTCGCGGAGTTGGTCCTCCGGGCGGTCGCTGTAGACGTACGCGCCGGCCCAGATCTCCCGGCGGTGCAGCAGCCCGCGGTCCCGCGAGAGCAGTACGCGCCGCTCGTTCGCCGACCGGGTGGCCAGCGCGGGATCGCCGATGTCCTCGCTCTCGTACGCCGCGTCCACGCCCAGCAGCCGCAGCCGCCGGGCCAGCGTGCCGAGGTGGACGTCGAGCAGGAACCGCAGCGGCGCGCCCGGGACGTGCTGAGGGCGCTCCACGGCCCGGACCTCGACCAGCTCGCCGTCCCCCGGGATGTGCGAGACGGGCACGGGGCGGCCGTCGACCAGGATCTGTCCGGCCTCGGTGAGCGGGATGCCGAGCGACTCCACGACATGGCCGAGGGTGGAGGCGCCGTCGGTGGTCACGGCAGTGCGTCCCCGGCGGCGTTCATGGGCGACGAAGAGCCTCAGCTCGGGGGCGACTTCGAGGTGGATCTCCGGTCCGTTCACCCCGTCAGGATGTCATCGGCCGGGGTGTGCCAGCCAGGGGGTTTCGATCGCCCGCGGGTGCGGTCAGGGGCGGAAGGCCGTGACGTGTTCCCCGGCCCAGGCGGCGAAGGTGCGGGCCGGGTGGCCGGTCAGCTTCTCGACGTCGCCGGTCACCTCGTCCGGGGAGCCGTCCGTGGCGGCCGCGTACGCGAGCAGCGCGTCGGCGATCGGCCCGGGCAGATGGGCGGCCACTGACTCCTTCCAGGCCGCCCCGGACACCGTGTTGACGGTGATGGGGCGTCCGCTCGCCGCCGCCAGCAGGCCGACCTGTTCGGCGGTATCCCGGAGGGGTCCCGGGCCGTCAAACGGTTTCGGCAGGTGGGGAAGCAGGTGGAGAAGCAGGCGGGAACGTATACGGGAACGAAGGCGCCGGCGGGGCGGAGGCGGGGCGCCTCTACAGTTCCCGCATGAAGATCACCGACCTCGAACCCGGCGACGCCAGACTCGCCGACGACCTGCTTCCCGTCCTGCGTGAACTCCGCCCCCACCTCACCGAGGACCTCTTCCGTGAGGTCTACGAGCGGGGATACGGGCAGGGTCTGCGGTTCAGCGCCGCCTACGACGACCGGGGTGTCTGTGTGGGCGCGGCCGGGTGGCGCGTCGTCGACAACACCAGTCAGATCCGGATGCTGTACGTCGATGACCTGGTCACCGCCGAGGGCGCCCGCTCCACCGGGGTCGGCCGAAGGCTCCTCGGGCATCTGGAGGACCGGGCCAGGGAGGCGGGCTGTCTCCACCTCAACCTGGACTCGGGCACGCACCGCACCGATGCCCACCGCTTCTATCTGCGGGAGCGGCTGGACATCGTCGCGTTCAACTTCGACAAGGCCCTCGGTTCGGACTGAACGCCGGACGCCCGGACCCGGCCGGGTGCTCAGTGCGGCGCGAACGCCGTCGGGGGTACGCCGACCGTGGCCGTGAAGTCCCTGGTCAGATGGGCCTGGTCGCTGTAGCCGAGCTCCGCCGCGAGCGCCGCCCAGTCCACCTGCCGGTCCGACTCGGCCCGCTCCAGCGCCTCGTGGATGCGGTAGCGGAGGATGACCCACTTGGGGCCGACGCCGACGTAGGTGGCGAAGAGCCGCTGGAGGGAGCGCGACGACACCCCCTCCATGCGGGCGAGTTCGCCGACGCGGCGCACCGTGCGGTCCGTGCGCACCAGGTCGACCAGGGCCATCGCGCGCTCGGCCTGCGGGTCCGGCTCCGGGGCCAGCGCCAGCAGGTACGCGTCGAGCGCCGCCACCCGCGCGTCCTCGTCCGCCGGGCCGAGCACGTCCGACGGCGGGGCGGGCGGGGCGAACACCTCGGCGGCCGGAAGCCGCCGCCCGGTCCACTCCGAGACCGGCCGGTCCGGTGCGAACGGCCGGAATCCGCCGGGCCGGAACTGCACCCCGCAGACCCGGCCCCGGCCCGCCAGCTTCTGCGTGAAGAGAGCGAGCCCGATGCCCGAGACCTCCACGAAATCGGCCTCGTCCTCGTACCGCTGGAAGACCAGGTTCACCGACGGGTGCGGCACCAGGTGGGAGGCGTACGGCTGGGACAGGTCCCAGTCGATCAGCCAGTAGTGCTCCAGGTACGGCCGTAGCCCGGCGGCGGGTTCACGGCGGCGGAAACGTACCTGGGCGAAGAGCTCGGGGGCGTCGACGATGCCCCGGGTGTCGCGTCGAGGACCGGCCATGACGGCGATCCTATGGCGCCCTCCCCGGCCCGTGTCCGGCCGGCTACCGGCTCCACACATGCAGTGCGTCGCCCGCCTCCGACACCGTGTACCAGGTGCCGTCGCCGAGGGCCGTGGGCGCGCCGGACACCGGGAACGGGTACGCGATCTGCGCGGTCAGCCGCATCCCCGCCCCGGTGGTGCCCACCAGCCAGTGACGCGCCTCGCCGTACTCCTCGTCCCGCTCCGACGTACCGGCGACGACGGTCTCCTCGTCGAGGAAGCCGCACGCGTAGTCCCAGAGCGTCTCGTCGGCGTCCCGGTCGTCGGGATCGGCCCCGGGGTGGCGGGGGACGGTGTGCTCGGTGTCGAGCTCGGACAGCACGGAACCGTCGTCGACCCGGTGCACGCCGAGGGTCTCCTCGTAATGGGTCACCGTCAGGAAGCGGTCGCCGGAGGGGCTCACATCCGTCAGGATCCGCTCGTCGTCGCAGAACCGCTGGACGGAGAGCCGCTCGCCGTCCCATCTGCCCCACAGCATCGGCACCCCGTCCTGCCCCTCGCCGACGCACAGTCCCATGCGGGCGGGGTCGGGGTGCGGGACGTGGTCCGAGCCGACCGCCGCGGTCTCCGCCTCCGCCCGGCCGAGCACCCGTCCGTCGGCGGCGTCGAGGACCAGCCACTCGTCCAGCGCCTCCGGATCGGGCCCGAACGCGGCGACCGGGCCGCGGACATGGGCCCACACGAGGCTCCCGTCCGCGGAGAACACGGCCGAGCCGCTGTCCGCGTAGAGGTGGCGGCGGTCGGTCGCGTACTCCTCGTACGTGGTGTGCAGGGTGCGGCAGCTGCCCTCCCGGCAGCCGTGCCGGACCTCCCAGCGCACCGCCCCCGTCCGGTCCACCGCGCGCACCGCGTGCACCCCGGCGAAGATCGCGAGGCCGCCGTCCGGGGCCACCGCGCAGGTGCCGGAGCCGCGGGGCCAGGGCGCGGCGAAGCGGACCGCCGGCTCGTCCGGGGAGTCGGGGTCGACGACGGCCAGTTCGGTGTCACCGTGCTGGACGAGCAGGCGCCGGCCACCCGCCGACCGCCCGTCACCGGGCGCCGGCCACCGCAGGAGTTCCGGGGCGTCCGCCGCGTCCCGCACCCGGTCCAGCGGTGCGGCGAGCGTGGCGACAAGGCGTGCGACGGCGGCGTCGACCATGTGGGCGGGCCCTTCCCCTCGTGCGTGGGTGCAGCGACTCGAACGTGAGTGCATCGGTACGAGGAGAACCGTACGGCCGTGGCCCGACGCGCATCAGCCCTGGTACGTGTCCGGGACGACGGCGACCGGGCAGGGCGCGTAATGCAGCACCGCGTGGTTGACCGGGCCCAGTTGGAGCCCGTGCCATCCGCCGCTCCGCCGGGCGCCGACGACCAGCAGTTCCGCCTTCTCGGCGGCGTCGATCAGTACCTGGTGCGCCGGTCCCTGCACGACCGACCGGCGGACGACCGTTGCGGAATCGTCCCCTTCGGCCAGCGCCCCCAGGACCGCGTCGAGGTGTTCCCCGGCCCGTCGGCGCTGCGGTGACGCGGGGGAGCCGGGGAGCGGCGGGTGGGTCAGGAGCTCGTGCGCGGGGCGGCGCCAGGCCCGTACGGCGATCAGTTCGGCGTGGCGCGCCGCGGCCTGGGCGAGGGCGAAGACGGCGGCCGCCGAGGGTGCGTCGGCGTCGCTGATCCCGACGACGACGCGGCCGGGTTCTGCCGGTGCTGCGGGCAGTACCGCGGGAACCACCACGACCGGGCAGTGGGACCGGCCGGCCAGCGAGAGCCCGACGGAGCCGAGGAGCATTCCGGCGATCCGGCCCCGGCCCCGGGACCCCAGCACGACGAGTGCCGCCTTGTGGCTCTCCCGTACGAGTGCGGCCACCGGGTCCTCGGGCTGCACGTCGGACACCACGCGCACCTCGGGCCTGAGGTCCCGCACGCGGTCCCGGGCGGAGGCGACGAGGTGCTCGGCGAGGGCCTGTTCGCCGGGGTGCTCGTCGTCGGCGCCGGGCCGCAGCCCCTCGTAGTGCTCCCACAGCGAGGCGTGCACGATGCGCAGGGGGAGCCGGGAGCGTGCCGCTTCCGCCGCGGCCCAGTCCAGGGCCCGCAGACTGCCTTCCGATCCGTCCACTCCGACGACCACGGGGAGCCGCATCGCACACCGCCTTCTCTCGGGGACTCTTCCGGGCGTTCCTACGGTTCGATCGTCAGCACCCGGTCCAGCGGGCGGCGCGGCGTGCGCGGTCCCCGGGGCCCGTATCCCAGACGGATGATCATCTGGGGGTGTCCGGCGCCGTGGACCGGGTCGCGCAGGACCCAGCGCAGGTCCGGCCATTCCAGGGGCTGGGTCGCGAACGAGGTGGACACCTGCTCCAGCGTGGCGGTGAGCAGGACGCGCTCCAGTGCCTGACCGGCGAGCAGCCAGTCCGCCGGGCGGTCGCCCCCCGTGCTCAGCAGGGCCAGCTGGGGCCGGCGCTCGAACCGGACGCGGGCCCGGCCGGCGAGGGGGGTGGTGCCGGCGAAGTCACGGTTGGTCGCCTGCTCGGCGGCGTCGCGGGGGCCGAAGGCGTAGTCGGGGATGCCGTCGACCGGCGCGTCGGACTTCGTGTTCCGGGCCCAGTACTCCTGCTCGGCCTCCCGCGCCGGGTCCCCGCGGTCGTACCCCTCGGCATCCCGGATCAGGCCGAGCACGGTCTCCAGATGGGGCCCGGCCAGGAACGCGAGGTCCGCACCCTCGGCACCGGCCGCCGCGGTGAGGCGCGCCCGGACGTCGTCGGGGATCGCCCGCTCGTCGAACGGATAGCGGCTGGTGTGCCGGTCCGCGATCGCGGGATGGAGCGCGCGGAGCGCCTCGTCGGACGGCCCGAGGGGGGCGTCGGGGCGGTCGTCCAGGCGTACGGATGCCAGGAGGGCCGGCTCCGACGGTGCGGGCAGCAGCGCGGTGACCGCGTCCAGGCCGTGGTGGGCGGCGGAGACCCGCAGGTTGAGCAGGGCCGCGCCGCAGCCGATGTGAAGGGCGCGGGTGGAGGGGTCGGCCTCCGGCATCCGGCGCTCGAAGTCGGCGCGGAGGACGAGGGTGCGGCTGCGGCGTCCGTAGCGGAAGAGCCAGGGCTGGGCGTTGTGCATGGACGGAGCGGCGGTGGCGTCGGCGACGAGGCCGGTCACCACGGCGTCGGTGAGTGTCTCGGTGGACATCGGACCCCCGGGGGTCGGGAACTGTCGATGTCCCTCCAGCATGTATCAAGAGCCGCCGAGGCGATATGGGTCTTTCCTCCCGAAGGTCGGTGTTCCTGCGATTCTCGGGATCCCGTTGTACGGGGAAAGGCGGAGGTGGCGGGGTGCCGGTGCGTCTACGCGGGCGCCCCGAGCCGGGTGACCAGGTGGTGCCAGGCTTCTTCCAGGCGCTCCAGGGGCATGCCGCGCTCGGCGGTGAGGTGATGGACGAGGGCGGTGTCGACGGAGCCGAGCAGGGTGTGCGCCAGCAGTTCCGGATCGCCGGGCACGTTCGCCTGCCGCAGCAGCATCGCGATGTGGTTGATGCGCAGATGGAGCGCGGGGACGGCGTAGCCGCGCAGCGGGTCGGTCCGGCTGGCCAGGATCAGCGGGTGGTGATCGCGTTCGTGGCGCAGGACGGCGGGTCCGAAGGCGTGCAGCCGGTCTGCCGCCGGGGCGCCGGGGCCCAGCGGCGGCGGACCGGAGAGGAAGGCGGCCTGGAACTGCTTCTCCCGGTGGTCCAGGAGCGCGATCAGGAGGCCGGCCCGGTCGCCGAAGCGCCGGAAGACGGTTCCCTTGCCCACTCCCGCGGCGACGGCGACCGACTCCATGGTCAGGTCCGCCGCCCCGCACCCGGACAGCAGCCGGGAGGCGGCGTCCAGCAGGAGCGTGCGGTTGCGCGCCGCGTCCGCTCGTAGCTGCGGGGGTTCGTCGGTCGGGGCGAGCGGGAGATTCGTCCGCTCTTTTCCTGGTTCGGGCAGCCTAGGGGGAGGAGTGACGGAGCCGGTCATGGCCTCAGCGTAACGCCCGGGAAGAATAAGTGGACCGTGGTCCGTTTAGGTGGTACAACTTTAAACGGACCATGGTCCGCTTGCTTGTTCCAACTGCCTCGCCGCCTTCCGGGAGTTCCCATGTCTGTACGCATCCTCGCCCTCGTCGGCAGCCTCCGCGCCGGCTCGCACAACCGCCAGCTCGCCGAGGCCGCCGCCAAGCACGCCCCCGAGGGCGCCGAGATCGAGCTGTTCGAGGGCCTGGCCGACGTCCCCTTCTACAACGAGGACATCGACGTCGAGGGAAGCGTCCCGGCGGCCGCCGCCCGGCTGCGTGAGACGGCGGCGGGGGTCGACGCCTTCCTGCTGTTCTCGCCCGAGTACAACGGCACCATGCCGGCCGTCCTGAAGAACGCCATCGACTGGCTGTCGCGCCCGTACGGCGCCGGCGCCATCTCCGGCAAGCCGGTCGCCGTGGTCGGCACCGCCTTCGGTCAGTACGGCGGCGTCTGGGCGCAGGACGACGCCCGCAAGTCCGTCGGCATCGCGGGCGCCGTGGTCCTGGAGGACGCCAAGCTGTCCATCCCCGGCTCCGTGACGCGCTTCGCCGACACCCACCCCGCGGACGACGCCGAGGTCGTCACCGCGATCACCGAGGTCGTCGCCCAGGTGCGCTCGGCCGCCTCGGTGGCTGCCTGACCTCCGGGGCCTGTCGGGCCCTGCGCATACGACGGCGGCGGCGCGGGCGGGAACGCCCGGCCGTCGCCGTCGTCATGCTCCGGGAGTCCCCGGGCGGGTGAGCACGCCCCGCCACGCCATCGCGCCGAACGGGCCCGGGTCAGGGCCAGACCAGGCAGTACGCCTGGTGTCCCGCGTCATGCAGCCGGTGCGAGAAGTCCTGCCACTCGTGCAGGAGTTGGTACACGTTGAACGCGTCGCGCGGGCCGCCGCGGTCCGGGACCGTGGACCAGATGAACGCCGCGGCGCCCACCGACTCCTCGCCGACGCCGCGCAGCGGGTCGACGACCGTCATCGGAAGCTTGACCACCGCGTAGTCGGGGTGCAGCACGACCAGTTCCAGCGGGGGGACCCGGTGCAGGGGTATGCCCTGGATTCCGGTGAGGACCATCGCCGCCACCGTCTCCGGCTTGATCTTGGTGAACATGCCGCCCATGCCCAGCTCGTCGCCGCCGAGTTCCTCGGGGCGCATCGAAATGGGCACGCGTGCCGCGGTGGCCCCATCAGGGGCACCGAAGTACTTGTAGGTCACCCCCACCCGGCCACCACTCCTGCTTCCGGCTTCGCCACCCTGCGGACCACCGGCCCGTATGCCCTGCTCGCGCTCCGCCTCACGCCGGTGCCGACCCCGCCGGGCAGGCTCGGGCCCCAGGTCGTCGGTCCCTTCGCCCACTCCGCCACCGCGATGCATATCTCATCCACCCGACTACTACTTAGGAGACACAGCCCCCGCCGCGCAACCCGATCATCGTGTCAGTGACCTCCCCCACGGGCGTGCGGTGAAACACCTGTCCGCAAGACCGTCCGTGGCTCTGACACCATGGCTTGTGTGAGCTTTCCCTATGACGCCCCAGTTTCGCAGACGCTTTTCGACCGCGCGTCCCTCGTGACGCCCGGCGGCGTGAACTCTCCCGTCCGTGCCTTCCGGGCCGTGGGCGGTACGCCCCGCTTCATGGTGTCCGGCAGCGGTCCCTACCTCACCGACGCCGACGGCCGCGAGTACGTCGACCTCGTGTGCTCGTGGGGGCCGATGATCCTCGGCCACTCCCACCCGGAGGTCATCGCCGCAGTCCAGGAGGCCGTCGCCCGCGGCACCTCGTTCGGTACGCCCGGCGAGGGCGAGGTCGCGCTCGCCGAGGAGATCGTGGCCCGGATCGAGCCCGTGGAGCAGGTGCGGCTGGTGTCGTCCGGCACCGAGGCGACCATGTCCGCGATCCGGCTGGCCCGCGGGTTCACCGGCCGGGCCAAGGTGGTGAAGTTCGCCGGCTGCTACCACGGCCACGTCGACGCGCTGCTCGCCGCCGCCGGTTCCGGGGTCGCTACCTTCGGTCTCCCGGACACCCCCGGGGTCACCGGCGCGCAGGCCGGCGACACGATCGTGCTGCCGTACAACGACCTGGAGGCCGTCCGCGAGGCGTTCGCCGCGCACCCCGGCGAGATCGCCTGCGTGATCACCGAGGCGTCGCCGGGCAACATGGGCGTCGTGCCGCCGCTGGACGGTTTCAACGCCGGGCTCAAGGAGCTCTGCGCCGCGGGCGGTGCGCTCTACATCTCCGACGAGGTCATGACCGGATTCCGTACGTCGAAGGCCGGCTGGTTCGGCGTCGACGGGGTGCGGCCCGACCTGATGACCTTCGGCAAGGTCATGGGCGGCGGCTTCCCGGCCGCGGCCTTCGGCGGGCGCGCGGACGTGATGGCCCACCTCGCCCCGGCCGGCCCCGTCTACCAGGCGGGCACCCTCTCCGGGAACCCGATCGCCACCGCCGCCGGTCTCGCCCAGCTGCGGCTGCTCGACGACGCGGCGTACGCCAAGGTGGACGCGGTCTCCGCGGAGATCCGCGGCCTGGTCGGCGAGGCGCTGGCCAAGGAGGGCGTGGCGCACACGGTGCAGGCGGCGAGCAACATGTTCTCCGTCTTCTTCACCGACCGCCCGGTGCGGAACTACGAGGACGCCAAGCAGCAGGAAGCTTTCCGCTTCACCGCCTTCTTCCACTCGCTGCTGTCGCAGGGTGTCTACCTGCCGCCGTCGGCCTTCGAGTCCTGGTTCGTCTCCACCGCCCATGACACGCAGGCCGTCGAGCGCATCGCCGCCGCCCTGCCCGCCGCCGCCCGCGCCGCCTCGGAGGCCACCGCATGAGCGAGACCGGAAACCGCAAGGACGACGGAGGCCGCGAGGGCAAGGACATCACCGTCGTCCATCTGATGCGGCACGGCGAGGTGCACAACCCGGAGGGCGTGCTCTACGGGCGCCGCCCCGGCTACCACCTCTCCGAGCTCGGCCGGCAGATGGCCGACCGGGTCGCCGAGCACCTCGCGGGCCGCGACATCACCCATGTCGTCGCCTCGCCGCTGGAGCGCGCCCAGGAGACGGCCACGCCGATCGCCAAGACGCACGGCCTGGACCTGGCCACCGACGGGCGGCTCATCGAGGCGGCCAACGTCTTCGAGGGCAAGACCTTCGGCGTCGGCGACGGCGCGCTGCGCAAGCCGGACAACTGGAAGCACCTGACCAACCCGTTCCGCCCGTCGTGGGGCGAGCCGTACATCGAGCAGGTCGTACGGATGATGGGCGCGCTGGACGCGGCGCGCGACGCGGCCCGCGGCCACGAGGCGGTGTGCGTCAGCCACCAGCTGCCGATCTGGATCGTGCGCAGCTTCGTCGAGCGGCGGCGGCTGTGGCACGACCCGCGCAAGCGGCAGTGCACCCTCGCCTCGCTGACCACCTTCACGTACCAGGGCGACAAGATCGTGTCGGTCGGGTACTCGGAGCCGGCCCGGGATCTGGTGCCGGCGCACCTGCGGGCCGGGGCGAAGCCGGTGAAGGGGAAGTCGAAGGCGTTCGGCGCGTAGCCGGGCCACGGGCCGGCGGGGCCGGCGGGGCGGGCGGGGTGCGGGGGCCCCGTCCCGGCCGTCGGGTGCCGGTTCGCCCGTGGTCGCCGTTTTGTCCTCGATCGCCGGACGGGCTCCATATATCGCCCGTCCGGCGATTTTCGTCTGCCCGGCGAACGTTGTCCCCGGTGGTGGTCGAAGCGCTGCTCCCACCCCGCGCCACCTGCTAGGTCATGCGTTCGGCCATGCCTGGAGCCTGGTCATACAAAGAATCATGTGCTAATTCGCGGAACCCCCGTGTTGATTCACCCATCTAAGCCTTCGCCAGTTTGTATGGACTTGAGGTAAAACGACCGCAGATGGGGTAATCATGCGCGACATCAGCCGAAGGGGTCTGCTCGGAGCCGGGCTTGGAGCCGCCGCCGCCGTCGGGGTGGCCGGCTGTGGCGCCTTCGGTTCTTCGGACGCGGGCCGCTCGGGGACCACGGGGGAGAAGGGTTCCGACGGAAGCACGCGCGGAACCGGGCCCGCGAAGAAGGACGTGCGCAAGATCGGGGACGGTTCCACCGCGGACACCGGGAAGCAGCCGCACCAGCCCGCCAGGCCGGTCCCGCTCGAACCCGGCGAGACCCCGCCGCAGTTCGTGATCTTCTCCTGGGACGGGGCGGGCGAGGTCGGCAACGGACTCTTCCCGCGCTTTCTGGAACTCGCCAAGGATCATGACGCGGCGATGACCTTCTTCCTGTCCGGGCTCTATCTGCTGCCCGAGTCGAAGAAGTCCATGTACCGGCCGCCCAACAACCCCGTCGGCGCTTCCGACATCGGGTATCTCACCGACGCCCACATCAAGGAGACGCTGAAGAACGTCCGTCAGGCCTGGCTCGACGGGCACGAGATCGGAACCCACTTCAACGGGCATTTCTGCAGCGGTTCCGGATCGGTCGCCAACTGGTCCTCCGCCCAGTGGCGGAACGAAATCGATCAAGCCGTCTCCTTCGTCACCGAATGGCGTACGAACACCGGCTGGACCGACCTCGATCCGCTGCCTTTCGACTACCGCAAGGAACTGGTCGGCGGCCGCGCCCCCTGTCTGCTCGGCCAGGAGAATCTGCTGCCCACGGCGAGCAAGCTCGGCTGGCGCTACGACGCCAGCTCACCCGGTGGCACCCAGGTCTGGCCCAAGAAGCGGGAGGGCGTCTGGGACCTGCCCCTCCAGGCCATGCCGTTCCCGGGGCACACCTTCGAGGTCCTCTCGATGGACTACAACATCCTCGCCAACCAGTCGCTGAATTCGACCAAGGGCATGCCCTCGCGCTATCCCGAATGGCGCAAGCAGGCCACCCAGTCGTACCTCGCCGGTTTCAACCGCGCGTACTCGACGAATCGCGCGCCCTTCTACATCGGAAACCACTTCGAGGAGTGGAACGGCGGCATCTACATGGACGCCGTCGAGGAAGTGCTCAAGAAAATCGCGGGCAAGCCGGATGTGCGCCTCGTCTCCTTCCGGCAGTTCGTCGACTGGCTCGACGTCCAGACCCCGGACGTACTCGACAAGCTCCGCTCGCTGGAGGTCGGACAGTCCCCCGAAGGCGGCTGGAACGCCTTCTTTAAACAAGCCTGACAACGGGCTTTACGGGCACCGAGGGGGGTGCCCGAGATCGTCGAAACAGCCATGCGAAACTTTTCACATGAGCTATGGCCGCGCACCCCGACGCCGCTTCACCCTGCTCGCCGCCCCCGCAGCGGCCGCCGCACTCGCCCTCACGCTGACCGCGTGCGGCGGGGACGGCAACAAGGCCGGAGGCGGTGGCAACACGAACTTCGTCACGGGCAGTGGCGGTATCTCCACCGTGGCCAAGGCCGACCGCAAGGCCGCCCCGAAGCTGGACGGCGAGACCCTCGAAGGCAAGCAGCTCGACGTCGCCGACTACAAGGGCAAGGTCGTCGTACTGAATATGTGGGGCTCGTGGTGCGGGCCCTGCCGCCTGGAGGCCCAGTACTTCTCGCGGGTGGCGAAGGAGACGAAGGACAAGGACGTCCAGTTCGTCGGGATCAACACCCGGGACGCCAAGAAGGGCCCCGCGATCAGCTTCGAGAAGGACTACGGGGTCCCCTACCCGAGCCTCTACGACCCGACCGGCAAGCTCATGCTCCGCTTCCCCAAGGGCACGCTGCGTCCGCAGGCCATTCCGTCGACCGTGGTCCTGGACCGGGACGGGAAGATCGCCGCCCGGTCCCTGGCCGCGCTCGACTCCGACAAGCTGCACAAGATGATCGACCCGCTGATCGCGGAGAAGTGATTCCGTGCACACCCTTGCCGCGCTCCCGGGCGAGAGCTCGACCATCGTGGACGGGGCGCTGATCGTCGCCCTGCCCCTCGCCGTGCTCGCCGGGCTCGTCTCGTTCTTCTCGCCGTGCGTCCTGCCGCTCGTCCCCGGTTACCTCAGCTACGTCACCGGGGTCAGCGGCACGGACCTGGCGCAGGCCCGGCGGGGGCGGATGGTCGCGGGCGCCTCGCTCTTCGTGCTCGGCTTCACCGCCGTGTTCGTCTCCGGCGGCGCGCTCTTCGGCTTCTTCGGCCAGACCCTCCAGGAGCAGAGCGGGATCCTCACCAAGATCCTCGGCGTGCTGATGATCCTGATGGGGATCTTCTTCATGGGCCTGATGCCCTGGATGACGCAGCGCGAGTTCCGTATCCACAGGAGGCCGGTGACCGGGCTGGCGGGCGCGCCGTTGCTGGGCGCCCTCTTCGGGATCGGCTGGACCCCGTGCCTCGGCCCGACGCTCAGCTCGGTGAGCTTCCTCGCGATGCAGCAGGGCACCGCCGGACGCGGGGCGGTGCTGACCGTCGCGTACTGCCTCGGCCTCGGCGTCCCCTTCGTGCTCGCCGCCGTCGCCTTCCGCAAGGCGCTCGGCGCGTTCGGCTGGGTCAAGCGGCACTACGCCTGGGTCATGCGCATCGGCGGCGTCATGATGATCGCGACCGGTCTCCTCCTGCTGACCGGCGCGTGGGGCACGATGATGCAGCAATTGCAGACCTGGTCCAACGGCTTCACGGTGGGGATCTGAGTTCCATGAGCAACACCAAGTCCAACCCCCCCGCCCCGGAGCGCGAGCGCCAGGACGAGCGGGACCGGGAGAACGCCCGCGAGCTGGGCGCGGCCGGCTCCCAGCTCTCCACCGCCCCGAGCGAGGAGAGCGCGGCCGCCCTGCCCGCCATGGGCGTCATCGGCTGGGCCCGCTGGTTCTGGCGGCAGCTCACCTCGATGCGGGTCGCGCTGATCCTGCTCTTCCTGCTCTCGCTCGGCGCCATCCCCGGCTCACTGATCCCGCAGAACAGCGTGGACGAGCTGAAGGTGGAGACCTTCAAGAAGGCCCACACCACCGTCTCGCCGCTCTACGAGAAGCTCCAGTTCTTCGACGTCTACAGCTCGGTGTGGTTCTCCGCGATCTACATCCTGCTGTTCATCTCGCTCATCGGCTGCATCGTGCCGCGCACCGGCCAGTTCATCGGCCAGTTGCGCAGCCGCCCGCCGGGCGCCCCCAAGCGCCTGACCAGGCTGCCCGCGTACACCACCTGGCGCACCGAGGCCGAGCCCGAGCAGGTCCGCGAGGCCGCGCTCGCGATGATGCGCAAGCGGCGCTACCGCGCACACGCCGTGGGCGACGCCGTCGCCGCGGAGAAGGGCTATCTGCGCGAGGCCGGGAACCTGGTCTTCCACGTCGCCCTGATCGTGATGCTGGTCGCGTTCGCCTTCGGGCAGCTCTTCAAGTCCGAGGGCGGCAAGCTGATCGTCGAGGGCGACGGCTTCTCCAACACGCTCACCCAGTACGACGACTTCAAGTCCGGCTCGCTCTTCGACGCCGACTCGCTCGCCCCGTTCAGCTTCAAGCTCGACAAGTTCACCGGCACCTACGAGCGCCGCGGCCCCCAGATCGGTACGCCCAGGACCTACGAGGCCCATGTGACGTACGAGAAGGGCGCGTACGGCAAGCCGCAGAAGACCGTCATCAGGGTCAACGAGCCCCTCGTCGTCGACGGCACCAAGGTCTATCTCAACGCGCACGGCTACGCGCCGGTCGTCTCGGTCAAGGACGGCAGGGGCAAGGAGGTCTACCGCAACGCGGTGCCGCTGCTGCCCATCGACAACAACGTCACCTCGACCGGTGCGATCAAGGTCTTCGACGGCTACCGCGACAAGAACGGCAAGAAGACCCAGCTGGGCTTCCAGGCCTTCTTCGTGCCGACCTTCGCGGGCAACGGCAAGGGCACGATGTTCTCGCAGTTCCCGGCCGCCGACATGCCGGTACTGGCCCTCAACGGCTACTACGGCTACCTCGGCCCCGACTCCGGGCTGGCGCAGAACGTGTACCAGCTGGACAAGACCAAGATGAAGGAGTTCAAGGACGCCGACGGCAAGCAGCTCAAGCAGCGCCTGCTGGTCGGCGAGACGATGAAGCTGCCCGACGGCGCGGGCTCCATCACCTTCGAAGGCATCCAGGAGTGGGCCAGCTTCCAGATCTCGGAGCAGCCGGCCAGCGGCTGGGCGCTCACCGGAGCCGTCGCCGCGATCGCCGGACTCGCGGGCTCGCTCTTCATCCAGCGGCGCCGGGTCTGGGTGCGGGTGGCCCCCGGTGCGGACGGCGTCACGGTCGTCGAAATGGCGGGTCTCGGCCGCAGCGAGTCCGCGAAGCTTCCCGAGGAGCTGGCCGATCTCGCGGTCACGCTCATCGCCTCGGCGCCCACAGCGCCCGAGGCCGATACCGCGCCCGGCACCGATACCGAGCCCGGTTCATCCCCCGAACCGGATTCCGACTCCGTCGAAGAATCCTCCGAAGAACCTGCCGAAGGGGCTGAGAAGTGAATCTCGCCGCCGCAACCAACGAGAACCTGGCGCACACCAGCAATGTGCTGATCTATTCGTCGATGGCCGTCTACACCCTGGCTTTCTTCGCGCACATCGCGGAATGGGTGTTCGGCAGCCGCAGCAAGGTCGGCCGCACCGCCGCCGCGCTGACCGGGGCCGAGGGCGCGGACGCCGCCGGCTCGGTGAAGGTGCAGGTCGCGCAGAAGGGCGGCGGCACCGCCGTACTGGACCGGCCGAAGATCGTCACGCGCGCTGCGGCCGGTACCCGCGACGTGCCGGACGGGCCCGGCGCGGCCGGCGGCACGTTCAAGGGCGACCTCTACGGGCGGATGGCGGTCTCCATGACCGTGCTGGCCTTCCTCGTCGAGGCCGGCGGAGTCATCACCCGCGCGATGTCCGTGCAGCGCGCCCCCTGGGGCAACATGTACGAGTTCTCCATCACCTTCTCCACGGTGGCGGTCGGCGCGTACCTGATCCTGCTCGCGCTGAAGAAGAACGTCCGGTGGATGGGGCTGCTCCTGGTCACCACCGTCCTGCTGGACCTCGGCATCGCGACCACGGTGCTCTACACCTCCAGCGACCAGCTGGTGCCCGCGCTGCACTCGTACTGGCTGTGGATCCACGTCTCCACCGCCATCATCTGCGGCGCCGTGTTCTACATCGGCGCGGCCGGCACCCTGATGTACCTCTTCCGCGACAGCTACGAGAACAAGCTCGCCAATGGCGGACAGCCCGGTTCGTTCGCCCAGTCCGTGCTCTCCCGGCTGCCCGCGGCCGCGACGCTCGACAAGTTCTCGTACCGCGTCAACGCCGCCGTCTTCCCGCTGTGGACGTTCACGATCATCGCGGGCGCGATCTGGGCGGGCGACGCATGGGGCCGCTACTGGGGCTGGGACCCCAAGGAGGTCTGGTCCTTCATCACCTGGGTCGCGTACGCCTGCTACCTGCACGCACGCGCCACCGCGGGCTGGAAGGGCCGCAAGGCCGCCTACCTGGCGCTGATCGCCTTCGGCTGCTGGCTCTTCAACTACTACGGCGTGAACATCTTCGTCACCGGCAAGCACTCCTACGCCGGCGTCTGAGCACCTCCCGTACGGGTGCGGATCCCGCACCACCGGGCCACGCTGGAACCATGACCGATGCGACCCCCGTCATCGAGCCCGGCACCAGCGAAACCCATGGTGACCTGCACACTCTGAGGTTCACGCTACGGCTGCCCCACCCCGTTCCGCGGGTGTGGGCAGCCGTTGCCAGTTCCGGGGGGCTGCGCGGCTGGCTCGCCGCCGCCGACCCCTTCGAACCGCGTGTGGGCGGAGCGATCACGCTGCGCTGGCTCAACACCGACCAGGAGGGCCGGGCCACGGTCGCCCCCGGCACCGTCACCGCCTGGGATGTCGAGCGGGTCGCCGAGTACACCCTCGAAGGGCCCCACGGCCGCATCCGCTTCCACCTGGAGCCACCGCGCGGCGACCATGTGCTGCTGCGGTTCACCAATGAGTTCCGGGGCGAGGACGAACTGCGCCTGGACTGCCTGGCGGGCTGGCACGACCACTTCCGCTACCTCGTGGACGCGCTCGACGGATATCCCGCCGACTGGTCGAAGTGGACCCCGGTCCGGTGGGCCGGGCTGCGTGAGGAGTACGTGGCGGCCGAGCGGTGAGAGGCCGCCGGGGCGGCCTCTGCGACGGACCTCACGGCGCCGAGGACGGCAGCAGGCACTTCTCGTCCGGCGGTGTGCCCTCCGGCCAGGCGATCGACACGAACCGCTGACTGGCGTCCTCGGGTGCCAGCTCCACCACCGGAACCGCCTTGTTGTACGGGTTGCCGTGGTTGTCCAGGCAGATCCAGCCACTGGCCCCCGACACCCGCAGCGAGCCCTTCACCCGCGGCCACTGCTCGCCCACGTCCGCGAGCTGCGGCAGCCGCTGGTCCTGCGGGGTCGCCTGCCGGACGGCCTGCACCGCCAGTGTCATCGCGTCGTGCGCGATGATCACCTGGCCGTCGGTCAGGGCCTTGTGATCCGTCGGACCGATCGGGCCCGCGGGCTTCTTCGACACCGTGGCCAGCAGGTCCAGGAAGGCGCGGTAGTCCGCCGGGGAACCGCCCGTGGCGGCCCGGCCCTTGCCCGTCGCCGCCGCCCAGGCGTCCGGGTGCGCCAGCGAGGCGTAGCGGACGGTCACCTTCCGGCGCAGTGCGTTCCGGTCGAGCTTCTTGTCGCTGCCGAGGTACGAGCCCTCGTCACCGGTCAGGACCGTGAACGCGCGGTTCTGGCAGCCGCGGGCCCCGAGCGCGTTGATGAACTGCCGCAGCTGGACGTGGCGTCCGGCGAAGAACACCGTCTCCGCGTCCGTGTCGCAGATCAGGTGCGTGATCTGCTGGAAGGTGTTGGCCGTGGTGCCCTCGTCGTTGGGGTCGCTGCGGGAGGTGAACAGCTCCGGCTGGTAGCGGGTGCCCCTCACCAGCGAGGTGAAGGCGGCCCGCAGCGTGTCCGTGTAGTGGTCGCCGGTACGGGTGTCCTGCACCAGCAGCGCCTTGTCCGCCTTGACCTGCCCGAAGTGGGCCAGGGCGCGCGCCTCGTCCCGGTTGGTCGGCGACACCCGGGCCAGGCCGGGGAACGGGTCGCCCTTCGCGCCGTTGGCGATGTCGTCGGCCGTGATCGTGGTGCCGACGACCGCGATGTGCGCGGCCGTCAGCTCCTTGACGGCCGACTTGACCTGCGTACTGCTGGTGGCGACCCCCGACACCGCCCGCAGGTGGTCCGGGGCCCCGGTCATCGTCTTCAGTTGGTCCACCGCCGGCCGCCACAGCAGGTTGTTCTTCCCGGCGTTGGCGAGCACCAGCCGGATCTTCGGGACCTGCTCGTTGGAGAGGTGGTTGGCCCGGTACTGCGCGGCGAACGCGCCCTGGAGCTCGTGCTGCATCTTCGTCTGCATCGCCTCGTCCGTCGACGTCAGCGGCAGCAGCAGCGCGACCGTCGCGTACCGGCCGGGCTTCAGGCTGCCGTTCTCGCGGGCGATGGCCGCGGCGACCTCGGTCAGTTTCGGCCGCCCGAAGTCGTAGCCGTCGCCGGAGACGCCGACGCACTCGTCGCTGCCCTGCGGCCGCTCGACGCCCCGGGCGCAGGAGCGGTCCTCGGGGGCGGTGAGCCGGCCGATGCCGTACCAGCCGGACGTGATCATCAGGGCGGCGACCACGACCGAGGTGACGACCTTCTGCCGGGCCGTGTACCAGAGGCGGTAGCGCAGTGGATTACGCATCGGGGCCGCCGTCCCCCCGCAGCCCCGGCCCGCCCGCGCCCGGTTCGCCCGGCGGCATGGACAGCGGGCGCCAGGCCCTGATGTCCCGCGGCCAGTACGTCGCCGCGTCCCACAGCAGGCTGTTGCCCGTCGGATGCCTGCCGGACAGTTGCCGCAGTTCGTGCGCCATCTTGTCGATCACCTCTTCGTCCGGCAGGGCCAGCGGATCGGACAGCAGCCATACGCCGTGCAGCAGCCGGCGCAGCAGTACGTGCAGCTCCGCGGCCGACGGTTCGAGCCCTCCGGGCACCGTGTTGTCCGCCCGGCCGAGCGCGACCGCGCGCCGCGGATCGGGGCCGACGGCCCCCCGGGTGCGGGGGTACGGTGCCGAGGCGATGAAGCCGAGCAACGCGAGCCACGTCGGCACGTCCGGTTCGTCGAACCGCAGCCGCAGATGCCCCACGCACGCCTCGGTGTCGCCCAGCAGCAGCTTCTGGTGCAGCAGATGCGGGACGCTCGGGTGGCGGCCGCCGGGACCGTACGCCCCGCGCAGCGAGACATGGACCGCCTGCCACACCGCGTAGGACGGGTGGTCGTCGTCCTGGAACCGCAGGCGGTGCAGCAGCAGCGAACGCAGCAGCGGATCGGCGATGAAGTGGCCGGGCCCGACCGGCCAGTCGTCCGCCCGCAGCGCATCGCGCATCCGCAGCGCCACGTCGCCGTTGGGCGCGCCCCGGCCCAGCCGACTCCCCGCCAGCAGCCGCGCCGAGTCCTCGCCGTGCGCGGCGGCCAGCACGGCGAGGAAGTCCAGCCGCTGCTCGACCCCCGGCAGCAGCCGCGTCAGCAACTCGTCCGCCACCCGTGCCGGCGCCCGGTCCTCGCGCACCTCCACCATGCGGTCCAGCAGCGAACCCGGCACCAGCGACGCGGGCTCCGGCGCCTCGCCCGCCGCCAGCGCCAGCAGCTCCACCGCCAGCGGACGCCCGCCCGTCAGCCGGTGCACACCACGGGCCAGGCCGGCCGGGATACGGCCCGCCCGGTCGTGCCGGTCGAACGCCGAGCGCACCTGCTCCGGATCGAGCGGGGTCAGCTCCACGGCCAGGATCCCGGACGTCACCCCCGTGCCCCTGGACCAGCGCGAACCGTGCGCCACCTCCGGCAGCCGGCGCCGCACCGCATGACTCAGCCCCTCGTGGTCCCGGACCCGGGAGGAGGCGAACACCGCGATCCGGTCGCGGACCCCGGCGGCCCGCTGCCGCAGCAGCGGCTCCACCAGCTGCCGGCCCAGCGGCGTGTGCGCGTTGTCGATCAGCAGCACCGGGCGGCCCCGGCGGGCGCCCCAGGCCAGACCCCCGTAAGCGGCGACCAGGTCCGCGGCCAGCGCCAGCACCAGATGGTCCTCGGCCCGGCGGCGCAGATCGCCGCCACGCTCGAAATCGACCGCCAGCTGCCGCAGCCCGATCCGGCCGTTGCCGCCCGCGTGCGGGTAGCCGCCGTACCAGTCGGCCGAACGGCGCTGGAAGCGGCTGAACGATTCCTCCAGGACCGTTTCGATGGTGGCTTCCGCGATCATCCCGGCCATCGGGGCCACCGAGTCGAAGGCGCTGGCGGCCAGTTTGGTGAGCACCTTGGTGACCCAGCCGGTCGCCGCGTCCCCGCGGCCGTCGACGGTCGCCAGCAGCGGGCCGAGCGACTGGAGGTCCCGCCGGGCCCGTGTCTCGTCCTCGCGGGTCCAGGAGATGGAGGCGACCGCCACGAGCCCGAGGCTCAGCCGGGGGAACTGCACCGGACGCGCGGCATGCACCCTGGCCGTCAGCTGGGTGGCGAACTCCGGCAGCGCGCCGGTGACCGGGGTCCAGCCGGGGCCCGCGTCCTCGGGCGCCACGACGGCCTCGCAGTCGACCAGGGCGACCGGGGTGATCTCCCGGTACAGATGGCGCAGTTGCTTGAGGACGGCCGTCTTGCCCATGCCGCGACCGCCGGTCAGCACGGCGACCGGCGGATCGTCGCGGTGCTCGTAGGCGACCCGGGCGGAGCCGTACGGAGTGAGGCCGGTCAGGCGCGCGGCAAGTCCGTCGTTGTCGAAGATCGCCTCGCGTCCGTACAGCTCTCTCTCCACAGCACCCCCAGCGTCGACGCTCCATCCGATCTGTCACACCGTCAACACCAGGGTATCGCCCGGGAGTTGGGGAGTGGAGAGGATTTTCGAACGTTCTGAGGGGGTGTGCGGCGGCACATCAGCCGGCGCCGGTCTCCTCGTTCCGGAGGCCCGGGTGGTCCCGTACGAAGTCCCGCGTCAGTGCCGCGCATGCGGTGTCGTCGAGCGGCGCGACCTCCACCCCGTGCCGGGAGTCACTCGCCCGAGGGGCTCGGGCTCTCCCCGCTCTCGCGGCGCTTCAGCTCTTCCTCGCGGCGGCGCAGGTCGGCCTCCCAGTCCTTCAGGAGCGACTCATCCTTCTTGTTCTCTTCCTTCAGCGCGTTCAGGAACTCCGGGTTGTCGTCCGGCGCCACCCACTGCGAGCGGTGGTTGCGGTGCCATTCGGAGGGCGTACGGCCTCCGGCGGGCGCGTGGCGCATCTTGCCCGCGGCCAGCCAGACGATCGGGCCGACGATCCAGAACAACAGGATGATGAAGACCCAGGCGATCTTCGGCAGGTGCTTGGCCTCGTCCTCGGGGGTGTTCAGGCAGTCGATGAACGCGTAGATCGTCAGCGCCAGAGGCAGGAGATAGATCAGGGCCCGGAACATGATGGAAAGGTCCCCCTGCGGAGAGTTGGCGGGGCTTGTCCCGCCCCGGTTCGGGCCCAGGGTAACCGGTGTCAATGACGTCCCACGGCTAGCAGGTGGGAACCGGCGGCCAACAGATCGGGGTACGCCTCCGCCATACGGGCAGCGGCCAGGGCGGAGGCGAACATCCGCGATTCGACGAGGGACTCCCCGGTGTGCTGTTCGGTCGCTTTCAGCAGAGCCCAGGAGGGGCCCTCGACGCCGTACACCCGGGTGTCGGCGAGGCCCGCCTCGCGCATTTCGGCCTCCAGCTCGGGGCCGGTGTGGAAATGCGCCTCGGTGAATCCCTTCCTGCCGTCGTGCGAACCGGTGGCCAGGATGCGGCCGATGCCGTCCTGGAGGGACGGGCGGTCGAGGTGTGCGAGGGCGGTGTGTTCGAACAGCGAGGCGTACCGGTTGATGCCCGCCGCGGCGACCAGCCCGCCGGGCCGGACCACTCGGCGGGCCTCGGTGAGGGCGGCCAGCCGGTCGGCGGGGTCGACGAGGTGGTACAGCGGCCCGAGGAGAAGGACCACGTCGTACGAGTCGTCCTGCGCGGTCAGGGCTCGTGCGTCCCCCAGCTCGACACTGCACCCGGCGCTCTCGGCCTCCGCGATGTGACGCGGCACCGGGTCGACGAGGTGTACCCGGTAACCGTCCTCGGAGAGCCAGCGGGCGTGGGTTCCGGGACCGCCGCCGACGTCGAGCACGGATGCCGGTGCGGGTGGGAGGTGGCGGCGCAGGAGCTCCTGGGTGCGGACCATCTCCAGTACGCCGTCGGCGGGTACGGACAGCCGGTCCGCCTCGTCGATGGTCGAGGTGTAGAAGTCGATGATCGCCTGCGGTACTCGGTGAGCTGTCATGAATGCCCGTCCCGTTCGCGGTCGAGGGGCCCTGGGCGCCCCTCGGCTAACGTAACCGGTTGACCAGTCCAGTTACCAGGAGGCCGCTGTGCCGCTACTCAAGTACGAGCAGATCGCCGAGTCCCTTCGCGTCAGGATCTCGGACGGGGAGTTCGGCCCGGGCGACCTCCTTCCGTCCGGGCGTGACCTGTGCGAGCAGTGGTCGGTGTCGCGGGCCACCGTCATCAAGGCGATGGATGTGCTGCGCGGGGACGGGCTCGTCGTGGCCCGGCAGGGCTCGGGCTTCACGGTCGTCGAGACTCCCGTGGCCCGCCCGGCGGGGCGGCGGACCGCCGGCTCGGCCCGCGTATCCGGTGGTGGACCGTTCCGGCGCCTCGGTACGCCCGTCAGGGAGCAGCCGTCGGCGAGGGTGTCCGAGGCCCTCGGGCTGGGGAGCGACGCTGTCGCCCTTCGCCGTGACCGGCTGATGCTGCTCGACGACGGCACGCCGCTCTCCCTGGTCGCCGCGTGGTTCCCGGCGGAGGTGGCCGACGCCTGCCCCAAGCTCGCCCAGAAGGGGCCGATCGCGGAAGGGACCACGCGCTACGTCGCCCGGACGCTCGGCAGGTTTCCGGCCCGGGGGACGGACGTGCTCTCGGTACGCCTCGCCACCGAGGGCGAGGCCGGGCAGCTCGATCTCACACTGCCGGCCGCTGTCGCGGTCGTCCTCCACGTGGCGACCGACAGCGACGGGCGCGCGCTGGTGTGCGAGGAGGGGGTGACCCCGGCGCATCTCTGGGAGCAGGTCGACAGCTACCCGATGGGTGGAAGCAGCCCTGAATGACTTGACTGGACCGGTCAACCGGTCCAGTCTCCATTTCATGAGCTCCTCAGAGCAACTCGATGCCACCTGTGCCCGGTTGCTTCCCTGGGCCAGGCCGGACGGCGGACCGTGCTACCTGCGTACGGATGGCCACGGGTATGTGTCGCGCGTCGCTGACGAGATGGAAGTCGTGCAACTCGACATGGGCGCCGAGGTTCTCGACTGTGCCAGGCCGATCATTGCCGCCGCCGGTGCGACGGCGACCGAACTCCGCTTTTCCGCTGCCCGGTTGGCCGAATGCCTGACCGACGTGCTACGCATCGCCGAGAGCCGGGGTGGACGCCTCCAGCAGAGCCGGTCGGCGGGGCGGGGAGCGGAGGCCGAAGGCGCCCATGGGCCGTGAATGCCGCGACGTGGGGTGGCTCGCGCGGTGCGACTGCGTCGCGTCGGGGCCGCCGAGGTGGGGTCCCCCGGTTGATCGCCGACGGTGATGACAAACTGGACGGCATGGCTTACGACGATCTTCGTTCCCTCCTCCGGGCCCTGGAGCGCGAGGGCGAGCTCAAGCGCATCAAGGCCGAGGTCGACCCCTACCTGGAGGTCGGCGAGATCGTCGACCGGGTGAACAAGGCGGGCGGTCCCGCGCTGCTCTTCGAGAACGTCAAGGGGTCCTCGATGCCCCTGGCCATGAACGTCTTCGGGACCGACAGGCGACTGCTCAAGGCGCTCGGGCTGAAGTCCTACTCCGACATCAGCGACAGGATCGGCGGGCTGCTCAAGCCGGAGCTGCCGCACGGCTTCGTCGGGGTGCGGGAGGCCTTCGGCAAGCTCGGCTCGATGGTGCACGTGCCGCCGAAGAAGGTGAAGCAGGAGAGCGCCCCGGTGCAGGAGGTGGTCCTCACCGGCGACGACGTGGACCTGGATCTGCTGCCCGCGCTCTTCACCTGGCCCGAGGACGGCGGCTCCTTCTTCAACCTGGGTCTCACCCACACCAAGCACCCGGAGACCGGCGTGCGGAACCTGGGGCTGTACCGGCTCCAGCGTCACGACCGCCGCACCATCGGGATGCACTGGCAGATCCACAAGGACAGCCGCAACCACTACCAGGTCGCCGCCAGGCGCGGCGAGCGGCTGCCGGTCGCCATCGCGTTCGGCGCCCCGCCCGCCGTGACGTACGCCTCCACCGCACCGCTGCCGGGGGACATCGACGAGTACCTCTTCGCCGGGTTCATCCAGGGCAAGCGGATCGAGATGGTCGACTGCAAGACCGTGCCGCTCCAGGTCCCGGCGCAGGCCGAGGTCGTCATCGAGGGGTGGCTGGAGCCCGGGGAGATGCTTCCCGAGGGGCCGTTCGGCGACCACACCGGCTTCTACACGCCGCAGGAACCGTTCCCCGCGCTGACCATCGACTGCGTGACCATGCGGAAGCGTCCGCTGCTCCAGTCGATCGTGGTCGGCCGGCCGCCGACCGAGGACGGGCCGCTGGGGCGCGCCACCGAGCGGTTCTTCCTGCCGCTCCTCAAGATCATCGTGCCGGACATCGTGGACTACCACCTGCCGGAGGCGGGCGGCTTCCACAACTGCGCGATCGTCTCGATCGACAAGAAGTACCCGAAGCACGCCCAGAAGGTGATGAGCGCCATCTGGGGCGCGCACATGATGTCGCTGACCAAGCTGATCGTGGTCGTGGACTCCGACTGCGACGTCCACGATCTGCACGAGGTGGCGTGGCGGGCCCTCGGCAACACGGACTACGCGCGGGACCTGACGGTCACCGAGGGCCCCGTCGACCACCTCGACCATGCCTCCTACCAGCAGTTCTGGGGCGGCAAGGCGGGCATCGACGCGACGAAGAAGTGGCCCGAGGAGGGCTACACCCGGGACGGTGGCTGGCCGGACATGGTCGAGTCCGACCCCGGGACGGCGGCGAAGGTCGACCGCCGGTGGAAGGAATACGGACTGTGAGCGCCGCCGAAGCAGCACTGGGCTCAGGGCCCGTACATCCGAACAGCAAGGTCAAGGCGTTCCTGCGGCTGGTGATGATCGAGCACTCGGTCTTCGCGCTGCCCTTCGCGTACATCGCCGCCCTGACCGCGATGTTCCGGGCGGACAGGTCCATCCACTGGGGCACCCTGCTCCTCGTCACGATCGCGATGGTGGGGCTGCGGACCTTCGCGATGGCCTGCAACCGGATCATCGACCGCGAGATCGACGCCCGTAACCCGCGGACCGCGAGCCGGGAGCTGGTCACCGGGGCGGTCTCGGTGAAGTCGGCGTGGACCGGGGCGCTCGTCGCCGTGATCCTCTTCCTCGGCGCCGCCGCGCTGCTGAACCCGCTCTGTCTGGCCCTCGCGCCGGTCGCCGTCGTGCCGATGGTGGTCTATCCGTACGGGAAGCGGTTCACCCACTACCCGCACGCCATCCTCGGCATCGCGCAGGCCATAGGGCCGATCGGTGCCTGGCTCGCGGTGACCGGCAGCTGGTCGTGGGACGCGGTGATCCTCGGTCTCGCGGTGGGGATCTGGATCGGCGGCTTCGACCTGATCTTCGGCTGCCAGGACGTCCAGGCGGACCGGGCGCACGGGGTGCTCTCGGTGCCGGCCCGCTTCGGCATCCCGGCCGCGCTGTGGGGCGCGCGGGTCTGCCATGTGGTGACGACCGGGCTGCTGGTCTGGTTCGGGCTGGCCACGCAGGCCGGGCTGTTCTACTGGATCGGCATGGCGATCGTCGCCGTCGCGTTCGTGTACGAGCACCGGGTGGTGCGGCCGCACGATCTGTCCCGGCTGAACCGGGCGTTCTTCTCGGTCAACGGCTTCATCGGGATCGCGCTCTTCGCCTGCGCCCTCCTGGACCTGCTGGTGCGGGGCCTGACCGTCTGAGCCCACCCGGCGGGGGAGGTCACCCGCGGTGGTCAAGGACCGCCGCGTCACGGGTCCGTCCCAGAGGGCCGCGGGTGCCGACGGGTGCGCAACGGCGGCAGGAACCTCCGTCCCGGCCGGCCGGCGGCGCTTCCCGGCGCGGTAGGGCGAGCCGTGTCCGGCCCCTGTTTCCCTTGCCGGACGGCGGCGGGGAGCGGGCGCGGCAGGGGCGGGTGCGGGCGGGGCACGCCCGGCGGTGGTGCGCGTTGTGCCTGGCTGCACGTGTAACAGGGGTGTATTAGCGGGTGGTTGGGCGGAACGGGTCGCCGGGCGGGGCGGCTCTTGGTGATCAGAAACGCTCGCTCGTACCGACCGTGCCGAGCCGCCGACACCCCCCACTGACACTGAGGAAGAAACGATGCGCGCACGCAAGCTCACCTTCGCCGCCCTGGCCGTTGTCGCCGGTCTCTCGCTCACGGCCTGCCAGGACGGCGAGGACGACCTGGGACAGACCGCCCCGTCGTCCGCGTCCTCCGCGGCATCCGCGAGCGGCGGCTCGGGCTCGGGCGGTACGGACCAGGACGGCGGCAAGGACTCCGCCGGAAAGGGATCCGGCGGGCAGGGCACGGCCGCCGGGACCGGGGCCGGCGGGAACAGCAGGATCGGCAAGTGCCGCACCGACGACCTGGACATCACCGCGTCGGACAGCACCATCGACGGCGACACCGAGGGCACCGTCGCGGTGGAGTTCAAGAACAACGGCGGCCGGGACTGCGTGCTCTCCGGGTACGCGGGCGTCGACCTGAAGACCAGCGCGGGGTCGCTGTCCGCGGAGCGCACCGGTGAGAAGGCCACTCCGATGACCCTCAAGGACGGGAAGTCGGTGTACTTCGGCATCAACTACCCGCTCAACACGTCGGGTGGCTCCGGCGTCCGCATCACGGCCCTGGTGGTGACCCCGCCGGACGAGACGAAGTCGTTCTCCGTCGAATGGCCGGGCGCCGCCACCCTGCCCGTCACGGACGGCTCCGGCTCCCAGGTGAAGGTCGGCCCCATGGGGAGCGCCGGTCAGGGCGAGGGCTGACCCGGACACCGGGGGGAGTCCGTCAAACGCTCTACGGTATGAGCGGCCGGGCGGGCGGCGCCGTGCTCCGGCCGCGCGCGGGGCGGCGGAAGACGAACGCCGCCGCCACGCCCGCCGCCAGCCCGAACAGATGCCCCTGCCAGCTGACCGAGGTGTTGGCGGGGGAGAGCCCCACCAGGATCGACGAGCCCCATATCGCGCCGACCACCAGACCGGCGGCGATGTCGAGCGCCCTGCGGTCCACGAACCCCCGGACGAGCAGATAGCCGAAGAGGCCGAAGACCAGCCCGGACGCGCCCGCCGTGTTGGAACCGTCCGGTGAGACCAGCCAGACGCCGAGCCCGTCGACCACGATGATCATCGCGGCCACGGCGGCGAATCTGCGGACGCCGCTCAGCGCCGCCAGGAAGCCGAAGACCAGCAGCGGCACGCTGTTGGAGGAGACGTGGCCGAAGCCGAAGTGGACGAAGGACGCGGGCACCACGTCCAGCAGCTCCCCGGCCCGGCGGGGCTCGATCCCGAACGAGTCCAGCGCATGGCCGGTCGCGGCGTCGACGCCTTCGAGCAGCCAGAGGAACGCCACCCAGCCGAGCATCAGCCCGGCCGCGGTCTTCGCGCGGTCGCCCGCGGTCCACGCCGGCGCGGACCGGTCCCACGACGCGGCCATCGTGCCCCCCTGTCGTCCCCTGTCGTTCCTTGCGGTTGCCCGCCGTTCCTGTTCCCACCCCTGGAACGCCCGAGGCACCTTACTCAGTTCCGGTTCCCTGCCGCCGGATAGGCTCAGGAGTGTGGATTCCGGGACTTCAGTGACTCAGCACCAGCGGCAGCCTTGGATTGTCGGGGTTTCAGGCGCTTCGGGCACCCCATTCGCCGCCGCCGTGCTGCGCGGTCTGCTGGAAGCGGGGGAGAGCGTCGATCTGGTGGTGAGCCGGGCCTCGCGGCTGACGCTGCTGGACGAGACCGGGATCGCGTTCCGCGACGGGCACTGGCAGGAGGACCTGCGCAGCTGGCTGGCGCGCGGGGCGGACGGGAAACCGCACACCTTCGACGTGGACATCGAGGGCGTACGGCACTGGGCGGCCGGTGATCTGGGAGCGGGCCCGTCCTCGGGGTCGTACCCGGCGAAGGGGATGCTGATCGTCCCGGCCTCGACGGCCTGTGTGGCCGGAGTGGCGCTCGGGCTCTCGAAGGATCTGCTCCAGCGGGCCGCGAGCGTGACGCTCAAGGAGCGGCGGAAGCTGGTCGTCGCGGTGCGGGAGACCCCGCTGAACGGGCAGACGCTGAAGCATCTGGTGAGCCTGGACGAGGCGGGCGCCGTGGTGCTGCCCGCCTCTCCGGCGTTCTACGCGGGGGCGACGCACATCCAGGATCTGGTGGACTTCGTCGCCGGGCGGGTACTGGACGCGGCGGGCGTGCCGCACGACCTGTACCGCCGGTGGGAGGGAGAGCTCGGTGGCGGCTCCCGTGACTCCCGTGGCTGAGCCCGGTGTCAGCGCTTCTTCATGGCGCGCGGCTTGCGGGTCCGGTCGACCCGGTGCGCGGCGGCGGGCTGGTGGGCACGCGAGCGGTTGGCCAGGTCCTGCAGCTCGCGCATTCGGGCGTAGGCCATCTCGATCGTGTACACGGTGTTCTCACTCCTGAAGATTCGAAAGCATTTTTTGGATGTTCGGAAAGATTTACAGGCGATGAAGCCTGCATGCCTTAGATTCTACACGTAGACTCGCGATACTGCTGAACAATGGAAGGTTTCAGTCACATGGACGCGGTGGACAGGCAGCTCATCCAGGCCCTCAGGGAGAACGGCAGGGCCTCGTACGCCGAGCTGGGACGGCTCGTCGGGCTCTCCGGGCCCAGCGTCACCGACCGCATCAACCGGCTGGAAAGCGCCGGTGTCATCACCGGCTACCGCGCCACCGTCGACGCCGCCTCCCTGGGGCTCGGGGTCACGGCCCTGATCGGCATCTCGCTGTCCGACGCGGCCGATCACGAGGACGTCGCCCGCCGGCTGAAGGACCTCGCGGAGATCGAGGACGCCTGGTTCATCGCGGGCGACGACTCGTACATGCTCAAGGTGCGCGTCGGTGACGTGGACGGCCTGGAGAAGACCATCCGCCGGCTCAGCGGCACGAGGGGTGTCTCGCGCACGCGCACCACGATCGTGCTCTCCACCAAGTGGGAGAACCGGGTCGGAGAACTTCCCGACGAGGCGTAGGCGTACCGTGGTGGGGCCCCCGGGGTGACCGGGGGTTTCACCCGGTATCACCGGCACCGGGAAACGCACAGCACGTCGACAACTGGGAGGCAGCCGCATGGACGTCGGGCTCAAGCGCGAGCTGGAGGAGAAGGTCCGCGCAGGGGAGCGGCTGACCCGTGAGGACGGCATCGCCCTCTACGAGTCGGACGACCTGGCCTGGCTCGGCGGCCTCGCCCACGAGGTGCGCACGCGCAAGAACGGCGACGTCGTGCACTTCAACGTCAACCGGCACCTCAACATGACCAATGTGTGCACCGCGTCGTGCGCCTACTGCTCGTTCCAGCGCAAGCCGGGCGAGAAGGACGCGTACACCATGCGCATCGAGGAGGCCGTCCGCCTCGCGAAGGCGATGGAGGGCGAGAACCTCACCGAGCTGCACATCGTCAACGGGCTGCACCCCACCCTGCCGTGGCGTTACTACCCGCGCTCGCTGAGCGCGCTGAAGGAGGCCCTGCCGCAGGTCTCCCTCAAGGCGTTCACCGCCACCGAGATCCACCACTTCGAGACCATCTCCGGGCTCTCGGCCTCCGAGATCCTGGACGAGCTGATCGAGGCCGGCCTGGAGTCGCTGACCGGCGGCGGCGCGGAGATCTTCGACTGGGAGGTCCGCCAGCACATCGTGGACCACGCCACCCACTGGGAGGACTGGTCGCGGATCCACCGCCTGGCGCACGAGAAGGGGCTCAAGACCCCGGCGACCATGCTGTACGGGCACATCGAGGAGCCCCGGCACCGCGTCGACCACGTGCTGCGGCTGCGTGAGCTCCAGGACGAGACCGGCGGCTTCCAGGTCTTCATCCCGCTGCGCTACCAGCACGACTTCGTGGACATGAAGGACGGCAAGGTCCGCAACAAGCTCCAGGCGCGGACGACCATGGCGACCGGTGCCGAGGCGCTGAAGACCTTCGCGGTCTCGCGGCTGCTCTTCGACAACGTCCCGCACGTCAAGGTCTTCTGGGTGATGCACGGTGTGCAGACCGCCCAGCTCGCGCTCCAGCACGGCGCGGACGACATGGACGGCTCGGTCGTCGAGTACAAGATCACGCACGATGCGGACAACTACGGCACGCCGAACAAACTCGGCCGCGAGGATCTGCTGGACCTGATCCGCGACGCGGGCTTCCGGCCCGTCGAGCGCAACACCCGGTACGAGATCATCCGCGAGTACCCGGGCCCGGACGCCGGGCGGCGCGAGTCGCCGCAGCCGATGCGCGTCTGATCCTCCGGTCACCAGCAGTCCGGACGTGGAAAGCCCCGGCCTTCGGCCGGGGCTTTCTCGCGTACCGGACATGGCTTGAGACCAGAGGGCTGTAATAGCTAATCTGCCGCTATGGCACTTACATTCGAGCTGGATCCGACGTTCGACCGCACCCTGCGGGACGGCATCGCCGAACTGTGGGCCGATGTCTCCAACGCGGGCGGCGCGGTCGGCTTCGTGCCGCCCGTCACCATCGAGGACATACGGCCCGAGCTGGTCAAGCACCTGGTCGCCATGGCCGAGGGGCGCACCCGCCTGCTGATCGGCCGCGACGAGGACGGCGCCGTCGCGGCCACGGCCTTCCTCACCCTCAACACCCACCGGCTGATGGCGCACTGGCTCTGGCTGTACACGGTGATGGTCCACCCCCGCCACCAGGGCAAGGGCTACGGGCGCGATCTGATGGACGCCGCGGCGCGGGCCGCCCGCGGGATCGAGGGGATCGAGGCCGTCCGGCTCACCTGCCGCGGCGGCACCGGCGTGGACCGCTTCTACGCCTCGTGCGGATACAAGGAGGTCGGGCGGGTGCCCGACGCGATCCGGGTGGCCGACGGCGACGACCGCGACGACATCATCATGCTGCTGCCGCTCGGTCTCTGAGATGCGCCCGCCCCCATTGGCGGAGCCCTCCGAACTGATCGATTCCGGGGCATGCTTCACTGGTCGGGCAGGATCGAAGGACCGTCATACGTTGAGAGAGAGGCCAACTGTGTCCGCTGCCAAGCCGAGCGCGACCATTCGGTACACCGCGATGCGCCTCAGCATCTTCGTCGGCTGCTTCGCCGTCGCGGCCGTGGCCGTCCACTTCGGTCTGCTGCCCTCCGGGACGAACGGCTCCAATCTCGTCTGGGTGATTCTGCTCGCCCTGGTCCTGTCCGCGCCGCTCAGCTATGTGCTGCTGCGCAAGCAGCGCGACGAGATGTCCGAGCAGATCGTGTCCACGGTCGACCGCGCCAAGGAACGCCTCGAGGCGAACCGCACCCGCGAGGACCACGTCACCCCGTGACGGTGGCGACGGCGTGAGGGCTGCGTAAGGACTACGTAAGCTTCCTCACACCCGCAGAGTTTTCCATCGAAACCCCAGCGCCGGAGCGCCCGCTCCTGTACTGGGGTTTTGTCGTTCCCGCAGGCGTCCGGGGCGGTCCGGGGCGGCCCGGGGAGCGATGACGGCGGTGCCGCGGGCCCATCCGGGTCAAAGAAGAGCTTTGAGCTTCTCAAAGTTCAAGTGTTAACGTGTTCGACATGAAGACAGCAGTGCGCCATCGACACGCCGCGAGCGTCCCGCTCGTGGAGCGCCTGCATGTCGACCTCTGCCGCTGTATGTCCGCGGTCTGTTGCCGCAAGGTCTGAACGGCACCATGCAGCGGCGCCGCCCCTGACGCGGGCGCCGCACCCCCCGTCCCCCCCGCACAGTCGTCCCCGTGCGCCCCGATGCGTCACATCTGGAGTGTGTCCGTGTCCGCGAATCCCGCGTCCACCGCTGCCGACAGTCCGTCCGGCTCCGGTTTCCGTATACCCAAGGTCCCGTTCTGGGCCCAGATCGTCGCCGGTCTCGTCCTCGGTGTCGTACTCGGCTGGCTCACGCGTACGTACGACATCGGCTGGCTCTACACCACGCTCGACAAGGTCGGCCACATCTTCGTCCAGCTGCTGAAGCTGGCCGTCGCGCCCCTCGTCTTCTTCGCGATCCTGGTGTCGATCACCAACCTGCGCAAGGTCAACAACGCCGCCCGGCTGGCCACCCGCACCCTGCTCTGGTTCATGATCACCTCGCTGATCGCGGTCGCGATCGGCCTCGCGATCGGCCTGGTCACCAACCCGGGCTCCGGAACGGGCCTCACGCCGAAGGACGGCAAGCTGCCGGAGCACGCGGGCTCCTGGCTCGACTTCCTCACCGGCATCATCCCGGACAACGTGATCACGCCGTTCACCGAGCTGAACGTGCTCCAGATCGTCTTCATGGCCGCCGTCGCCGGTATCGCCGCGCTCCAGCTCGGCGAGAAGGCCCAGCCGATCCTCACCCTCAGCGAGTCCGTCCTGGAGCTTCTCCAGAAGGCCCTGTGGTGGGTCATCCGCCTCGCCCCCATCGGCACCGTCGGCCTCATCGGCTACGCGATCGCCGACTACGGCTGGGACCTGATCGGCAAGTACGCGACGTTCACCGCCGACGTCTACATCGGCTGCGCCCTGGTGCTGTTCGGCGTGTACCCGCTGCTGCTCGCCACCGTCGCCAAGCTCAGCCCGGTGCAGTTCTTCAAGGGTGCCTGGCCGGCCATCCAGCTGGCCTTCGTCTCCCGCTCCTCGGTCGGCACCATGCCGGTCACCCAGAAGGTCACCGAACGCCTCGGCGTCCCGAAGGAGTACGCCTCCTTCTCCGTCCCGTTCGGCGCCACCACCAAGATGGACGGCTGCGCCGCGATCTACCCGGCGCTGGCGGCGATCTTCATCGCGCAGATCTTCGACGTGCAGCTCGGCGTCGGTGACTACATCCTGATCGCGTTCGTCTCGGTGATCGGTTCGGCGGCCACCGCCGGTCTCACCGGTGCGACGGTCATGCTGACCCTCACCCTGTCCACGCTGGGCCTCCCGCTGGAGGGCGTCGGTCTGCTGATGGCCATCGACCCGATCCTGGACATGATGCGGACGGCCACGAACGTGGCCGGTCAGGCGCTGGTCCCGGTGATCGTCTCGGCCCGCGAGAAGATCCTCGACCACGACGCGTACAACTCGGCCTCCTCCTCCCCGGTCGACGACGAGGTGCGCGACACCGAGCCGGAGCGGGTGCCGGTCGCCGCGTAACCGCTCGTCGCACGACACACGCCGGCGCCCCCGGTCCACCGCCTTCGGGCAGGACCGGGGGCGCCGCCGCGTACGACGGGGCCGAACCCCGCGCCGTACCCTTACCGGGGAGTGGCACACCGGGGGCGGGAGGAAGTCGACGTGGGTGCTGTGAAGAGCAAACGGATGCCTCGGGCCGTGCGTGAGCAGCAGATGATGGACGCGGCCGTGCGGACCTTCGGGCAGCGTGGGTACCGGGCCGCCTCGATGGATGAGATCGCCGAGCTGGCGGGGGTGTCCAAGCCGCTGGTCTATCTGTATCTGAACTCCAAGGAGGAGCTCTTCACCGCCTGTATCCGGCGCGAGGCGAAAGCGCTGGTCGAAGCGGTGCGGGCGGGGGCGGAACCGGGGTTGCCGGCCGATCGGCAACTGTGGTCCGGGCTGCGGGCGTTCTTCACGCACACGGCGGAGCACCCGGACGGGTGGGCGGTGCTGCACCGCCAGGCCCGTACGCACGGCGAGCCCTTCGCCACCGAGGTGATGGCGATGCGGGACGAGATCGTTGCTTTCGTGACGGAGCTGATCGGGGCCGCGGCCCGCGAGGCGCACCACGATCCGGCGCTGCCCGACCGCGATGTGTCGGGGCTCGCGCAGGCGCTCGTGGGCGCCGCGGAGTCGCTCGCCGGGTGGGCGAACGAGACCCCGGGCGTCTCGGCGAAGGAGGCCGCGGCCACCTTGATGAACTTCTCCTGGGCGGGGCTGGAGAACCTCATGAACGGCCGTCCCTGGCAGCCGACGGGCCCGTCCGCCCGGTGAGGTGGACGCGGCCGTCGCCGCGCAGCTGGAAGCCGGTGGCGTCCGCCGCGTAGGTGACGGTGGCGGGCAGCAGGACCGGGGCCCTGAAGTCGGCCCGCACCCGCTGGATCTCCTCGGGGCACGGTGCCTCGGCCAGGCAGCGGGCGACGGTCCACATGCCGTGGGCGATGGCGCGGGGGAAGCCGAAGAGCCGGGCGGTGAGCGGGTGGAGGTGGATGGGGTTCCGGTCGCCCGAGGCGGCGCCGTATCGCCGGCCCAGATCGCCGGGCAGCTGCCACTCGGCGACGGCGGGGAGCTCCGGGACCGGGGCGGTGTCCCCCGGGGCGGGGGCCGTGTCCGTGGTGTGCCGGGAGAGGTAGCCGCTGCGGGACTCCCAGACAGGCTCGCCCGACAGCCGTGCCTCGGTGACCATCGTGACCTCGGTGCCGCGCCGGTGCGGCGTCAACGCCTCGGCGTACACGGTGAGTTCGAGCGGGTCGGTGGGGTGCAGGGGGTGGTGCCGGGTGATCTCGATCCAGGTGTGGACGAGGCCGACGACCGGCAGCGGGAACCTCCGGGCGGTCATCAGCCGCATGGTGGCCGGGAAACCCAGTACGTGCGGGTAGGTGAGCGGCAGCGGTCCCTGGTCGGGGTAGCCGCAGATCCGGCGGTACGCGGCGAGCGGGGCGGCGGCGATCGGCGCGGCCGGGAGCACGACCCGGTCGGCGGGCAGGGTGGCGCCCGGCCGGCCGGCCCGCTTGAACGGGGACGTGACAGCTGCCCGTACGAGTGACACGTTCGGATTCGGCACCGGGTCACGCCCCCAGCAGGCTCTGGCCGCAGACGCGTACGACCTGGCCGTTGACGGCCGTCGAGGCGGGCTGGGCGAACCAGGCGGTCGTCTCGGCCACGTCGACCGGGAGACCGCCCTGCGAGAGGGAGTTCATCCGGCGGCCCGCCTCCCGGATGAAGAGGGGGACGGCCGCGGTCATCTTCGTCTCGATGAAGCCGGGGGCCACCGCGTTGACCGTGACGCCGTGGTCGGCGGCGGCGCGCGGGGCCAGCGAGCGGACCAGTCCGACGATGCCCGCCTTGCTCGCCGCGTAGTTCGTCTGGCCGTTGTTGCCCGCGAGGCCGGCGATGGACGCGGTGGCGACGATCCGGCCGCCGCGGTTGACGGTGCCCGCCGCCAGCAGCGCGTCCGTGGTGCGCAGCACGCTGTCGAGGTTGACGTCGAGGACCGGGGCCCAGCGGTCCGCCGGCATGTTGGCGAGGCGGCGGTCGCGGGTGATGCCCGCGTTGTGGACGAGGACGTCGAGGCCGTCGGCGGCCGCGGCGGCGATCCGTGCCGCCGCGTCGTCGGCGGTGATGTCCAGCGGCAGCGCGGTGGCGCCGAGCCGGTCGGCGGTACGGGCCAGCTCGTCCCCCGCCTGCGGGACGTCCAGGCAGACGACCCGGGCGCCGTCCCGGACCAGCACCTCGGCGACCGAGGAGCCGATGCCGCGCGCCGCGCCGGTGACCAGCGCGGTGCGCCCGGCGAGCGGTGCGGCCCAGTCGGCGACGGGGCCGGGCGCGGCGGCGGTCAGCTCGATCACCTGGCCGCTGATGTACGCGGAGCGGGGTGAGAGCAGGAAGCGCAGGGTGGATTCGGCGCCGGCGACGCCTTCCGGTGCGATGCGGAGCAGCTGTACGGTGGCGCCCCTGCCGATCTCCTTGCCCAGTGAGCGTACGAACCCTTCCAGTGCCTGCTGGGCGGCGGCCTGGTGGTGGTCGTCGGCGGACGGCCGCACCCCCAGCACCACGACGCGCCCGCCCGGCGCCAGGGAACGGACCACCGGGTGCAGCGCGGCGTGGACAGCGGCGAGGCCGCCGGGGGTGTCGACGGCCGTCGCGTCCAGCACGATCCCGGCGGGCCGGTCGGCGCGTGCGGTGACGTCGAGGCCGGTGGCCGCGAGGAGCGTGCCGAGCTCCTTCGTGACCGCGGAGTCCCCGGCGGTGAGGTGCAGCAGCGGGCCGTCCAGCGTCGGGGTCGCCGGCGACCAGCGACGCAGCGGGGCGGGCTGCGGGAGCCCGAGCCGCCGGGTCAGGAAACGGCCGGGTGCTGTGCCGGTGAAGTGCAGATAGCGGTCGGCCATTGTCCAGACTCCCTGCTCGGTCGTAGATTTACTCTGGAGTAAGGTTACTCAAGAGTCAGGAGCTGGTCGAGATGATCCCCCTCGAACTCCCGCAGCCCCGCAGGGTCGCGGTCATCGGCGGCAGCCGCGTCCCGTTCGCGCGCTCCGACGGCCCGTACGCGCAGGCCTCCAACCAACAGCTGCTCACGGCCGCCCTGGACGGTCTGGTCGAGCGGTTCGGACTCCGGGGGGAGCGGGTCGGCGAGTTCGCCGCGGGCGCCGTGCTCAAGCACAGCCGCGACTTCAACCTGGCCCGCGAGACCGTGCTCGGCTCGGCACTCGACCCGCGCACCCCCGCGTACGACGTCCAACAGGCCTGCGGCACCGGCCTCCAGGCGGTCGTCGCCGCGGCGAACAAGATCATGCTCGGGGCGATCGACTCGGCGGTCGCGGGCGGCACCGACACCACGAGCGACGCGCCCCTCGGGGTCAACGACGAGCTGCGCAGGCTGCTGCTCGGCGCCCGGCGGGCCAAGTCGACGGGCGCCAGGATCAAGGCACTCGCGGGCGTACGTCCCCGGCACCTCGTCCCGGACATCCCGCGCAACGCGGAACCCCGCACCGGTCTCTCGATGGGCGAGCACGCGGCGGTCACCGCCCGCCGGTGGGGCATCACCCGCGAGGACCAGGACCTGCTCGCGGCCACCAGTCACCAGCGGCTCGCGGCGGCGTACGAGCGCGGCTTCCTGGACGACCTCGTCGTCCCCTTCCGGGGCCTGACCCGCGACCAGAACCTCCGCCCCGGCTCCACGGCCCGGAAGCTCGCCGCGCTGAAGCCGGTGTTCGGCACCGACCACCCCGACGCGACGATGACCGCGGGCAACTCCACCCCGCTCACCGACGGCGCCGCGACCGTCCTGCTGGCGAGCGAGGAGTGGGCCCGCGCGCACGGCCTGGAGCCGCTCGCCTTTCTCTCCCTGTACGAGACGGCGGCCGTCGACTACGTGAACGGCGACGACGGACTCCTGATGGCGCCCGCGTACGCCGTGCCGCGCATGCTGGAGCGCGCCGGGCTCACCATCGAGGACTTCGACCTGTTCGAGATCCACGAGGCCTTCGCCTCCCAGGTGCTGGCCACCCTCGCGGCCTGGGAGGAGCAGGGTCTCGCGCCCGTCGACCGGGACCGGCTCAATGTCGCGGGCTCCTCACTCGCCACCGGCCACCCGTTCGCCGCGACCGGCGCCCGGATCGTCGCCACCCTCGCGAAGCTCCTGGCGGAGCGGGACGCGCCGGGCAGGGGCCTGATCTCGATCTGCGCGGCGGGCGGCCAGGGCGTCACGGCCATCCTCGAACGCCCCTGACACCCCTGATGCCTCCGGCATCTCCGGCGTCCACCGCACCCCTGACGCCTCGGACGAACCGGCCGCCGGACGGACCCGGCGAGATCACCCGATCCCACGTTGAGGAGCCGCACGTGTCCACGTCACCCACCGCCCCAGCCGCCCCCGTCCTCGTCGAGCCGACCAGGTCCAGGGCCGCGGACGGCTCGGTGCGGCAGGTCTCCGTACCGCCCGCCGCACCGCCCGTTCGCCGCGGCTCGCTCGCCGAGATCCCGTTCGACAACGCCCGCGAGGCCCCCGCCGACGCCGTGCTCAGCCGCAAACGGCCGGACGGCGGCTGGCAGGACGTGACGGCGGCGGAGTTCGCCGACGAGGTGCTCGCCGTCGCCAAGGGCCTGATCGCGGAGGGCCTCGCCGCAGGCGACCGGATCGCGATCATGGCCCGGACCACCTACGAGTGGACCCTGCTCGACTTCGCGGCCTGGGCCGCCGGGCTGGTCACCGTCCCCATCTACCCGACCTCCTCCGCCTTCCAGGCCCGCTGGATACTCCAGGACTCCGGCGCCGTCGCGTGCGCCGTGGAGACCGCGGACCAGGGACGGCTGATCAGCCAGGAGCGCAAGCAGCTCGGCCATCTCGTCCACCTGTGGCAGTTCGACACGGGCGCGCTCGGCCGGCTGAAGACCCTCGGCCGGGACGTCCCCGACGAGACCGTCACCGCCCGCCGGGCCACGCTGGAGCCGGAGACCCCCGCGACCCTCATCTACACCTCCGGCACCACCGGCCGGCCCAAGGGCTGCGTGCTCGGCCACGGCAACTTCTTCGCCGAGGTCGACAACGCGATCGAACTCCTCCACCCGGTCTTCAAGTCGATCAGCAAGGACCCCGCGTCCACGCTGCTCTTCCTCCCGCTCTCCCATGTCTTCGGGCGGATGGTCGCGATCGGCTGCCTGCGCGCCCGGGTCCGCCTCGGCCACGCCCCGTCCATCCGGACCGAGGACCTGCTCGCCGACCTCGCCGGTTTCCGGCCGACGTTCCTGCTGGCCATCCCGTACGTGCTGGAGAAGGTCTACAACACCGGCCGCGCCACCGCCGAGAAGATGGGCCGCGCCGCGTCGTTCGACCGTGCCGCGGTTATCGCCCAGCGGTACGGGGAGGCCGTGGAGGCCGCCGAACACGGCACCGGCCCGGGTCCGGGCCTGGGCCTGCGGGCGGCGCGCGCCCTGTACGACCCGCTGGTCTACCGCCGGATCCGCGCCGCGCTCGGCGGGCACGTCCGGTACGCGATCTGCGGCGGCTCCCCGCTGGGCCACCGGCTCGCGGCGTTCTACGCGGGCGCGGGCATCGAGATCTTCGAGGGCTACGGCCTGACCGAGACCACCGCCGCCGCCACCGTCACCCCGCCGCTCAGGCCGCGCCTGGGCACCGTCGGCTGGCCGTTGCCCGGCACCGCCGTGCGGATCGCGGACGACGGCGAGGTGCTGCTCAGCGGCGGCCAGGTGTTCCAGGGCTACTGGGACGCGGAACAGGGCCGGGCCGTGCCCGTACAGGAGGGCGGCTGGTTCGCCACCGGAGACCTGGGCGCGCTCGACGAGGACGGCTATCTCACGATCACCGGCCGCAAGAAGGACATCATCATCACCTCCGGCGGCAAGAACGTCACCCCGGCGCCCCTGGAGGACTGGCTGCGCGCCCACCCGCTGGTCGGCCAGTGCATGGTGGTCGGCGACAACCGCTCCTTCATCACCGCCCTGATCACCCTGGAGCCGGACGGGCTCGCCCACTGGCGCCGGATGAAGAAGAAGCAGCACGTACCGATACGGGAACTCGTCGACGACGACGAGCTGCGCACGGCGCTGCAACGCGCCGTCGACGAGGCCAACCGGCTGGTCTCCCGCGCGGAGTCGATCCGCAGATTCGCCGTCCTGCCCGTGGACTTCACCGAGGAGAGCGGCCATCTGACGCCCTCGCTGAAACTGAAACGGGACGCGATCGCGCGGGACTTCGGGGAGGAGATCGAGGCGCTGTACCGGAAGTGAGAGGCCCTAGGCTCCCCGTATGGGTGAAGCGACGGACGGCGGATCCGGCTGGGCGGCGACGCGGGCCTGGGCCGAGAGGAACCTGGCGCCGGGGGAGCGGATCGAGGGTGTGCGGCGGCTGCTCGGCGGATGGAGCTCGCAGATGCGGCGGCTGGACATCTCCGGTCCGCGGGGCGGGCGTTCGCTGGTCCTGCGGTCCTTCGTCAAGCCGTTCTACGTGCGCCACGCACCGGGGCTGCTCACCCGCGAGGCGGACGTCCTGCGGCTGCTGGACGGTACGGACGTCCCGGCGGCGCGGTGCGTGGCCGTCGACGCCCGGGGCGAACGCTGCGACCATCCCTCGCTGTTGATGACCCTGCTGCCCGGCGAGGTGCGGGTCGAGGACGCGGGGGCGGAGCTGCGCATCGGGCTGCTGGCCGGGCAGCTGGCGGGCATTCACGCGGTCGAGGTCACCGACGCGACCCGTCCGCGCGCCTACGAGGCGTGGACCGCGCCGGACCGGGTGCGGGTGCCCGAGGTCACCGGGCGGCCGCTGCTGTGGCGGCGGGCGGTGGACGTGATCCGGCGCGAACCTCCCGCGTACGTACCGACGTTCCTGCACCGCGACTTCCATCCGGGCAATGTGCTCTTCGCCGGCACGGGTGCGGAGTCGCGGATCAGCGGGGTCGTCGACTGGGTCGAGACCTCCTGGGGCCCGGCCGACCTGGATGTCGCGCACTGCTCGACGGCGCTGGCGCTGCTGCACGGCGTCCCGGCCGGGATGAGCTTCGCCGGGCGGTACGGGGCGGCGGGCGGGCGGACGGCCGCGAGCGCGGCGGACCACCTGTACTGGCGGCTGCTGGACGCGCTGGCCTACGCACCGGACGCGGAGAAGCTGGCGACCCCGTGGCGGGAGCTGGGACGGACCGACCTGACGCCCCCGGTACTCGCGGAGCGGCTGGAAGGCTATGTGGAGAGCCTTCTCGAACAGTTCGACCGATAGGCCTGCCGCCGACGGCCCGCGGAAGGGCGGAACGTTACTGCTGAACCGGTCGGTGAAAACGCCGGACAGCGGCCTTCCGCGCTGCCGCCCGGCAATCCCGTAGAACGTCAACACGGCGTATACGCAAGGCGTTCCGCGCTTTCCCGGGTTGCTGTTTCGGATGATCCGAAAGAAAGCGCCCGCCGTATTCCGTGCGCCGTCCGAAGGCCCCGGCGTGCGCCCGATAGGCCTCGCACGCAAGGTAAAAAGCGGCGCGTCCCGGAGTAAAGACACGGTCATGGCTGTATAGATATACGCGTCTTCGCAAGAGGACAGTCCTACGTCCCGTGCGGCTGGAATGCCGCTGCCTCTTTCGCGGGCGAGCCCGCGCGTGGTGTTCCCGCACCCGAGGCATCGGTGGCTCCGGGTCCGGCGTCGACGGAGCCCGCATCACCCGGGACGGAATCACTCGACACCCGTTCATCCATTGGTCAAGGAGAGACGCTGTGCGCTACGGAACTGCACTGAGGGAAGAAGTCCGGTCTCCGGGAACGACTCCGCTCATCGGTATTTACGACATGTACTCGGCCTCCGTCGTGGCCCGGCACTACGACGGATTCTTCGTGTCCGGATTCGGCTTCGCCGCCTCCCACTACGGGCTCCCCGACATCGGCTTCATCGCCTGGCCGGACATGGTGGCCTTCGTGGAGCGGCTGCGGCTGGCTTTCCCCTCCCACCACCTGCTGGTCGACATCGACGACGGCTATGTCGATCCCGAGGTCGCCTGCCACGTGGTGCAGCGACTGGAGCGGATCGGCGCCTCCGGCATCATCCTGGAGGACCAGAAGCGCCCCCGCAGGTGCGGTCACGCGGACGGCAAGCAGGTGCTGCCGCTGGAGGAGTACCTGGAGAAGCTCAACCTGGTGCTGGAGAGCAGGCGGGACCTGGTGGTCGTCGCGCGCACGGACGCCACGGAGGAGGCCGACATCCTGCGCCGGGCCGAGGCACTGGCCGAGACGGACGCCGACGTCGTCCTGGTCGACGGGGTGCGCAGCGTCGAGTGGATCAAGCGCATCCGGAAGGTGGTCGGTGACAAGCCGCTGCTCTTCAACCAGATCGCGGGCGGCAAGTCGCCCCGGCTCTCGCTCTCCGAACTGACCGACCTGGAGTGCCAGGTGGCCATCTACAGCACCCCCTGCCTCTTCGCCGCGCACGCGGCCATCGACAGCGCGCTGACGGATCTCAAGCGCTCCGACGGGCGGCTTCCCGAGTTCGTGCCCGCCGAGGGAATCGGGGTGCAGCGTTCGACGGAGCTGCTGGAGAAGAACATCAGCAGGCATCACCCGGCCCCCGAGCCCGTGGCCGTGACCGTCTGACGCGGACTGCGCGCCGGGTGCGGGGGAGCGCCCGGCCCGTATCCGCTCCGCCCGAACGCCGGGGCCCGTGGAGGAACCCCCACGCTCCATGGGCCCCGGCGCCACGTGAACCACAGCGAAAGAAGGACAAGGACACATGGGAATCACCTCGTCCAGGGCGCGTGCGGCCCTGGCTTCGGTCGTCCTCGGCGCGCTCTGCCAGGGCCAGTGGGCCGCGGGCGCCGCCTGGGCCGACGCCCCGGACGGCGGCATGGAGACGCACCACGGCCCCTCCGTGATCACCATCGACAACTCCAACGCCGACTCCTGGCTGGAGGTGGACCGCACGCTCAACGTGCTGGCCCCGCTCAGCAAGGGCACGGCGGGCAGCGACCACGACGGCGGCGGTGGCGCGATCGACCAGAACGTGTCGGCCTCGCAGGGCGTGGGCCTCCAGGCCGCCCCGGACGAACACGAGGACGAGGAGGAGGAGGACGAGGCGGAGGAGGCGGCGGCGAAGGCCCCCGAGAGCGCGGCGACCGGAGGGGACGACGACGAGGGCGACGCGGACTCCTGACGGCCCGGCCCGGACCACCTGTTCCGCCGCTCGGCGCCCGTCTCGACCACGGCCCCTGGGCGCAGGCCACGGTGCCCTTCACCGAGCGCTCATTTCTCGTGCTGTACACCGATGGGCTGGTCGAGCGCCGGGACGAAGACATCGACACCGGCCTTGCCCGGCTCGCCGCCTCCCTGACCCGGCACCGCGGAGCCGGGGCCGAAGTCCTCGCTGAGGCCCTGCCGGCGGATCTGCTGCCATCGGCGGGCGCCGACGACGACACGGCCCTCGTCGTCGGCCCGCTGCAGGAGCCTGTCCGCCCGCGTTCCGCGCCCCGGACGACGGGGCCCGGGACGCGGTGCGTGACAGGTCTGCGGGCCTACTCGGGCGCCTCGATCGTCACCGGCTTGCCCAGGTCGTAGAAGTGCTGCGTGGTCGTGCTCATCACGCCGCCCGTCCGGGACTCGGCCTGACCGCCGTAGGGCGTGAAGTCGTCCCCGAACCAGAGAATGTGCTCCCGCACGGCCGCGCCCAGGAACGTGTACGGCTCCTTGTTCACGATCCGCCACGCCGTGACGTCCTCCCCGTTCTCCAGGGAGACCACGGGCCGCTCCTGCTCGACGGTCCACTCCGGCGCCGACGCGATCATCTGCGCCGTCATCTCCGGATCGGCGAGCGCGCGGTAGAGCTTCCCCGTGGCGGCCACGATCTGCTCCTGCGGGTCACTGCTGTTCTTGTCCCCCTTGACCCACTTGCCGAGCCCTGGTGTCTTGATCCACTCGTCCTCGCCCTTGAAGACGTACGCCTTCTCCCCCTCCGGCCCCGTCATCGAGCCGGCCAGCGCGGGCTCGTCCCCGAAGATGAACCGCGAGGTCCCCGACTCGTCCCCCGACTGCACGGACTCCGTCCCCGATCCGTACGCCTTCAGGGCGGCCACCAGACACTTCGACAGGGCCGAACCAGCGAGGGTCGTACCGCCCTTGAGCTGGAGTCCGTCGCACTCGGCCGGGGTGGCGAAGGCCGGGGAAGACTCCTTCGGGCTGTCGCTCCCGTGCGTGGGCCGGTCGGAAGACGATTCCGAACGCGTCGGCTCGGCCGACCCGTTCGACGAGGAGCAGCCGGCCAGGAGGCCGACTGCGAGGAGGCTTCCTATGTACACGTAGGGGCGCAGACGTCGAGGTCTCATGTTGTTCGAACTCCATAGGTCACGGGCGGCCCGCGACCGCGGACCGTCCTCTGGGCTCTCGCAAGTGAATCCACAGCCCGGCACCACTGGTTGTGAAGGTGTTCGTTTCACGGACCGCAGGTGCTGGCCCCGGCATCCTAGCGATCGGGGCAGAAACCCTATTTCACCTGCCGACCCGGCCGGCCGGACCGCCGAGTTCGAGCGGCTGGTTTCCCTGGCGGCCGGCACGTCGACCGGGACCTGTACCCGGACGACCCCGACTTCATCGTACTCACCGACCCCGAGGGCCAACCGCTTCTGCGTCCCCCGCCTCTTGTCTGATGAAGCGTCAGGTACGACGATGGCCCCGCGCCCCGTCAGGTGACGGTGTGTCAGATCATTTCGGGAGGAGGCCGCACGGTGCCGATATCGACCGCCGGGCCGCTGTCGTACGGGATGCAGCTGCCGATCCAGTCGCAGAGCACCATCTACGCCGAGGGGTGGGAGGCGGCGGCCACCCCGGCCGACCTCGCCGCGATCGCCCGCACCGCCGACCGCACCGGCTTCGCCTATCTGGCGAGCTGCGACCACGTCGCGATCCCGCGCAGGCTCGCCGGGGTCATGGGCACCGTCTGGTACGACCCGGTCGCCACCCTGGCCTTCCTGGCCGGGACCACCGAGCGGGTCCTGCTGATGAGCCATGTCGCCGTCGTCGGGCTGCGCCACCCGCTGGCCACCGCCAAGCAGTACGCCACCCTCGACCACCTCAGCGGCGGCCGGCTGATCCTCGGGGTCGGGGCCGGGCACGTGCCGGAGGAGTTCGAGGCGCTCGGGGCGGACTTCGACGGGCGGGGCGCCGTGCTCGACGAGACCATCGACGCGCTGAAGGCGGCCCTCGGCCCGGAGGAGTACCCGGAGTTCGCGGGGGAGCGGTTCTCCTTCGGCGGCCTCGGGCAGCTGCCCCGGCCGGCCCAGGAGCGGGTGCCGGTCTGGGTGGGTGGCTCCTCGCCGGCCGCCGTGCGCCGGGCGGCCGTGCGGGGCGACGGCTGGCTGCCGCAGGGTGATCCCCGGGAGAAGCTGCCCGCGCAGATCGCCCGGCTGAAGCAGCTGCGGGAGGCGGCCGGGGTCGAGGCGCCGATCGTCATCGGTGCGATCACCGAGCCGCTGTACGTCGGTGAGCCGGCGTGGTCCGTCGGGCGGCGCACCCTCACCGGGAAGCCGGAGGCCGTCGCCGAGTCGCTGCGCGCGTACCGGGCCATGGGCGTCCACCAGATCCAGGTGCGGTTCCGCAGCCGGAGCCGCAGCGAACTGACCGACCAGATGGCGGTGTTCGCCGCCGAGGTCGCACCCCATCTCGACAGGTAGGAGTCAGGCCATGGGCAAGCTGGACGGGCGGACCGTACTCATCAGCGGTGCGGCACGCGGGCAGGGCGAGCAGGAGGCGCGGCTCTTCGCCGCGGAGGGTGCGCGGGTGGTGATCGCCGATGTGCTCGACGAGCAGGGCGAGGCGCTGGCCAAGGAGATACGGGAGGAGCTGGGGGCGGACGTCGCCCGGTTCGTCCGTCTCGATGTGAGCCGGGAGGAGGACTGGCAGGCCGCGGTCGCCGCCGCCAAGGACGCCTTCGGGCGGATCGACGGTCTGGTCAACAACGCGGGGATCCTCCGGTTCAACGAGCTGGTGTCCACGCCGCTGGAGGAGTTCCAGCAGGTGGTGCAGGTCAATCAGGTGGGCGCTTTCCTCGGGATCAAGAACGTCGCGCCGGAGATCGAGGCCGCGGGCGGCGGGACCATCGTCAACACCGCCTCGTACACGGGGCTCACGGGCATGGCGTTCGTGGGCGCGTACGCCGCCACCAAGCACGCGGTGCTCGGGCTGACCCGGGTGGCGGCGGTGGAGCTGGCCGCGAAGGGGATACGGGTCAACGCCGTCTGCCCCGGGGCCGTGGACACCGCGATGACCAACCCGGCGGCGCTGGACCCGGACGCGGACCCGGAGGAGTCGAAGGCGGCGGTGGCCGAGCTGTACCGCAAGCTCGTGCCGCTGGGCCGGATCGGGCAGCCGGAGGAGGTGGCGGCGCTGGCGCTCTTCCTGACCTCCCAGGACTCCTCGTACATCACCGGGCAGCCGTTCGTCATCGACGGGGGATGGCTGGCGGGCGTCAGTCTGTTCTGACCTGAGCTGACGATGCGTCAGGTATTGACGGGTACGGGTGCCGGTGGAACAGTCGGACGCATCACGATCTGACGGAGTGTCAGAAACGATTGAGGACGGTGAACCCCCTTGGAATTCGGGCTCTTTGTACAGGGGTACGTGCCCGCCGCGCGGGCCAAGGTCGACCCCGGGGCAGAGCACAAGGCGCTGATCGAGGAGACCGAGTACGTCATCCAGGCGGACAAGTCCGGCTTCAAGTACGCCTGGGCCTCCGAGCACCACTTCCTGGAGGAGTACTCGCACCTCTCGGCCAACGACGTGTACCTGGGCTACCTCGCCCACGCCACCGACCGCATCCACCTCGGATCCGGAATCTTCAACCCGCTCGCCCCGGTCAACCACCCGGTGAAGGTGGCCGAGAAGGTCGCCATGCTCGACCATCTCTCCGAGGGACGCTTCGAGTTCGGCTCGGGGCGCGGGGCCGGCAGCCACGAGATCCTCGGGTTCATGCCGGGCATCACCGACATGAACCACACCAAGGAACTCTGGGAAGAGACCATCGCCGAGTTCCCCAAGATGTGGCTCCAGGACGAGTACGTCGGCTTCCAGGGCAAGCACTGGTCGCTGCCGCCGCGCAAGATCCTGCCCAAGCCGTACGGGAAGTCGCACCCGGCGATGTGGTACGCGGCCGGCTCGCCGTCCTCGTACGCGATGGCGGGCAGGAAGGGGCTCGGCGTGCTGGGCTTCAGCGTGCAGAAGGTCTCCGACATGGAGTGGGTCGTCGAGTCCTACAAGACGGCCGTCAAGGAGGCCGAGCCCGTCGGGGACTTCGTCAACGACAACGTCATGGTCACCTCCACGGCCATCTGCGCCGAGACGCACGCCAAGGCCGTCGAGATCGCGGTGGGCGGCGGGCTGAACTACTTGCAGTCGCTGCTCTTCCGCTACCACGACACGTTCCCCCGGCCGGAGGGGATACCGGAGTGGCCCGAGCTGCTCCCGGAGTACACCGAGGAGATCATCGAGCTGCTGATCGCCGAGGAGCTGATGATCTGCGGCGATCCGGACGAGGTGCTGGCGCAGTGCAAGCGGTGGGAGCAGGCGGGGGCGGACCAGCTGAGCTTCGGGCTGCCGATCGGGGTGAGCCGTCAGGACACGCTGAACTCGATCAAGCTGATCGGTGAGCACGTGATCCCGAAGATCGACACGGACCCGGTCCACCGGACCTCGCGCTTCCGCGACGCGGCGTAGCGGTTCCGGGGGCCCCGCCCCCGGAACTCCGCTCCTCGACCGCCGGAGGGGCCGGACCCCGCCCCGGCCGGGCCCGGCCCGCCCCGCCGAAAGCTGCGGCGTCTTCCCGGACCGCCGCTCCGTGGGGCCGGGGTGCGTACCGCGGCCGTGCGCACCCCGGCCGCACACCCACCACAGAAGGGAACCCCGTCATGCTCGACCACCTCATCCGCGGAGCGACCGTCGTGGACGGCACCGGCGGGCCCTCGTACCCCGCCGACATCGGCATCCGTGACGGCCGCATCGCCGTCGTCGCCGAACCGGGCACGCTCACCGAGGAGGCCGTCACCGCCGAGGACGCCACCGGTCTCGTCCTCGCGCCCGGATTCGTCGATCCGCACACCCACTACGACGCCCAGCTCTTCTGGGACCCGTACGCCACCCCGTCCATGAACCACGGCGTCACCACCGTCGCCGGAGGCAACTGCGGGTTCACCCTCGCCCCGCTGCACCCCGAGCGCCCCGAGGACGCCGACTACACCCGCCGGATGATGTCGCGGGTGGAGGGCATGGCCCTCAAGGCGCTGGAGGAGGGCGTCGACTGGAGCTGGTCCAGCTTCCGTGAGTACCTCGACGCCCTCGAAGGGCGGATCGCCGTCAACGCCGGGTTCATGGTCGGGCACTGCGCCCTGCGCAGGCACGTCATGGGCGCCGACGCGGTCGGCGGACAGCCCACCCCCGCACAGCTCCACGCCATGCTCGCGCTGTTCCACGACGCGATGGACGCCGGGGCCTGGGGGCTGTCCACCACCCAGTCCGCCACCCACTCCGACGGCGACGGTCAGCCCGTCGCCTCCCGGCACGCGCTCCCCGAGGAGCTCCTCGCCCTCTCCCGGGCCGTCGGCGAACACGAGGGCACCCAGCTCGAAGCGATCGTCGCGGGCTGCCTCGACCAGTTCTCCGACGAGGAGATCGAGCTGCTCGTCGACATGACCGCCACCGCCGGACGCCCGCTGAACTGGAACGTCCTCACCATCGACGCCGCCGTCCCCGAACGCGTACCGCGTCAGCTCGTGCCCAGCGAACGGGCCCGCCGGGCCGGAGGCCGGATCGTCGCGCTCACCATGCCGATCCTCACCCCGATGAACATGTCGCTCGGCACCTTCTGCGCGCTCAACCTCATACCCGGCTGGGGCGAGATCCTCGCCCTCCCCGTCCCCGAGCGCATCGAACGGCTCCGCGACGCCGCCACCCGCGCCGAGATGCTGCGCCGCGCAGACAGCAAGGAGGCCGGGGTCTTCCGCCGCCTCGCCGACTTCGGCCGGTACGTCATCGGCGACACCTACAGCGAGGCCAACGAAGGACTGACCGGCCGTGTCGTGCGCGACATCGCCGCCGAACGCGGTCTGGACCCCTTCCACTGCCTCGTCGAGATATGCGCCGCCGACGAACTGCGCACCGTGCTGTGGCCGATGCCCACCGACAACGACCCCGCGTCCTGGGCGCTGCGCCGCGAGACCTGGGAGCACGAGGACGTGATGCTCGGCGGCTCCGACGCGGGCGCGCACCTGGACCGGATGTGCGGTGCCCCGTACACCACCCGGTTCCTCGGCGACTGCCTGCGCGGACGCAAGCTCGTCCCCCTGGAGCGGGCCGTGAAGATGCTCACCGACGACCCCGCCCGGCTCTTCGGGCTCCGCGACCGGGGCCGGATCGAGGAGGGCTTCCACGCCGACCTCGTCCTCTTCGACCCGGAGCGCATCGACGCCGGCCCCGCCACCCTCGTCCACGATCTGCCCGGCGACAGCCCCCGGCTCGACTCCCGGGCGATCGGCATCGTGTCGGTCCGGGTCAACGGGGTGGAGACGCTGCGCGACGACAAGGTGACCGGCGCGGTGCCGGGAACGGTGCTCCGTTCCGGCCGCGACACCAGGACGGTGAGCACGGCATGAGCGACGACAAGAAGCGCCGCCTGTTCATCGGCGGCCGGTGGACCGAACCCGAGCACGGCCACTACGAGGTGATCGACCCGGCCACCGAGGAGGTGGTGGGCCTCGCCCCCGAGGCGAGCCGCGAGCAGGTCCACGCGGCGGCGGCCGCGGCCCGGGAGGCCTTCGCCGGCTGGTCGCGCACCCGCCCCGAGGAGCGGGCCGAGATCCTCGACCGGGCCGCCGGCCTGATGCTGCGCGACCTCGCCGACCACGCCGCGCTCGCCCGCGCGGAGAGCGGCGCCACCACCGCGACGGCCCGGGGCATGCAGGTCGCCGTGGGTGCCTCCCGCTTCCGCCGGTACGCCAGGGGTGCCCTGGAGCCGGTGGAGGAGGCGGTCGCGCCGCAGATCAACGAGGCCGGGCCGATGGGGCGGGCCGGGGTCTTCGGGGCGCTCGCCGTGCGCCAGCCGGTCGGCGTCGTCACCTGCATCACCTCGTACAACAACCCCTGGGCCAACCCGGCGGGCAAGGTGGCGCCCGCGCTGGCGATGGGCAACACGGTCGTCGTGAAGCCCGCCCCGCAGGACCCGCTCTCCGTCTACCGGATGGCCGAGGCGCTCGAAGCGGCGGGCGTCCCGGCGGGCGTCGTCAACGTCGTCACCGGATCGGGCCCCGAGGCGGGGGAGGCCGCCGTCGACTCGCCGGACGTCGACATGGTCAGCTTCACCGGTTCCACGGCCGTCGGGCAGCGCATCGCCGAGGTGTGCGGGCGGTCCATGAAGCGGCAGCTGATGGAGCTGGGCGGCAAGGGCGCCGCCGTCGTCCTGGACGACGCGGACCTGGACTCGGCGGTGGCGGGGATCGGCACCACGTTCTCCTTCTACAGCGGCCAGATCTGTACGGCCCCGACCCGGGTCCTCGTCCAGCGCGGCGTCCACGACGCGCTGCTGGGGAAGCTCGCCGCGTACGCGGACCGTCTGAAGGTGGGCGATCCGGCGGCCAGGGGCACGGTCGTCGGACCGGTCATCTCGGCCGCCCACCGCGACCGCGTCGAGTCCTACGTCGAGCTGGGCCGGAAGGAGGGGGCGAGGGTCGTCACGGGCGGCGAACGCCCGGCCGGGCCGGAGCGCGGTTTCTACGTCGCCCCGACCCTGCTCGCCGACTGCACCAACGACATGCGCGTCGTGCGCGAGGAGATCTTCGGCCCGGTCGTCGTGGTCGTCCCCTTCGACGACGAGGAGGAGGCCGTCGCGCTCGCCAACGACAGCGACTACGGACTGATCGACTACGTCTGGTCCTCGGACGTGGCCCGCGCCTTCCGGGTGGCCCGGCGGCTGCGCGCCGGCGGGGTCGGCGTGAACACCGTCGGGCGGAACATGGAGGCCCCGTTCGGCGGGTTCAAGAAGAGCGGTGTCGGGCGCGACGTCGGCTCGTACGCCCTGCACGCGTACAGCGAACTCCAGTCGATCGTCTGGCCCGGCTGAACCGGCACGCGACCGTGGGTGTCCGCTGAGCGGACACCCACGGGAAAATTTGAACCCACACAAAACGGACAGTGCTGCGGTTCCCGTACGGTGTCGCGATCGAGCCTCGGCCTCGTATCGGAAGGTGATGTTCGCGAACGGCCTTCAATTAATGAAGGTCTTTCCGTATTGTTGCCTGGAATTCAAGGGTGAGACGCCGGAGTCTCACCCTCCGAATGTGGAAATCGCAGCGTTTATCGTCCTTTTCATGACTCAGCTGGACGTGCGGCCACCGGCCGAAGACGCGGGACGGGGCTCCGCCCCGGCCGACAGAGGGGTGCGCGGCAAGGGCCTCGGCGGGAACTCCGTCGGCCTGATGGGCAGCGCCGTCATCGGCATCTCCACCGTCGCCCCCGTCTACTGCCTCACCTCCACCCTCGGCTCCACCGCGGGCGAGGTCGGCGTGCAGATGCCCGCCGTCTTCCTGGCCGGCTTCCTGCCGATGCTGCTCGTCGCCTTCGCGTACCGCGAGCTCAACAAGGCCATGCCGGACTGCGGCACCTCCTTCACCTGGACGGTGAAGGCGTTCGGCCCGCGCGTCGGCTGGATGTGCGGCTGGGGCCTGGTCATCGCGACGATCATCGTCCTGTCGAACCTGGCGGGCGTCGCCACCTCGTACTTCTGGCTCCTGGCGGGCGAGATCACCGGCAACGACTCGATCGCCGCCCTGGACGACAGCAAACCCGTCCACATCGTGACCTGTCTGGCCCTGATCGCGGTCGCCACGGCGATCAGCTACCGGGGGATGACGGCCACCAAGGGCCTCCAGTACGCACTGGTGGGGCTCCAACTGGTCGTCCTCGCGGTGTTCGTGGCGATGGCCGTGCAGAAGGCGCACAGCGGTGAGTTCGCCTCGTCGCTCGACTTCTCCTGGTCCTGGCTGAACCCGTTCGCCGTGCAGTCCTTCGCCGCGTTCACCGCCGGTCTGTCGCTGTCGATCTTCATGTTCTGGGGCTGGGACGCCTGTCTGACGGCCAACGAGGAGACCACCGGCAGCGAGAAGACCCCCGGGCGGGCCGCGCTCATCGCGATGGTCGTGCTGGTCGGCTCCTACCTGGCGACCGGCGTCGCCGCCCAGATGGCCGTCGGCTCCGGCACCTCCGGTCTGGGCCTGGCCAACCCCGGCACCTCCGACAACGTCTTCGCCGCGCTGGCCGGCCCGGTCATGGGCCCCGGTCTCGGCATCCTGCTCTTCGTCGCCGTGCTCGCCTCGGCCGCCGCGAGCCTGCAGACCACCTTCATCCCGGTGGCCCGCACCGTGCTCGCGATGTCCACCTACGAGGCCCTGCCCGCCTCGTACGCCCGGGTCCACCCGCGCTTCCGTACCCCGGGAAGGGCCACGATCACCGCCGGTGTCGCGACCGGTGTCTTCTACACGGTCATGACCCTGGTCAGCGAGCACGTCCTGGTCGACACGATCTACGCGCTCGGCCTCATGATCTGCTTCTACTACGCGCTGACGGCCTTCGCCTGCGTCTGGTTCTTCCGCGCCGACCTGACCCGCTCCTTCCGCGACCTGGTCTTCAAGGGCCTGTTCCCGGGCGTCGGCGGCATCCTGCTCACCGCGGTCTTCGGCAAGACCCTCTACGACATGTGGGACCCGGCGTACGGCTCGGGCTCGTCGGTCTTCGGGGTCGGCTCGGTGTTCGTCATCGGTGTCGGGCTGCTGGTGCTCGGTGTGGCGCTGATGCTGGTGATGCAGCGCCGCAGCCCGGCGTTCTTCCGCGGCGAGGTGCTGACCAAGGAGACCCCGGCCCTGGTCGTCGAGGACTGACGCCCCGGCGGGGGGCGGGTGCGGAAATCCCCGTGCGTGCGCGTACGGGGACGGGCTAGGGTCCCCGGCATGTACTTCATGCATCAGATCTACGGCTGACACGCGGGCGGGGCACGTACCCCGTCCCGCCGGGTCCGAAGTGCGCCCACGGTGATGTCCGCCCGTGGCCGGCGCACCGGACCGCTGTGTCCTGTTCTCCGTAGACCTGAAATGAGTGATTCTCCATGTCACGTCGTCGTGCCCATGTCGCGATGATCGGCATCCCCGCCGTCAGCCATGTCCTGCCCAGCCTTGAGATCATCCGTGAGCTGGTGGCCCGGGGCCACCGGGTGACCTACGCCAACGACCCGGCGGTGGCCGGGCTGATCGAGGCCACCGGCGCCGAGTTCGTCCCCTGCGCGTCCGTGCTGCCGGTCGCCGACAACGACTGGCCCGAGGACCCCGTGGACACGATGGGTGTCTTCCTCGACGACGCGGTCCAGGCGCTTCCGCAACTGCGTGCCGTCTACGACCGCGACCCCGCGGACCTGTACCTCTACGACATCGGCGCCTACCCCGCCCGAGTCCTCGCCGAGACGCAGGAGCGCCCCCTCGTGCAGCTGTCCCCGACCTATGTGGGCTGGGAGGGCTACGAGGAGGAGATCGCGGCGCAGCTGTGGCAGCTGCCGGGTGCCGACGCGTACCGGGCGAGGTTCACCCGGTGGCTCGCCGACTGCGGGGCGTCCACCACCGACATGGACGCCTTCTGCGGCCGGCCCGCCCACACCCTGGCGACGATCCCGAAGGCGATGCAGCCGCACGCCGACCGGGTCGACACCAGCACGGTCACCTTCGTCGGCCCCTGCTTCGGCACGCGGACGCAGGACGGCTGGACGCGTCCGGCCGACGCGGAGAAGGTGCTGCTGGTCTCGATGGGCTCGGCGTTCACACGGCTGCCCGAGTTCTACCGCCGGTGCCTGGCCGCGTTCGGCGACCTGCCGGGCTGGCACGTGGTGCTTCAGATCGGGAAGTACACCGATCCGGCGGAGCTGGGCGCCGTCCCGTCCAATGTCGAGGTGCACTCCTGGGTGCCCCAGCTCGCGATCCTGGAGCAGGCCGACGCCTTCGTCACCCACGCGGGCATGGGCGGCAGCAGCGAGGGGCTGTACACCGGTGTGCCGATGATCGCGGTGCCCCAGGCCGCCGACCAGCCCACCAACGCAGACCGGCTGGTCGAGCTGGGGGTGGCCCGCCGCATCGACACCGAGGACGCCACCGCCGAGTCCCTGCGGACCGCCCTGCTGGAACTCGCCGCCGACCCGGAGGTGGCCCGCCGCTCGGCAGAGCTGCGCGCCGCCGCACGGGCCGAGGGCGGCACCACGCGCGCCGCCGACCTCATCGAGGAACTGCTGGGCTGACCGGCCGCCCCGGCGGCTTCCTCAGACGTGGGCCGTGACGTCGTCCACGATGTGCTTGTCCAGTGCGACGCGCACCAGGGCCGCCGCGAGCACGGCGATCCCGTGCCCGTCCGTCTGCCCGCCCCGGCCGGCCCCTCGCGCCGGCCGGGGCGGCTCGGCCGCCTCCGCCAGCCTCGCCAGTTCTGCCGGGGAGGCGGGCAGCCCCAGCCGTGCGGCGCCCTGGAGGGCCTTCCCGTCCACGTACGGCGCCGTCTCCGGCCATACGGCCTGCACCTCGCGTACGAAGATGTCCGCGCCGGCCGGGCCGATGCCCGGGGTCCGGCGCAGCCCGGCCCGCAGGGTGTCCAGGTCGCCGTCGGCCTCCGCGCGCAGCCGCCGCAGGTCGCCCCCGTACTCGTCGAGCAGCAGCCGTGCCCCGTCGCCGAGCTGGGTGGCGGTCCGTTCGTCGTAGCGCCGGTAGCCGCCCTCGCCCAGCGCGTCCACCCGCTGCTGCCAGCTCGCCGCGGCCATCCGGTGCGGCGAGCGCATGCCGTGGTCGAACAGGGCGCGCGCCGCCGACACCGCCACGGAGGCGCGGATGCGGGCGCTCAGCAGATCGCTGAGGACGAGGAGTTGGTACAGCGGCTGCGGGGTGTTGCGCAGCCGGATCCCGGCCTCGGCCGCGTACGTGGTTCCGTGGCGGGCGAGCAGGACCGCCACGGTGTCGCGGGCGGTCACGGGGGCCCGCTTCCCTCCTCGGCCGCGACCTGGGCCAGGGTGCGGCCGGTGCGGGCCGAACGCGCGAGGTAGGGGTCCGGCGCCTCGGGGCCGTCATGGGTGGCCTGCCCGTCCTTGGCCTTGATCAGCATCCACACCTCCTCGCCCGGGGCGTCGCCGCCCTTGAAGCGGGTGAGGGCGAACTCGCCGTGCAGCTTGGTCCCGTCGAGCCAGAACGTCGCGTGCCCGTCCTCCAGGGACTGCTCGAACGGCACCGGCGCGCCCGACCGGTCGTGGCTGAGCGGCCGGTAGGTGCCCTGGTCCCAGACGATCACCGTGCCGCCGTCGTACGCGCCCTTCGTGATGACGCCCTCGAAGGTGCGGTACTCCAGCGGGTGGTCCTCGGTCGGGACGGCCAGCCGCCGCTCGCGCGGATTCTCCGAGGGGCCGCGCGGCACGGCCCAGGACTTCAGTACGCCGCCGACCTCCAACCGGAAGTCGAAGTGCATGTGCCGTGCCTGGTGGATCTGCACGACGAAGCAGGGCGCCGCGCCGGCCCGTGCCCCGTCGCCCGTCCGGTCGCCGTTGCGCGTCCGGTCCTCGTTGTCGCCGGTCGCATTCATCCGGACACCTCCTACGGCAGCCCCCGCCCGGTGCTCCTTCCACTGTGACGCCCCCGGCGGTGAGGCGCACCGGGACGGGTTCCGGACCGGCCGGACCATAGGTATCTCGGCATCAAGTATCTTGACATCGAGACTGTTTTCCAGGCAGTCTTCCCCTTGCTCAAGATCTCTTGATGTCAAGACATGCCTGTGGGCAGGTCGGAGGGGGCGCGTGATGCGGCGAGGCGAAGAGGGCGACAAGGGGCGAAGGGCGGGGACTTCGAAGAGCGGCCAGGGGCTGCTGGCCCAGCTGCGCGATCCACCGGGCGGCCGCGACGCGCGGATCATGCTGCTCGCGCTGGCCGTCGACCGGACCGGCTCGGGGCTCTGGGCCGCCTCCTCGGTCCTGTACCTGACCTTCGTGACGCATCTGAGCGCCCAGCAGATCGGCGTACTGCTGGGCGCGGCCGGGGTCGCGGGCATCGCCGGTTCGCCGCTGGCCGGGCGCCTGGCCGGCCGCTTCCCGGTGCGCCCGCTGCTGATCGGCTGCCACCTGCTGCGGCTGGTCACCCTCGTCCTGGTCCTGGTGTGCGCGGACTTCTCGGCGCTGCTCCCCGTGGTCGCCGTGACCTACCTGGGCGACCGGGCCGCGAAGACGCTGGAGATGCTCTTCGCCACCCGGGCCGCGGGCGAGCGGCGCGCGGCCTACCAGGCGCTGTCGCGCAGCGCGGCCAACGCGGGCTACGGCGTCGGCGCGGGCGTCGCGGCCATCGGCCTGGCGGTGGGGACCACCGACGCCTACCGCGCCCTGATCCTGGGCAACGCGCTGTCGTTCGTCGTCGCCGCCGTGCTGGTGTGGCGCACCGGTGAGCCGGGCGGGGGGTCCGTGGAGGTGGCACGGGCCGGGGGCGCGGCGCCCGGCGCCCCGGTCGCGGGCGGGCGGGAGCCGGGCCGCCCGGCCGGTCCGTGGCGGGACCGCGGCTATCTCCGGTTCGTCCTCCTGGACATCCCGATGAACCTCGACGACTCGATCCTCGCCGTCGGCCTGCCGCTCTGGCTGGTGGACCGCACCTCCGCGCCGCACGCCCTGGTCCCGGCCTTCCTGGTCATCAACACCGTGATGGTCGTGCTGCTCCAGCTGGGCGTGTCGCGGCGGGCCGAGGGTCCGCGCCGGGCGACCCGGGCGGTGCTGCTGTACGGGGTCCTGGTGTTCGTGGGCTGCGGCTTCCTGGCCGCGGCGACCCGGGGCGGGGCCTGGGTGGCCGGGGCGGTCCTGCTCGCCGCGGCGCTGCTGGTGACGCTGGCGGAGCTGATGCGCTCGGTGAGCTCGTGGGAGCTCGCGGTCCTGCTCGCACCCGAGGACGCCCGTCCCGCGTATCTGGGGGTGGCCGGGATGTCGCAGTCCATCCAGAAGTCGGCCGGGCCACCGCTGCTGACCGGCGTGGTGATGGCCGCCGGTCCGGCGGGCTGGCTGGTGCTGGGAGCGGTGGTCGCGGGACTGGCGGCGGTGCAGGGCCGGTGCTGCGCGCGGCAGCTGGGTGCCGACTCGCACGGGGCCGCTGCCGCGCTCACAGTTAGGTAGACTGACCTACCTAATCAAGGAACGGAGCGGACATGGGCGAGGCGAAGGCCGGGGAGAAGCAGCCGGTGAAGCGGCGGCGGGGCGCGGCGCGCGGGCGGATCCTCGACGCCGCGGCGCGCCGGTTCTACGCCGACGGCGTGGCCGCGACGGGCATCGACACGATCACGGCCGAGGCCGGTGTCGCCAAGATGAGCCTCTACAACAACTTCGACTCCAAGGCCGATCTCGTCCGCGCCTATCTGGAGGCCAGGCACGAGGAGTGGCTCGGCCTCTACCGGCACCGGCTGGCCGGGGCGCAGGGCCCGGCCGGTGCCGTGCTGGCCGTCTTCGACGCCTACGCCGACCACGCCGACCTCGCCTACGAGCACGGCTTCCGGGGCTGCGGACTGCTCAACGCCGCCGCCGAGCTGCCCACCGGACACGAGGGCCGGGCGGTGGTGCGCCGCCACAAGGAGCAGGTCGAGAGCCTGCTCACCGGCCACCTCCAGGAGCTGCTGCCGGGCCAGGAGGAGCGGGCCCGCGCCATGGCCGAGCACCTGGCCTTCCTCCTCGAAGGGGCCATCGTGCGCGCCGGCCTCGAAGGCGACGGCACCCGCATGCGCAGCGCCCGGGACCTGGCGGCATCCCTGGTGGGCGCCCTGTGACCGGGCCCGCCGGACGTACCGCCGGACCTGGTGTCGGCGCGCTCGCGGTCCTGCTGGCCTCGGTGCTCTGGGGCACCACGGGCACCGCGGCGACCTTCGCGCCCCAGGTCGGGCCGCTGGCGATCGGCGCCGCCGCGATGGGCCTGGGCGGTTTGCTCCAGGCCCTGATGGCCGGACGCGGCATCGCCCGGGGCCGCGTCCGGCTGAGGGCGCAGTGGCGGATTGTGCTCCTCGGGGGAGTGGGCGTGGCGCTGTATCCGCTCGCGTTCTACACGTCCATGCACCTGGCCGGTGTCGCGGTCGGCACGGTCGTCTCCATCGGCTCGGCCCCGCTGGCATCGGCCCTGATCGAGCGGCTCGCCGACGGCCGCGGCCTGTCCCGGAGGTGGATGACGGGGGCCGCCCTGGGGCTGGCCGGCACGGTGCTGCTCTGTGCGGCCGAGGCCGCGCAGGCCGGTGGCGCAGCGGGCACGGGCTCCGCCCGGCAGACCGTCGTGGGCGTGGGCCTCGGGCTGGTCGCGGGCGTGACGTACGCCGTGTACGCGTGGGCGGCGCACCGCCTCATCACCCGCGGCGTCACCTCGCGGGCGGCCATGGGCGCGGTGTTCGGCCTCGGCGGCCTGATGCTCGTACCGGTCCTGCTGGCCACCGGCGCACCGCTGGTCGCCTCCTGGGCCAACGCGGGCGTCGGGCTCTACATGGCGCTGGTCCCGATGTTCACCGGGTACGTCCTGTTCGGCTTCGGCCTGTCCCGCATCCCGGTCAGCACCGCGACGACCCTGTCCCTGCTGGAGCCGGCCGTCGCGGCCGTCTTCGCGGTCCTGGTCGTCGGCGAGCACCTCCCGGCCCTCGGCTGGACGGGCATCGCCCTCGTCATCGCCTGCCTGGGCGTGCTGACCGCTCCGTCCCGGCCCGTCCGCGTACGGGCACGCGGCGCGGTGGCCCCGGTCGCCGTTCCCGCCGGGGACGAGCGGCCCTGAGGGGACAGCCCCCAGGGCGTGTACCGGCCGTCCGCACAGTCCCGTCGTACGCGTTCCGGGCTCAGCCCAGCAGCTCACCGATCGCCGTCACCAGTGCCTCGCCCGTCTGCTGGACGGCCGTCCCGGCCACCAGCGCGGGCAGGGAACGGACCGCCATGCGCAGGGCGGGGCGGAAGCCTTCGCTCCGAGGGTCCGTCAGTGCCCCGCTCAGCGTCGTCGTCTGGTCCCGCAGGGCCTCCAGGTCCGCCAGCAGGGCCGCGTTGCGGTCGATGTCCGCGCGGAAGGAGGCCAGGAGGGCGGCGACGGAGTCGAGCGGGGCGTTCCCCTGGCCGGTGCCGGTCTGGGTGATGTGGGACAGGCGGTGGCCGACGGCGTTCTGTGCGGTGCCGGAGTTGTCGCCGCCGATGCTGATGCCGGACCCCGGGGCCCGTGCGGGCTCGGAGGGCGGGTTCCGGCGCGGAAATCCTGGGCTCATGGGTACTCCTTCGGTCGAGGCGGGCGCGGTGGGCGCGGTGGGCGCGGTCTGTGCCACCTGGGCCAGTGTCAGACCGCCCGCGAGCTGGATCCCCGCGTTGTTGTCGCCCAGCACCTGAATGCTGTTGATCACTGTGTGCCGGTCGGAGAGCGCGTCCGTCGCGAAGCCGTGCCGTTCGAGCAGGGCCTCCACGGCACCGAGGACGGCCGCCTGCATGAGTTCGACATGGCGTGCCGCATCGCTGCTCTGGTGCACATCGGGAATCGTGGGCAGGGAGAGGAGGTCACGCAGGCTCAGCGGGCCGTCGGCGTCGACCGGATCGGCCCCGGCCGGGCCGGTCTCCTTCACCAGTCCCGCCCACAGTCCCGCCATCGCGCGCAGACCTTCGAGCACCGCGGAGCCGGTGGGCTCGGGCAGCGGCAGCAGCGGTGCCATCACCTGCGGTCGCAGGGTGAGCCGCAATTCGCCGGCCTGGAGCGCCGCGTGCACGAAGAGGCTCACCACGAGCTGCCCGTGCCAGCTGACGCACTGTGCCCGCAGATACAGCCGCTCGGGCCGGCCCAGACCACCCGCCGGCTCCGACGCCCCGGCCCCGCCCCGGCCGCGCTCCAGCCACAGGGCGGCCGGCAGGGCGAGCACCTGGGCCACGGAGAAACCGGGCAGTGGCTCGGTCTCCGTGAGGTCGTCGGGCCTGCCCGCGCCCCGGCCGGCGGTGCTCATCGCGGCCTCGATGCCTGCCAGCAGTTCTGTCTCGCGCAGCGCCACGACGGGCCGGCCGGAGTGGCCGGGACGCAACGGCACGCGGATCTCCACCGCGCCCCGGGATTCTCGGCCCGCGCCGATGAACCGGCCCTGGCCGTCGTACGGCAGGGCGGTGCCGTTCTGCTGGAGACCGACCCGCTCCACGCGTCTGCGGATCCTCGGGCCGATGGAGGGCATCCGCTCCCGGGCACCACCTTCCCGGCCTGCCCGGTCGCGCGCCGACCGGGCCAGCACCGCGTCGGCGACGTACACCAGGGCGAGAGCGGACCCGAGCACCAGCAGAGGCGCGTTGTGCACCAACACCTCGTATCTGTTCTTCTGGTCCTGCGGCCCGATCAGCACGAACAGCAGGTTCGGTGCCCGGAAGGCAAGCCACAGGCAGAGCAGTGTCAGCGGTGGCCAGCTGGAGCCCAGCAGCCGGGCGAGGCAGAGCGTGGTCAGCAGGATCAGGGGCGGCAACGGTTCCCAGACCGCGACCAGGCCGAACACCGCCGTCACCGCGACCCGGCGAAGCAGCCGCCGCCGGAAGGCGCGCACCGCGTGCGTGAGGACCGGCACCAGGTCGAAGCCGTACGAGGGAACCGAGCGTGCCGGGTCGCGCAGCATCTCCCCGGCCAGCCGGGGCAGTCCCCGCCCGGCCCAGGGTGCGGCGGAGGCCGCCGGGCGGGTGTGCATCGCCATGCAGAGTTGCCGTGTGACGTCGGAACCCGCTGCCTGCGGCGGTGGCCCGCCCGCCGATAACCCTCCGGTTGCCATCCTGAATCGCTCCCCCGCGCGGCGTGTACGACCTCTGACGGGCATTGTCGCCTCACGGACCCGCTCGCGCCATGACTTCTCACCGCGGCAGGGAAGCGGAGACACACGGGCAGCCGCGGCCTGGGAGATCGGCCGGCTGCGGGCCCGCCACGGCATACGCCTGCGCACCCTGCCCAGCGCCTGAGCGGTCTGCCGCTACCCCTCCAGGAACACCGGGTTGGTGAGCGCCGCCAGGGCCCCCGGCAGCCCCGGCACCGTCGCCGGATGCCGGACCTCGGCCCGCACATAGGCCGCGTAGGCCGGGGTCGTACGCCATTCCACCGCCCCCGTGCCCGACTCGGGCAGCCCGGCCGTGAACAGCGTGCCCTGGTCGGTGACGAAGTGCGCGGTGCAGCCGGGCGCCCCGCTCACCTCCAGCCGTACCGTGACCGGGGTGTCGTCCCCGTCCACCCGCAGCCGTTCACCGATCCCGGCGTGCAGCCCGCGCCCGCCGGAGACGCCGAAGGAGAGCGTGACGGCGGAGGACTCCGCGATGTACGAGTGCCCGGCCCGGATCCCGGCCACGATCGCCTCGCGCGACAGCTCCTCGGCGAGGACGACGGTCTGCGGCAGCCCCACCACGTCCGGCTCCCGGTGGGCGTCGCTGCTGCCCATCGCCGCGACCCAAGGCTTCGACCAACGTACGGCGGCCACCAGGGAGTTGTCCCACTCGGCTAGGGCGATCTCGTCCTCCGGGGAGTACGCCCCGTTCCACACCTCCACCGCGTCCGCCTCGCCGAAGCCGAACTTCCAGTGGCAGCCGATGCAGGTGGCGTGCGGGTGGGCGGGCACCACCAGGCCGCCGGCCCGGCGCACGGCCTTGGCGTAGTGCCTGAACCGGTTGTCGCGGGCCCGGTAGCGCCAGTCCACGAACGTGCCCGGGTCGGTGGCCACCGCGAGGACATGCCCGTTGCGGGTGGTGATCTCCTCGCCGGTGAGGACGAGCAGATCGTCGCCCCACAGCCCGTCCCACGCCCCGTGCGCGGAGTACGTGTTGTGTTCGCTGCTGTTGATGAAGTCGAGCCCGGCCGCGCGCGCCGCGGCGGCGATCTCGGCAGGGGTGCGCCTGCCGTCCGAGTGCACCGAGTGCAGATGGCAGTCGCCCCGGTACCAGGCCCGCCCGCGCCCCTTCGCCCGCTCCGGCGGATACACCGGCTCCGGGGTGGTCCCGGCGGGCCCGAAGCGCAGGGTGACGGTCACCTCGTAGGGCAGCCCCTCGGGGGCGACGGTGTAGGGGCCGAGCGCGATGTTCCACGTACCGGCCCGCACCGGGCCCGCGATGTAGCCGGGCGTCGCCTCGTCCGCCCGGATGAAGAAGCTGCCGCGCGACCCGCCGGACCATCCCCGGAACCCGTGCCCGCCCAGCGCGGTGCCGCGCTCGTCGAAGATGCCGATGTCGAGGGCGTTGCCCTGCGTCCCGGCCGGCACGGGAGGCTTCTCGTACGTGTACGAGACGGCGATCTCCCGTACTCCGCGCGGCACTTCGACCGGCAGGTACACGAAGTCGGGAGACCCGGTCGGCAGGGTGCCGCGCACGGTCCTGGTCCGGTCCGTCCCGTCGTCGCCCGGGTTCGGGGTGGTGGCGTCGGCGAAGCTCACGGTGCCCAACGTTAGAGCGGTGGCGGCCGCCCCGACGAGGAGGCCGCGCCTGGCCATCGGGTGGCCTTGAGCGGAATGCGATGCGGACATGCGAGGGCTCCCCGGGTGTCGTGAGCGGCGAAGGGTGTCGCCCAGGAAGCCTGACGGCATCCGATGAACTCCGGAAGAACGCCGATGAACCGGACCGCACGGCCCCCGACGGCATACGTTGGGGCGCCAGGGCCTGTCACCGGATCACGACGGAGGTGTCTTCATATGCGGATCGCCACAACGATCTTCCTCACCGATGAGACGATCACGCCGCTGCGGCTCGCCCGCGAACTCGAACAGCGCGGCTTCGGCGGGCTCTATCTGCCCGAGCACACCCACATCCCGGCGAGCAGGGACACCCCCTACCCGATGGGCGGCGAACTCCCGCCCGAGTACGCCCGCACCCTCGACCCCTTCGTCGCCCTCGCCCAGGCCGCCGCGGTCACCGAACGCCTGACCCTGGGCACCGGCATCACGCTCGTCGCCCAGCACGACCCGATCGGCCTGGCCAAGCAGATCGCCACCCTCGACCACCTCTCCGGCGGCCGGTTCACCCTGGGCGTCGGCTACGGCTGGAACGTCGAGGAGGCCGCGGACCACGGCGTGGACTGGCCGGCCCGCCGCGACCTCGTCCGCGACCGGATGGCCGTGATGCGGGCCCTGTGGGCGGACGAACCCACGGCGTACGAGGGCGAGTTCGGCTCGGTCCGGGCCAGCCACGCGTACCCGAAGCCGGTCCAGGCACCCCGCGGCCCGGTGAACGGCCCGCGCACCCTGATCGGCGGCGCGGCGGGCCCCAGGCTGTTCGCCCACATCGCCGAGTACGCCGACGGCTGGCTCCCGATCGGCGGCGGGGGCCTGACCGAGTCCCTACCGAAGCTCCGTGAGGCCTGGGAGGCCGCGGGCCGCGACCCGAAGCACCTCCGGGTCGTCCCGTACGCGGTCCTTCCGAGCGCGGGCAAGCTGGCCCACTACGCGGACCTGGGCATCGAGGAGGTCGTGCTGCAACTGCCCCCGGCCGGCGAACCGGAGGTGCTGCGCACCCTGGACGCGTACGCGGAGTACCTCTGACGGACGGGCGGACAGGAGGGCACGGCCGCGACCCCGGCCGTGACCCCGGTTGGTTGTTGGTGCAACCATTTGCCCGCAATCGGTATCTTCCTTGGTCAGGGATCACATGCGGGCGAGTACGGGAGCGGGTCGAGGATGAACAGGCCATTGCGGCACATAGCCATATTCTGCGGGCTGCTGGTGATGGCGCTGCTGCTGCGGGCGAACTGGATCCAGTACGTCAAGAGCGAGCCCCTGGCCAATCACGAGAACAACCGCCGGGTGAAGATCGCCCAGTTCGCCACCCCGCGCGGCGACATCGTCGTGGGCAGTGAGGCGATCACCGGTTCCAAGGCGGTCGAGGGGACGGACTTCAAGTACAAGCGGACCTTCAAGCAGGGCCCGATGTACGCCCCTGTCACCGGATACGCCTCCCAGTCGCAGGGCATGTCCCTCCTGGAGAAGACGTACGACAGCATCCTCAGCGGCCAGGACGACCGCTTCGCGTTCCGGCACGCCAAGGACATCATCACCGGCGAGCAGCGGCGCGGCGGTGATGTGATCACCACGATCGACCCGAAGGCGCAGAAGGCCGGGTACAAGGGGCTGACCGACCTCGGTGCGCGGGGTGCGGTCGTCGCGCTGGAGCCGAGCACGGGGAAGGTGCTGGCCCTCGTCTCCACGCCTTCGTACGACCCGTCCGTCTTCGCCGGGAACTCGTTCAAGGAAGGCGACAAGTTCCAGGCGCTCGTCAAGGACAAGAGCAAGCCGCTGGCCAACCGCCCGCTGCGGGAGACCTTCCCGCCCGGTTCGACGTTCAAGATCCTCACGGCGGCCGCGGCCCTGGAGAACGGCGTGGTCACCGATGTCGACGCGCGGTCCGACGCCGTTTCCCCGTACCCCCTGCCGCTCTCCACGAACAAGATCGGCAGCGAGGCCGGCGACGCGGTGTGCAACAAGGCGTCCATGAAGACCGCGATGCAGTACTCCTGCAACAACGTCTTCCTCGACGCGGCGTCCAAGGTCGGCGCCGAGAAGATGCGCGAGACGGCGGAGAAGTTCGGCTTCAACGCCGATGTGTACTCCGACGAGTTCGGCGACATGCTCGCCACCAAGAGCCTCTACCCGACCGAACTGGACAAGCCCGGAACGGCGCTGACGGGCATGGGGCAGGGCAGCCTCACCAGTACACCGATGCAGATGGCGATGGTCACGGCCGCCCTCGCCAACGACGGCAAGCTGATGCAGCCGTACATCGTGGACGAGCTGCGCGGCCCCGACCTCTCGGTCCTGGAGAAGAACGAGCCGAAGCTCAAGAGCCAGGCCGTGTCCGAGGAGACGGCGAAGAAGGTCCAGGAAATGATGGAGTTCACGGCCAAGGAGGGCAGCGCCCAGCGCGCCCTGATCGACGGTGTCACGGTCGGCGGCAAGACCGGTACGGCGCAGCGCGGCGTCAATGTGAGGGACGAGGTGCCGTACGGCTGGTTCGTCTCGTACGGCAAGTCCGGCGGCAAGTCAGTGGCGGTCGCGGTGTTCATCGACCCGACGGACATGGACATCTCCCGGTCCGACATCTCCGGCGGCCGGCTGGGTGCGCCGATCGCGAAGAACGTGATGAAGGCGGTACTGGGCAAGTAGCCCGCGACCGGAACCGAAAATTCCTGGGGCGGCCCTGGACACGTGTGCGATGATCGCGTGCACTCGTCTTTACGAGTCACACACATTTCGCTTGTGTCCCGGGCCGTCCCGCGTTCGCGCGCTCGCGCGTCGTCCATGAAGCCCCCGGCAGAAGCGCACACTTCACCGGTCCGGGGGGAACGGAATGCCCAACCATCCACGTACGGCGGCGAGATCCGGGAGATCGGCCGCCGCGTCGGCGTACGCCGCGCTGTTGCTCGTCCTGTCGGTCCTGCTCTCGCTGCTGATCCCCGCGGGCGCCGCCCAGGCGTACGCCCCCGCGGCGGCGGCCGATGCCACGGCGGGCGAGGACTGTGCCACCCTGCCGCTCTCCGGCTTCGGCGAGGCCGCCCCGGCGGAGGGCAGGCCGACGATCCCGGGCGACGGCACGGTCTGCTTCACGATCACGGCCGGGGCCGCCGGGCTGCACAAGGTCGTGGTCGTCGGCGGTGCCGACGCGAGCACATACGCCCATGTCTTCGACGGCGACACGGAGATCAACTGCTACGACTCCCAGTGGGGCGCCGGCTGGTGCCGACTGCCCCGCGCGGGCGACTTCACGCTCCGGCTGACGAACAACGCGTTCGACACGAGCAAGCCCACCGTCGCCGTCGTCCCGCTCGCCACCACCGAGGGCTGCGCCCCGGAGATCGGCACCGCCTGGGACACCGCCCCCGTCGTCGGCTCGGCCGCCGGGCCGACCGCCATCCAGTGCCAGCCGTTCAACGGCAAGCCGGGCGAGCGGATCACCAACGACATCAGGACGACCGCGTCCGGCGGGAGCCTGTCGTGGATCACCGACGAGACCGGCGCCCGGATCTGCCCCCGCTTCAACGAGGACGACAGCGACGGCTGCGTACTGCCCGGCGACGGCCCCTACCGGGTCCTCTCGCAGGTCACCGAGGCCGAGCACGGCTTCCCCGCCGAGTACACCCTCACCGTCCGCCGCATCTCGGCCCCGGCCGGCTGCACCCATGCCCCCCTGAATGCGTACAACTCCGCGCCCACGACCGCGGACCCGGCCAGCGGCTGCAAGACGTTCACGGCCCCGGCCGCCGGACGCTACAACGTGTACTCCGTCAGCGACGGCACCCGTTCGACGCTCGCCGTGTACGACCGGGACGGCAAGACCGTCTGCGCCACCTGGGACGGCACCTGCGGCCTTCCCGCCGCCGGTGACTACACCGTCTTCACCGACCACCCCACTCTCATCCTCGACAGCTCCGCCACCACCGGGTGCGAGCCCGTCGAACTCGGCCTCCACCAAGGCACGTTCACTGCGGCGGGCGAGATCGACTGCCTCTCCCTGCCGCTTCCCGCGGACGCCCGCCTGGCTGTCCTGAAACCCCTCAACGGGCCGGCGCCGCGCCCCGAGGTGACCGTCGTCGACGCCGACGGCGCCCAGCGGTGCGACGGGAGCGACCTGTCGGCCGGCACGTGCGCGCTGACCGGCAAGGCCCCGTTCCGCGCCCTGGTCTCCACCGACGACTCGTCGGAGCCGACCGGCCGGTACGCCCTCGCCCTGCACCGCACCGACGCGGCGAGCGACTGCCCCGCCATCCCGGCGGGGGACTTCACCGCGACGAGCCCGGCCGCCCGGTTCTCCACCGGTGACGGTGTCTTCTCGCGCTGCCTGAGCATCCCGGCCGACGACCACGGCGCCCAGGAGAATCTCCAGCTCCAGGCGGCACCCGGCACCACGTCCACCGCCGAGTTCACCGTCCTGGACCCCCACGGCAAGCGGGTCTGCTCGATCTACTCGACCCTCTCCAGCTGGACGACCTGTGCGCTGGCCCCCGGTGTCGCCCACACCGTGCTCGTCACCGGCCGTGACACCGCCGCCGACTACACCCTGACCCGCCGCGATGTCACCGCGACCGCCAAGGGCTGCACCCCGAACCCGGTGACGAAGGTCGGCGGCCCGTCCGCCGGCGGCACCATGGGCGCCCCCGGCGAGCTGCGCTGCCGCCAGGTCACCACCGCCGACGCGAAGGACACCCTGCACATCGACGTCCGCGACGTGCTCGGCACCGCGAACGTCGTGGTGTACGACGCCGACGGCACCGCCCTCTGCAACAAGAACCAGGCGTGCGCCGTCACCGGTTCCACCCGCTACCAGGTCCTGGTCACCGTCCGGACGGGCCTGAAGGCCGCCGACTCGTACCGATTCGACGCCCTGCGCATCGCCGGTGCCGACGGACCGGCCGCCGAGTGCGAGAAGGTCGCGAGCATCGCCTACGGGTACGGCCCGATCACCGGCACCCTCGACGAGCAGCACACCGCCGTCTGCGCCGCGCTGCCCACGGCGTACCGGGACCGGTTCGACATGGCGATCAGCGACACCACGGGCGCCACCGAGACCGCGGTGCCCGCGCTGTACGACGCGAGCCTCGACAACGGCTGCACGCGGTTCATTTCCTCCGGCTACGAGTGTGCCGTGAACGAGCCGTACTCCGCCCAGCCCACCCCGAGCATCCTGGTTCTGTCGCTGCCGGAGAAGGCGTCGAAGACCTCGTACAAGGCCGAGGCGGTCTGCTCGTCCAACCTCTGCGGCACGGTGAAGGCGAGCGTCGGGTCGGTCTCCCCGACAACCGGGGCCGCCGGCGGCAAGGTCACGGTCCGGGTGACCGGCACGTCCCTGCACAAGGACGACAAGGTACAGATCCAGCTCGCCGGCAAGGTCATCGAATCGACCACCGTCGAGGTCTCGGCGGACCGGAAGACCCTGACGGCCGTCCTCGACCTGACCGGGGCCACCGTCGGCACCTGGTCCCTCAGTGTCATCACCCACATCAACTGGGAGTACGGGCAGGGCTCCTTCGAGGTCACGGCGGCCTCGCTCAGGAACAGCGCACCGCCGGCCATCGGAACCGCCGCCCGCGTCGGCGACCGCCTCACCGCGTCCACCGGCACCTGGGCCCCCGACCCGGCCTCGTACACCTACCAGTGGAACGCCGACGGCAAGCCGGTGACCGGCGCCACCGCGTCCACGTACACGGTCCCGGCGTCGCTGCTCGGCAAGAAGGTCACGGTCACCGTCACGGCCCGCCGCAGCGGCACGGCGGACGTCCCGGCCACCTCGGCGGCGCTCACGGTCGCCAAGGGCGCGGCGCCCGGGGCGACGACCGCCCCGAAGATCACCGGCACCGTGAAGGTCGGCGCCAAGCTGACCACCACGAACGGAAGTTGGACGCCCGCCGCCACCTCCTACGGCTATCAGTGGAAGGCCGACGGCAAGGCCATCAAGGGTGCTACGGCATCGACGTACACCGTCCCGGCGTCGCTGCTCGGCAAGTACCTCACCCTCACCGTCACGGCCCACCGCACCGGTCACGCCGACGGTTCCGCGACGCCCGCCCCGGTGAAGGTCGCCAAGGGCAGCGCGCCCAAGGCCACCAAGCAGCCCACGATCTCCGGCACCGCGAAGGTGGGCCGCACTCTCAAGGCCGCCCACGGCACCTGGACGCCCACCCCGACCTCGTACGGCTACCAGTGGTACGCGAACGGCAAGGCGATCTCCGGCGCGACCAAGTCCTCGTTGACGCTCAAGTCCGCGCAGCGCGGCAAGAAGATCACCGTCAAGGTGACCGCCCGCCGCACCGGCCACGCCAGTGGTACCGCGACCAGCAGGGCGACCAAGGCGGTTGCCCGCTGACGCAGTTGAGCCGAATGCCGGGCCCGGCGACAGCGGGGCGTCAGTGGAGCATCAGCGGGGCTGGTCATCATGGGGCCGCTGTGATCGTCGGCCCCCGTGGGCCGACGATCACAGCGGCGTGGTCGCGAGGAATCTTCATGGCACCCCCCGCCACGAATGCTTCGCATGCGCGCCGTCCGGAATGTGACATTCGGAGAGGGAACGTTGAGAGCAAAGATCGCCAAAATCGCGGCGGCAACATTACTGGCCGTCGGCTCCGCCGCCGTGATCGTCGCCACCGCCTCCGCCTCGGAGGACACCGACACCCCCGTCCCGGCATCGAGCGCATCGGGACTGCCGGAGCCCGGCTCCAGCCTGACCGGGTCGCCCGGTCCCACTCTCGCCCCGGAGCCGAGCGGGACCGTGGCGCCCCCGGAGCCGAGCAGCACCACAACGCCGCCGCCCCCGGAGCCGGGCCGGACAACGACGCCGCCCCCGGACCAGGGCAAGGCGACACCCCCGGAGCCGGGCCGGACATCGGGGCCGCCCGCGGAGCCGCCGTCGAACGGCAACCACGGAAGAGCGACGTACTACCAGCCCGGACTGACGGCGTGCGGCATCGTCGTCACGGACGGTGACTTGGCTGTTGCGCTCGACGCCAGCACATTCGAACCCGGGTATCCGTCTCCCTCCTGCGGCAAGAAGATCGAGATCACGCACGACGGAAAGTCCATCACCGCGACGGTAGTCGACGAGAGCCCGGGTGCGGGCTGGCATGACCTCGATCTGACGCCCGGCGCATTCGAGTCGCTCGCCTCCCTCGACCAGGGCTCGATCGACGTCGCCTGGCGTTTCGTGGGGTAACGCCGGCTCGCTCCTGAGCAGAGGCTTTCGGCGAGTCTCGCGCGGTGGGACCCGGCTCGCCGGCCTCGTCGAACTGCACGGCGACACCGCGCGCCCCGGCTGGCGGCTGCGCGCCTGGGACCGTGACGACTCCGCCGTGC
>NZ_JBSFBQ010000026.1:106681-117638 GCF_053593015.1 Streptomyces sp. NPDC002403 | reverse complement strand
CAATAGGCATCCTCACTGAGGCCGAGCCCGGCACCTTCAGCAAGAAGCAGTAACCAAGTCCGGAACGGACATCAACTCACGAACCGCCCACTGAGGGTGGCTGTCTGTCCGTCGGCCCCTGTCGGTACGGGTCCTGCGGTGAATGCGGCGTGGAGTGCGGCCAGGGCTGAACTGCGTTCAGGCTGTTCTTCGGACGGGACCATGCCGAGCGTGAAGGCTTCCCACCACAGAGCGGCGAGGCCAGTCTGAGCGGCTTGGGTGGCCTGGCGGTGGACGGTTTCGGCTGCTCGTGCCTCGCGTCGCGCGGCGGCGAGCCGCGCGCTTTAGCGCCTGGCCATGGGGGCGCCGAGGAAGTAGGGGATGGTGTCTCCCAGAGAGTCTGAGCCATGAACTGCTCGCCCCGGCGGTAGAAGAGGAAGCCAGGTTCGGCGATCTCGCTCCGGCGTTGTAGACAGAGGAGGGCGGCGTGACCGATGCGGGCCTCCAGGGCCTGCCGGCCCGACCCGACGGGCGGTTCGTGGAGGTATTCCTCGATGCCGATGCGCCGTCCGAGCTGCCCCGCCTGTGCTACCGGCTGCGCCGGCATACCGGCCGCAAGGGCGAGCGTCGCTCGCTGGGCGAGGCGGACTACATACGCCTGTTGGATGGCGCCCACCAACTGCTCAAGGCCCCGCTGATCGTGGTGTGGGACCGGCTGAACACCCACATCTCCAAGACGATGAAGGCACTCGTTGCCGAGCGGGACTGGCTGACGGTGGTCCTGCTGCCCGGGTACGCGCCCGACCTCAACCCGGTCGAGGGCCTGTGGGCGCACATCAAGCGGAGCCTGGCCAACCTGGCCGCCCGCACCCTCAACGAGCTGGAGACTCTGCTCCGCAGGCGGCTCAAAGCGCTGCAGTACCGGCACGGCATCCTCGGCGGATTCCTCGCCGGGACGGGCCTCGCTCTGGACAGACCGGGCAGACCCTAATACGCCGAAGTCAGTAACTGAGCTTCAGGTGCGGATTGATTGAGAGACAGTATCGCTGTGCGCGTGCGAGGCCCCTGTGTCGTTGTGAGGGATGCCGGAAGTCTCAGCCCATCAGTGCAGGAGCCTCGTTGGCCGTCGGCCTTGCCGTGAGCGACCTGCCGCACGGTGTGGTCGCGTGGCCACCGTACTCGCGGTCGCCGACGCGTGACCATCACCGCAACTCCCGCCCCACATACGTGTATTGGGTCACCTGCTGGTCCAGGGGAAGACGCGAGACTCTCCCGCAGTCTGCCGGCCCGGGTGGTCGTCCCGACCGTGGGAGCGGGTAGGGCCTGCTGGTCGGTGGCGGTGCCAGCATGCACTTGTCTCGATCCGATCGCGCACCCGGTCCATGAGGGGCCGGGTGCGCGATCTCGTCGAAACAGGCCGTATTCGCTGGATCCGCAAGAAGTGCAAGTGTCTTCGATTGTGCAGGGCATCCCACGCTTCCGGCAGCACATCACCAGCTGACGCCCCGGGCCCTTCGCCCCTGGGTTTGGACACCGCGTTTGAGGTGACAAGAGTGGAGTGACGGAATTCGTTCATGCTCCGGGTTGCCCGGGGGATATAGATCCTCCGGGCAACCCGACCACTTCCCACTGCACGCCCGTTCGCGGACAGCTACGTATCCTGACCGAGATGAGGAACAACAAGAACGAGGCGCCGTGGTATGCGAATTCAAGCGATCAAGACCATTCTTTCTCCTGGCGCCTCAGAACTTGAATTCGAAGTCGGCTCCGTAGTCGCTGAAATACTTCACCGATACCTGAGGCCACAGCCCGTTGGAGTAGCGATGGCCAACTACTATATCGTCACTCAGTCCACCGATCTGGGACTGCCAGCACTGGCCAGGGTTGATAATTGTAGACGCCCAACCTCCCCGGTTCGGAAATTCCAGGTATTCCCTTGCGTTCGATGTGTTGCAGTGCTTTATTATCAGCTTGTCGTCGGCGTGAGCGGCTGTTGGTGCTGCTACCGCCAGAGCCAACCCTGCCATTGTTACAGCCAGCAGGGAACCAGTGCGAACGCTCATGGATATCCATTCAGATGAGAGTGGGCCACCAGGGTGCGGCCTTGTCTAACTGGTCAACGGCTGAGTGACCACGTTGGTTCAAGCCTTTGAGGTCGTAACACGATCACTGATCCGTTCCGGGTTGCCTCGAGACTCCAGATCTTGGTAGCGACGCGGGGTTTCATGGCTGTCAGGGGCATTGTCAATTTGCTGGTCTGTGGTTACTTGAGGGTGTGCGGGGGTGTGCTGAGCTTGGTATCCGCCTCTGGTTCAGGCCTCGGTGGGCATGGCGGTAGTGCCAGTGCTCTCGTTCCAGGTGCCGAAGCGGTGGCGCATCTCGGTGCGGTAGCCGGTGGCGGTCATCCGGTGGCGGCGGGGCCGGAAATACGGTGAGATCTGGCTGAACGCGGACAGGAATCACTGGGTTCTGCCGACTGCGCGGAAGTCCTTCATCGCACGTTCGCGCCGCCTCGTCGGCTGATGGAAGTTCTCCGCACGGTTGTTCAGGCTCTTGTGGGAACGGTGATCGACCGAGGACATCAACTCTCTGTGGGCGACACCGTAGGAGCGGAGCTTGTCGGTGACCAGCACCCTGGATGTCCTCCGCTGCTTCTTCATCAGCTTGGCCATGAACCCCTTCGCGGCCTTCGCGTCCCTCTTGGACTGCAGCAGGATGTGTCGAGGGCGGTGCCGTCCTGGTCCACGGCCCGCCACAGGTAGTGCCGCACCCCGTTGATCTTCAGGAACACCTCGTCCAGGTGCCACTTGTCGCCGGCCTGGGGCCGGCGGCGGCGCAGGGCGGCCGCGTAGCGGGGGGCCGAACCGGTCGCACCACCGGCGAATCGCCTCATGGGCGACGGTGATCCCGCGGGCCAGGAGCAGCTCCTCGACTTCGCGGAAGGAGAGCGGGAAGCGGTAGTACAGCCACACCGTGTGGGAGATGACCTCCGCCGGGAACCGGAACCCCTTGGGACTGCTGATGACCTGTCTGGGGTCGCGAACCGGCCTATGTATGCGATCACTCGCTGGCCGGTGGTGGTGCTGTGTTACTGACATGGAGTGAGAGATCGATTTCGGGCGACTGCGATGGGGGTGCTATCGAACAGATGACCATGCGTCATGAGCATGAGAGATCGCATGAGGCAGCAGTTGGTATTGGACAAGGTCGAAGATCGGATGCGGAGAGGGTGGCGGTAGGGGTTGGGCCGGCGGCTCGTGGGTGGTACCAGAACTCTTCGGAATCGTGGGCCCCGAGAGTGCTTGCAGACAACCGGGAGCATATTGATCCCTGGGTTCCCACTGTGCGTAGTACGTGCATGAGGTCCGGACGTGCTGTCGCCCACCGGGCAGGATCGGCTGGTACAGGACAGGGACATGGTGGATTTCGACAAGCGGCCGGTGAACGGGATACTGGTGGTGCCCGCGCGTCCGGTGCGTCCCCATGGGGGCTGGTGTGATCACGGGCCGTGTGCGACGGCGGATTTTCTCGCGGTGGGGCGGCTGGATGATCCGCGCTGCTGCGCGGGACATCACCCCGAAGTGGTTACTGCGTGGGCCTTGCGGACGGGAGATCCATGGGTGCGACGCACATGTGTGGAGGGCCCTCGCCGGGCCACTCGTTCACCGGGGGCCAACGAGTGACCTTCCCGGCTCTTCAGTCGAGCCACGAAGTCCTTCAAGGGATTGGCGGTGGGGCAGGTCTGGGCAGGGGCGGCTCGACGTGCCCCCTACTCGCGCAGGCGGATGCGCCGCATGGCGCTCGGGATCTTGGCAGAGGTGCCCGGGCGGGGGCCGTTGAGGCCTCGTACCGCCGGGGCGGCCGTACTGGCGCAGGTCGCTTCCCGGGCGCTGGATACGCAAGCAGACTCCTGGACAAGTGTCCATGCATATAGGGCACCTGTCTGTGAAGCTCGGATTAGATTGGAATGATGATGGAGACGACAGCGAATGTCCTGGTCGGCCTGGTGGCCGCCTTGCACGCGTACATACTGGTTCTGGAGATGTTCCTGTGGGAGAAGGGGCCAGGTCGAAAACTCTCCGGTTTCGATGCCGCCCTCGCCCGCGCCACTGTGCCGCTGGCCGCGAACCAGGGCCTCTACAATGGTTTTCTGGCGGCCGGACTGATCTGGGGCCTGATCGCCGGCGACCCGACCGGATTCCGGGTCAAGGTCTTCTTCCTGGCCTGCGTACTGGTCGCAGGCGTGTACGGAGGCGCCACCGCGAACCGGCGCATCCTGATCGCCCAGGCGCTGCCCGGGGCCCTGGCCCTCGCCGCCGTCCTGATCACCCGGTGACAGCCCTCCAAGCGGACCTTCTGCTCCCTTTCGGCGAGATAGGCAGCCACTGATCGGGAGCCACCGGCCCTGCGCGGTGAGCCAGTTGACGAACTCGTGGGAGTCGGCACCGGAGTCGGTGCGGACCAGAGTGTGGCATGTGCCGGTACTTCTTCAGGAACCGGGCCGGGGCCCGTCGGGCGGCGGTGATGTGGCCGACGACGGTGTTGCTGCCCGCTTTCCCCGCTCTGAGTAAGCCCGCCACTAGCTCATACACGCCGCCCGCCCCGTGGTCGACGAACTCCCTGATCGGATGGCTACCGAACGTCTACTCCCAGGTCGATGGGGTCTTCTGATTGTCCAAGTACGCAATCACCAGCGCCTATCCAGATCCATGATGACCTGGTTGCCCTTGTCGGGGGCGGCGTTGTCGGCCAGGGCCCAGACCTGTTCGCGGGCCTGTGATCAGGCGGGAAATGGTCGGGGCGGAGGGCCCCATCACCCCGCACCTGGGGTTTGAACCATCTTTCATCCTGTGCCGGGAGGGTGAAATGGCCTGGTGGGCGGGGCGGGGCGTGACAGGGCAGGGCCCCTGGTCGCTTGCGTGGTGATCTCACTCATCACACCAGCGACCGAGGGGCCCTGTTGGTTCCCTATCTCCATGCTTGACGTACCGTACGAGCTCGTCGAGCATGTCTCCTGGCTCATCTACGACCGAAGGCTTGAACTGAACTCGCCCTGACGACAGCTTGGTTGCTTCAAACAGACGCTGCTCGCCCTGGCCCATCTCCGGAAGAACGAAACGTTCGCCCAGCTCGCGGCCAGGTTCGGCATCTCGACCGCGACGGCTTGGCGGTACGTCGACGAGGCCCCGGACGCACTCACGACCTGACCGTGGCCCGCGTCCACGGCGTCATCCAGGCATGCCCGACCCGGCAGATCCTCATTCTTGCGGACCGTGCCTATCAGGGCGCCGGCGCCACTGGCCGCACCCTGTACTACCGCCACCGCGAACAGCCCTAGCTGTATTGCCCTGTGAGACACCTCAGGGTTCTAACTCGTCAAGCGGCGGCAGGGAGTTCGATGGGGAAGGCGGTTTGTTCGCCGAACAGCTTGCGGTGCTGGAGACAGTGGTAGAGCTGGCCGAGCATGCGGTTGAAGAGGTTTCTCTGGGCGGCAGCATGCCAGTCTCCGTGGTCGTCGCGGCGCCTTCGGTAGTGGGCTTTGGCGCCAGGTGAGGCGGTGATGGCGGAGAAGGCCCAGAGGTAGCCGGCGTGGTTGAGCCGGTCGTTCTTCACCCACCGCCGAGTGATGCTCGACTTCTTGCCGGAGGCCCTCGTGATGGGCGAGGAGCCAGCGTATGCCTTGAGACCGCGGGCGTCGGCGAACCGGGTGCGGTCGTCGCCGATCTCGGCCAGCACCCGGGCGCCGAGCTGGACGCCAAGGCCGGGGAAGCTGAGGATGATCTCAGCGTCCGGGTGCTGGGGGAACGCCTCCCCCACCGCCTTGGCCAGGTTGTCGGTGGCTGTGCAGGCGGCTTCAAGCTGGACCACAAGGGCGAGCATCTGCTGGCCGAGCGCGTCTTCGACCGCGGGTGGCTGGTGGGCCCAGTCAGCGCGGAACACCTCCCGAAGCCGGTCGGCTTCGGTTGCGATGCCGCGTTGGCGGCCGGCTCGCTTGAGCGCGGCCTGCAACTGCGTGCACGTCAGGGAAGCAGCGCGGGTTGGCGTCGGAGCTGCTTTGAGGACCTCAAGGGCCTCCGGACGGCACAGGCCGTTCTTCCAGGGTTCGAAGGCCACCAGCGCGGCCGGGTAGTACTCGCGCAGCAGAGACCGGAGCTGGTTGGAGATCTGCTGGCGGTTCCAGGTGGCGTCCTGCTGGGCGCGGGCAAGGACGGTGACGGCGCGGGCCAGGTCGCTGTCCTGCGGCAGCGGCCGGTGGGCGTGCATGTCGGTGCGCAGGATGTTCGCCAGCACGAGGGCGTCGCCGGGGTCGGATTTCTTGCGCGAGACGCTGTGCCGGTCGCGGTAGCGGGCGGCGGCCATCGGATTGATCGCGAATACCGTGCGCTTGCCCGTTCTGAGCACCGCGACCAGCAGGCCGCGGGAGGTCTCGATCGCGACCGGGATCGGGTTCTCCGCCGCATCGCCGTACTCGGCGAGCAGGTTCAGCAGGATCTTGTAGCCGGCCGCGTCATCGGTGATGTGGCGCTTGGCCAGTAACTGGCCACTGTCATCGACCAGAGCGACGTCATGTGTGCGTTCCGCCCAGTCGATACCGCAGTAGATCAAGATGTTCCTCCCCATGGCGAAGATGTTCGTGCTGGTCACGAGCACATGCGGGCCACGCAGCGACCTAATCCCAGGACTCGGCACGAAAGCCGGTCCGCCACCTCAGTAGCTGTTCGTGGCACCAGCTCACCCCACGGGCCTCGGTCTATTGCGGGAGCTCAGGCAGCTCGGGCGTATCGAGAGGTCACCGTGCGGCGGGCTCGCACCACCAACACCAACGAGTGATCAAGGCGACAGTGTTGACGGTCACGAGGACGCAGAACGCCACCGATCTGCTTCGAGGCATCAACGCCTGGTCAGACGAAGGCATCCGTCCGGCGCCCGCGTGACCGCCAACGCCCGGCGGTACTGCGGTGACCGGGATGTGCCGTGGAGCACCGCTCTCGCAGAAGGCCTGTAGGACCGTGTTGGGGATAGGTGTCTTCGCCCGACGCTGCCCGGCCACCGAGCACCGCTAATACCGGATTAGGTTGGGGACGCGGCTGGCGGGTGGTTTGCCTGCGAGCGCGGTGTGTCCGCGGTGGTGATTGTAGGTGTGCAGCCACTGGGGGAACGCGTCTCGTCGTTCCTGTTCCGAGCGGTAGGGGCGGGCGTAGGCCCATTCGTCGAGCAGGGTGCGGTTGAGGCGTTCGACCTGCCGTTGGTCTGTGGCCGGTAGGGCCGGGTTCGCTTGTGAGTGATCCCGGCGGCTGCCAGGGCGTTGCGCCAGGCATGGGACTTGTAGCAGGCGCCGTTGTCGGTCAGGACCCGTTCGACGGTGATGCCGCACGAGGTGAAGAACTGCTGGGCCCGGGTCCAGAATGCGGTGGCGGTCTCCTTGCGCTCGTCGGTGTGGATCTCGCTGTGGGCGAGGCGGGAGTGGTCGTCGACGGCGGTGTGGATGTAGCTGTAGCCGGCCCCGGAGGGGGTCTTCCTGCCCGCTTGGCGGCCCAGTGCTTTGTGGCCGCCGCCGTCGGGGATGTTGCCGAGCTTCTTGATGTCCACGTTCACCGGGACGGTCGCGTTCGTAGCGGCGTATGACGCGCCCGGTCGCCCGGTCCAGGTGCGTGAGTCGGGCCAGGCCGAAGCGGGTCAGCACGCGGTGGACGGTCGAGGGCACCGGGCCGAGCAGGTGGGCGATGCGGGCCGGTCCCCACCGCCGCAGGATCCGGACCTTGATGATCCGTCGTTCGGTCCTCGTCGGGGTCCGGCGTGGGCTGGTGTGCGGACGGCTTGACCGGTCCGCCATGCCCGCCTCGCCATACAGCCGGTAGCGGTCCGCCCATCGCTGGGTTGTCGTTGGTGAGACCTGGAAGCGCTCGGCCGCCCGCCGCAGAGGCCAGCCGTCCTCGACGACGCAACGGGCCAGGCGCAGGCGCCCGGTCTCGGTCAGGGGTGCATTACGGTGAGGCACGAGGGCCTTTCTGGTCGCCGGTGCAGATGTCGCAATCCACACCAGGCCAGAAGGCCCTCACCCATTTTAAGATCACTCAGCCGTGAACCCCGTCACCAACCTCCATGGACAGAACAACTAGCAGCAGCAGTTCAACCGTGACCACGCCCGGCTCCGGGCGCCTGGCGAACGCGTCTTCGCTCAGTTGAAGCAGTGGCGGATCCTCCGGCGAACCGGATGTTCCACCCGACGCGTCGGCACCATCGTCAAGGCCGTCCACACCCTGATGACCTGCGGCTATTCAGGATGAAAAAGGTTCACTGTGCCACTCGTTCCTGTCGATTCGGAGCGAGTAGCCCGTCCGGCGTCGATAGCACGCCGGACGGGTGATTCGTTGATCCTGCCGCGGTCGCGCTATTGTCAGCGCGTGATGCTCGGCGAAGAGATCGAGAATCCGGCATCCCTGACATACAGGGTTACATGGCACCTGCCCTGATTCCCGACGGTGAAGATGTAGCTGTAGTCAGAGTTATCCATTCTGAACGCGCCAAGGTCTCCGAAATTTTGACCGTTGTCACACTCAAGATTGAAGTCCCCTATGTGGCCATGGAGGTCCACGGACACCGCCACATGGGCACGGTAGCCATTACTGGTGCCGTTGATGCAGACCGCCGAGATGTCGAGGGGCATGATCTCCGAGCAGGTCTCTCCTGCGGAGTTGGGCATGGCGGAGGCAGTGGGCGCCACAGTCGCGACCACCATGGCGGCGCTTCCCACTACGGCAGCAATGGCACCTAGGATTTTCCGCATAATTTATCTTTCCTTTTCGATCAATTTACACTTCAGGTCTGGCCGACAGTGGGCGAGTTCGGTGCCGCATGCCTGCCCTAATCATGTAACGCAGCTGAGGTCCTGGGCGTTCAGTGGAATTTAGCGACCTGATGCCCCGATAGCAGAAGGGTGCCGTTGGACTGCGATGATGTGCGCGTCGCGTCCACATCGTGGCAGTGAGCAAGGTACCTTTCTGTCGGTGCAGCTGCGCCGTGTTTCGAATCAGTTCATGTATTGATCCGAAACGCTTTGGGTTCAGGCTCGTTTACGGTGTGTGAGTGATCTGGTGGGGGATGCGCGGGCCTGGTCGCCGGACGCGCAGGAGGCCGTGCGGTTGCTGGCAGTTTCCGCGCTGGTGGAGGGCCGGGACCGGGTAGAGGTTGCCGCCCTGTTCAAGGTGTCGGTCAGGGCCGTGGACAACTGGTGGGCGAAGTGGCAGGCCGGCGGGCGGGGCGCACTGCTCTCCCGCGCGCGGGGTCGTCGCGTGGGTGAGCATCAGGTCCTGTCGGAGGCCGAGCAGGCCGCCGTGCGGCAGGCTGTCCTCGATCACATCCCCTCCGACCTGGGGCTTTCGGGTCAACTGTGGACACGGGGGCAGATAGGCGAGCTGATCTTCAAGCTGTACCGGGTCCGGTTTACCGAGCCCGGGGTGGGCAAGTACCTCAAGCGTTGGGGACTGACCTTCCAGCGTCCGGACAAGCGGGCGGTCGAGCAGGATCCGGGAGCCGTCCGCCTCTGGCACGAGGAGACCTGGCCGACGATCCGGGCCAGGGCGAAGGCGGAGAACGCCGAGGTTCTCTTCGGCGACCAGGTCGGGATCCGCTCGGACCAGGTCACCGGCCGCACCTGGGGCGCCAAGGGCACGACTCCCATCGTCCGCCGGACTGGGAACCGGTTCTCCGTGAACGCAATGTCCGCGATCAGCACCCGCGGCCGGATGCACTTCATGGTCTTCACCGAGTCGTTCGACGCGAAGGTCATGTGCCGCTTCCTCTCCCGGCTCGTCGGGCACTTCGACCGGAAGATCCACCTGATCGTCGACCGGCATTCGGCCCACCGCTCGAAGACCGTCCGGGCCTGGCTCGCCGGCCACAAGGACCAGATCGAGCTGCACTTCCTGCCTTCGTACTCACCCGAGCTGAACCCCGACGAGCTGGTCAATGCCGACCTCAAACGCAGCCTGCCCCACACCCACCGGGCCAGGAACCAGACCGAACTCGCCGCCGAAACCCGCAGGTTCTTCCATAGACGCCAGCGTCAACCACACATCGTCCGCGGCTACTTCGGCGGCCCGCACGTCCGCTACGTCCTGTACGAGAACCCTTTGAGTTTCTGATCAATAGTGGTGCGCTACGGCAGCACCCAACAGTGTTCCAATGACGGCAAGAGCAGACGCAATGATCCCCGACACGACGACCAGCCCACCACCCTGCAACACGCGCCGGATAGAGCGCGAATCGGCCACAGTCGCCGACGCTCGGATCGGCAATGTCCAGGTCCCGCCTGGCGCCAAGCGGAGGCCGGGTTATGTCCTCGCACCGCACCGGATGTCCGCTGGGCACGGTGTCAACCCTGCTCTGATCAGCCCGCTCAATCTTCAATGAGGAAGAAGCCGCCAACCAGTCTTCGGCGAGAACGCTCAACCTTCGGTGCGACGGAACAATCAGGTCTGGAACGAGCCGCCCTCGGCCCAGACCCGCACCCCCGTCGCCCCAACGCGGAGAAGGCGTCACATCTCCGGCGACGCCTCCGGCGCACCCGGTGCGGAGCCTGGGCGCGGCGACGGCCAGGGCCCGAACACGGTGTACGGCGTCGGTACCAGCCCACTGTTTGGCCGGGGCGCACGATGTCCTTCACCTGCGACATCGCGGGTTCGCAGGTTCAATCGAGCAGGTCGTACTCTCCGGGCGTCCAGTCGGCAAAGAGGGTGAGCGCCTTCTCCTTCTCGGCCCGTTCGGGCGTGGTGCCGGTGGCTGGCCACCAGTTCTCGACGTGGTGGGCGTCGACGAGGACGGATTCGCGGTACCCGCCGAAGTCGCCGGGGTCTTCGGCGACACCGATGTGGATGGGTGTGTCGTCGGGCAGGTCCTTGAGCGCCTCGCGGAGTTGCGCAGCGTTCCAGATCTGCGGGGCGTGGTTGAAGACGTCGGTCATGGGCTCAGAGTGCCG
>NZ_JBSFBQ010000026.1:0-106583 GCF_053593015.1 Streptomyces sp. NPDC002403 | reverse complement strand
CGGGCCGGGCGGCGTTGCTGGTGGAGGCACGGCTGTACCCCGGGCCAGAGCGCTGATCCGGGGTACAGGGGGCTGGGTTGAAAAGCTGATCACCGCCTAAGAAACGCCGCCGCGCGGGATAAGCGCCAGGTGCTGCACATCGCTGTCGAGCAGTCCGAGGTCAGCCGGAGTCATCCCGGCCGCGGCGAACTGTTCGGCCGGAGACAGGCCGGGGAACCGGGCGCGCAGTAGCAGCAGGTCGGCGAGGGCCGGCGAGATACGGTCCATGACGTCCGGGCGGCGGGTCGCGAAGTCCGTGATCGCGTCCGATTCCGCCTGTTTCGCTTCGAGTTCCGCGACTCTGGCGCGGGCCGCGGCTGCCTTTCGTTCATACGTGGCCAGCGACTCAAGGGCGGCGGCCTCCGCCTCCTTTGAATGGCGGTAGCGGTCCCGTGCGGCGTGATACGCGCGGATGATGGATTCGTACGACTCTCCGTCGGAGTCCTGGTCAGTGGTCACGTCAGTCCAACGACTCCCACCCCGGGCAGGGTGCGCGTCACGCCGGGCGGCTGCGGTCAGCCGGCGTCGGGGAGGGCCCAGTCGTCGGGGAGGTTGAGCAGGCGCTGGGCTCGTCGGTTGTTCTCCTGGCGGAGGGCGGTGGTCCAGGGCCAGGGGTCTTCGGGCTGGAGGTAGGGGCAGACCACGCGGTGCGCGATGCGGCACCGGGTTCCGGGGAGGGGTTCGGCGTCCCAGAGGTTCATCGCGGCCCCGTCGGAGGTGATGATCCAGCGCCGTCGTGGGGGCACGGTGTGGGCGGGGACGAGGATCCGGGGTTCGAGGAGGACCCAGTGGCCTTCGTAGTGGGTGGCGTAGCGGTCCTGTGGGAGGTCGCAGAACGGGCAGTCGGGCGGGGCGGGTGGCCGTGGGGCGGTGGCGCCTTCGAGGAGGGCGTGGAACGTGTTGTCAGTACTGTCCGGACCTGGTGTGGTGTTTCCGGTATCCCCCATGTTTCACAGGGTCCGCACGGCTCGTCGGGGTGGGTAGAGCGCGATCCGGCCGTGCCGGGCGAGGAAGAACCTGCCCGGTGTGCTCCCAGGCGTCACATGGGGCATGCTGCGGCGCAGTAGCACCTTGGGTCCAGGCTGAACTGGCACGCCCTGGCCTTCTTCTTGAGCGGAGTCAGCACTGGTCAGCGGCCTGAAGCGGGTACGGCGATCCGTTACGGGTGACGCTTTCGCGTACCTGCTCTGTCCGGTGACGCGCTCGGTGGGCCGCCTGCCGGCACGCCGAGCGGTCGTAGACGGCGTCGCGGCGGTGCCCGTGCCCCAGAGCGAACCTGCGGCCGCACACCGGACAGTGAGTCACGAGCTCGGTCTCGACGCCCAGGGTGTACCAGAGGCCGATAGCGACGGCCTCGGCGTAGTCGCGGCGCCACCGTCGCGCGGCCGCCTTGCAAGCTGGGCTGCAGAACTGCCTGTCGCTGCGGGCCCTCGCCGGCAGCGGCTTGGAACAGTTGATGTACGCGCACCGGCGCACCCGCCCGGCCATATCTCCACCGTACGCCGCCCCCGCGCTGTGCTCAGGCGGGCGTCAGGCCGCCTGTGTCCAGGTCCAGGTTGAACGGCTCCGGGAGGCGCAGCACCGCGCCGAAGGGGTGGGGGCCGTCGACGCGGGTGTAGCCCAGGTGGCTGGTCTTGCGCAGCCACGAAAGCTCGCGGTGAATCAGGCGAGACCGGGATCGGCTGATCCGAATAGCTTCTTGAACAGGGCCACAACCGCTGCTGCGATGGGCTGCGCGTGTCCCCAGGCCTTCGTGGCCTCCTGGGCCGCCTTGCGCGTCGCACGCAGCGCCCCGACCACCTTGTCGCAGCACAGAATCAGGCTGTCAAGGAACTCGGCGCACCGCGACCATTTCGAGGGGCGGGGCTCTTGGTCCATTGGTCGACTCCTTGATCGGGTGTGGGCGTACGGCGGCCAGCGTTACAGCGGGTGCTGACCGCCCGCCGGAAAACGACGGAAGGCCACCCCTGGAGGTGACAGGAGTGGCCTTGGCGTGGATTGGTGAGGTAGTGCGTCAGGGAGCCGGGCGGTATCCAGCGGTCGGTTCAGGTCGGGCCGGCGTACGCGATGGCGAGGACGGTGAGGGTGCGGGTGTCGCGGCCGACGAGGATCACCGCGGTGACGTGTCCTTGGGCGACGGTCCGGATGATGCCGTCATCCTGCCCGTACGGCTCGGACGCGGCGGTCGGGTCTTCCTGGGCGTCGACGAGCACCAGGGCAAGGTCCCGCCGGGCGAGTTCGGGGAGCTGCTTGTACGTGTCGAAGACGTCTGCGGGGAAGTGGAGCCGGTAGGTCACGCTGCGCCCTGACCACGGTCCTGGCCGCCGGTGTGCCCGTGGTCCTGGTCGCGGTCGTGGCGGGGGCCAGCGTCCCGCAGGATGTCCACGGTCACGTCCCGGGCCTCGAGCCCGTCAGGCAGAGCACCTCGGGCCGCCACGCTCATTCGGGCTGCCTCGATCATCGGCCGGGCCGCCTCAAGTGCCTCAGCCGCACCCGCCCACCCGTCCAAGACCGCGGGCAGGTCCTCGATCGGGGTCAAGTTCACGTCCTGGAGGAGCTGCTGCCTCGACGCGGAATGTGGAAGCGCGACATGTAGCCGGTCCACCGTCCAGTCCTCGTGCCCCATGGCTGTCTCCTCCCGCGCAGTCAGGTGGCCAGCGTAGCGGGCGGGCCGTGCCGCGTCGGGCCCTTCTGGGGCGAGTGCTACTCCGCAGGGTGGCTGGCTGAAGTTGTGGCTGCGGTATGCGCTGCTCGGATCAGCGCCTGGTGTTCATCGTCCAGGTTGCGTGGGGAACGTCCCTTCTTTCGGGTCTGGAAGAAGACCACAGTGCCGTTGACGATGCCGTATCCGCCGCCCAGGAGTTCCACCATTCTGGTGGCCACGGGGTTCGGCTTATGGGTCTCTCGGTCTTCAAAGACAGGGACCAGAGCGTCGAGCGTGGCAGTGCCGTCCAGTGGGAGACCCTCTGTCATGGTGCCGACTTCAAGATGCATCTGTCGCGTGGTGGCGGTCAGGATGGACAGGGTGCCGGTGGGCGGCACGGAGGCAAATGTGACGGCCGGTGTGTGGTCCGGCTCCTTCTTTCCCTCAAGTAGATCTGCCAGCCATTTGTCCCTGTCGAACGGTTCCTTCTCGACTTCCGAGGAATCGGCGAGGTCATGGTCGAGTTCCAGAGTGTCACGGCTGTTGACGCGCTGGTGGAGGGTCTTGAAGTGCGTGAGGGCGGTGCTGGCCTCTTCGCGTTCGGCGAGGAAGCGTACTGCGGTGCCGTGCATGGCCGGGCGGGGCACCGAGTTGGGTACGTCGTAATGCGGTACAGGGCGGTCCTTGGCGTAGCCGATGCGGCGCTCGAGGTTGGTCACGGAGGCGGACGCGACCGCACCGGGCTTCAGGCCCGGGGTGCGCTGCCCCCACGCCACGGAACTGGCTGCTGCACTCCACGCCACGGCGATCACCTGCTCAAGGACGTAGCCGTTCTGAATGGCTTTCAGAGCGAAGTCGTACGCGTCGGGGAGGCGGTGCTCGGGGATGGGGGTTTCGTCATACCGGTTGGTGAGGAGTCCGTTCAGATAGTCGACGGCCATGCCGGCCTCGAGCTGCTGAACGATCTGAGCCACCGCGGCCGTGTGTTCGGTGAGGTAGTCACGCAGCTGCCTGGTCACGGCAGTGATGGCCTCGCGGGTGGTGGGCCCGAGCCAGCGGGGGAACGTCCACGAGACGGCGTCAAGGTACATGCTGGTGGCTTCGCCGTCGTCATTGAAGGCGAACGAGTCAAGGGAAGCGGGCGTCGTAGCGGCGAGCCAGTGCTCCTGGTACATCTCGCGGACCAGCTCGATGTCTCCACTGGAGGAACCGGTGACGGTGTACTTCAGACCCTTCAGGGGGCCGAGGGACTCCAGATTGCCGCGTTGCAGGATGTCGGAGACGGCAAGGAGTGCGAGGGCCTGGCGGGGTTCGGGGTAGGCGAGCGGCTCGTCGGCTCGCAGGCTGCGCGCCAGCCAGCGAGACGCGCTCTCGATCTTCTGTTCCGCCGCCTTGACGGCGCGTTGCTTCTCAAGGGCCGCCGCGGCAGCAGCTTCGACCCGGGCGCTCTCGCGGCAGTCCTGGCAGGTCGCCCGAGCCGGCACCGGCTCTTGAGGGAAGGCGTCGTTCCAGTGCCCGGTCGCGGACATCTCGGACCGGCTGGTCACCGTGAGCGGTGCTGTGCACTCGGGGCAGACCACGGTGAGCAGGGACACCCGGCAAGCAGTGCGCACAGTCCGCGACACGAACGTCGTCTGCCCGATCTCAGCCACGTTCCGAGCCCACGTTCCGGGCTGGGTGAACTCCCAGTAGGCCCGACAGAGGGCCTTCGCGTCATCGGTGATGTCGTCGTTGAAGTGCAGCTCGATCAGAGGCTTGCCAAGGTTGGGATAGAGCACCCGTTCAGGTGCGGCTGGCGTGCCCGTAGAGACGCGCAGCTGCTTCGCTGCTGCCTTCTGCTTCGCCCGCTGCCTCTTCCGGCGCTGGTCACGCTTCCCCATAGCGTCCCCTCCTGCTGAGTGGCCGTCAGGATATCGACGAGACGGGACAAGCAGTCGAGTTCTGGCCTGAAGCACCCACATAGGTGTTGCTGCTCAACTCAGGGCTAGTTCTGGGCGTGCCGACGCCCCCGTCCTTGGTAAAGGATCGGGGGCGTCCTGCTGTATTGCGCAGCTGGTCAGAACGGGGCGGGCAGGCCTTTGTTCTCGAGGAAGTACTGCTCCGCGGCCTCGTCTTCGCAGTCCCCGCACAAGCTGCGGCCCGGAGCCAGCAGGCGGCCACACATGCCGTCGCGGCCGTCGCACTCGCCCTTCTTGCGAGCTGCCTCCTCAGCGCGCGCCTGGGCAGCCCAGTCCTCCGTCGAGCGAGGCTCCGAAGAGGGCTGTACGGCCCGCTGAAGCGGAACCGGGGCATCTGGCGAATCCGTGCCCCCCGCGCGGGAGTTAGCGCCCCCAGACGGCTTGGGGCCGTACTTCCGGGCCTGCTCCGCCTTCCAGTCCGCGATCCGCTCCGCACACAGCCGGCAGGGCGCACCGGTGTCCAGGCTGGCCCCGTTCTCACACCGCAGGTCCGGGCAAGCGAACCGGTCCCCGCGGCGCAGCGGCCGCACCAAGGCGACAGCAACACCGACCGGCTTCTCGAACCGGCCGAACTCCGCCCACTGGTCCGCGAACCCATGATTCGACCACCGGTACCAGATCCGCTCACCCATCTGCTCCACCGTCCGGCCCTCACCCATCGCCGTCAGGATCGCCGACGACAGAGTCGGGACGTCCGGGAGACCACCCTCGGCGTCGAGGAGCTCACGGGGGAACAAGGCGCGCACCCGGCGGACAACGTCGAGCTGCTCCCGGGTGTGGGCCGCCTTCTTGCTGCCGCTCTCCTGTCCTCGAGCCGGCCCGCGGGTTTCGTTGTGCTTGGCGGGGGAGGGGCTGGTCTTGCGGGACGCGGCGGAGCCGCCTTCACGCGCGCACGCGCTACTACCTGAGGTTGAGGAGCTTCGCTCGTCCACGGGGCTACGCCCCGAAGGGGCATCAGCTTCTCTCTCTTTCTTGTTTCCCTTACTTGTAGTTCCAGTGCGCTGCACCGCACTACCGAGGTGCGCTGTACCGCACTGCGTAGTGCGCTGTGCCGCACTACCAGAATCTCGTTCACTGGACCCCGCGAGGCCAGCTTCCTCAGAGGCGCCCTCCCCTGCATTTTCCGTAGTGCGCTGTACCGCACTACGGGGCGACAGGGGGTGCCCCCTCCGGCGGGCCGTCCAGAGCCTGTGACACTCCTTCAGCCAAGCGCGATGGCCCACCTTCGACACGGGAGCGGAAGGCTTGGCGCCCCGACTCTTCTCGTCCTGTTTGATCCGAGACCAGACGTCTTCGATGTCCTTGAGCCACGACTTGCGGTCGACGTAGTACTGCTTGCACCCGTCCGGGTCCTCGCGAAGCCACTCCCAGACCTCGGCGTGCGACGACGGCCCGTCCCAACCGCGGGGAGGCGTGTCGTGAATCTTGTAGAGGTTCCTCGAGCGCATCTTGGCTACGTGCCGCTCCCGCTCCGCACCAATGGCGTTGATGGCCTCGAGTTGGCGGAGGTAGGGGTCCATAGTTCGGGCCTGCTTGTCGCCGGCCAGCATCGCGAGGAAGTCGCGCGGCGGCCACGCGGTTCCGGTGCCCAGGTTCTCGTTCACATGGGCCTTGATGTCCCAGTAGATAGATCGGGCGTTCGGATCCACCCCGGAGACGGCAACCCAGTCGCCCAGCATGGTGAAAGGGGCGCGTCGGCCCTGCTCGAACTCTTCGGCATCGTTCACTCGGTCACCCCCGCCGTACGGAAGATCACGGAGCGTGGGCTTGCAGGGGTAGGGCTGCGCCCGGGTACTCTGCTCATGGATGAGCTACCTGCTCTCAGGTATGGGACTCGTTCGATGCAGCGGGGTACGACCCGCTGTTGTGCTTGGACGGCCGGCGGGGTGCTGCCCCCGCCGGCCGTTCGCGCGTCCAGGACTACCGCGAACCGCGGTTATGCAGGGACGTAACCGGTTCATGAGGCGCTCCGTGTCGACCGCGGTGCCTTGTCCGGGCCTCGGCCGACGATGGGGTGGGACTGGAAGAACTCCAAAAACGGTCCTGTCTCCATGACGTCCGCCCGTGCCACTTCCCAGTACGGGTACGGGCGGTCGATGCCAAAGGGCCAGTCGGGATGCCTGTAGGCGATGCGCCGGACGCCTTCGCGGGTCATGTGCAGGCACAGGCCGAGGCGCATGAGGAGCTCGGCTCCGGTAGCAAACGTGACTACGGGTGGGGTTCCAGTGACCGTGCGAGGGTCTCGGTCCTTCATCGGAGCCCCCGGTCTGCTGTTTTTGCGCCCCGAATGAACGCGAGAGTCACGCCAACAAGTAGTCTCAAAGCGACGGCCTTCCTTTGATGAGGGTTGGTGCGTCAGTGCTGCCGACTTCGCAGGTCGGTAGTGCAAAAGGACGGTCGGCCGGTCTCTACACCGGTCGGCCGTTCGTGCGTCCGGGCTGGGTGCTCGGGCGCGTCAGGTTCAGGCGCTATCAGCCCCTTCCCGCGGGCGTAGCGAAGTGGTCCAGCGGAGAATCGTCGAACCCTCTGCAACCTTCACGGCCACCTCGACGACACGGCCGTCTTCCAACGTGACCGTGCGCACGACCTGGGTGACGACCACGTCCGTCGCGGTCAGTCCCAGGGCCTGCTTCTCCGGCTCCGTCGCGAGTCGGCTGGTGACCTCCTCAAGAACCTGTTCCTGAGCAAGACCGAGACGTGAGGCGGCCAGCTCCCGCGAGGCCCCGGTCGATACCGGCTCCTTCAGCTCGGGAGTCACCGCGATTACGTACGCGGGGTAGTAGCTGCTGCTCAGGTGCACAGGTGTGCCGCCCCTGCTTACGACCCGGCGGCGCACCTGAACGGGCGTGCCCGGGTCTACCTCCAGCCGGGGGGCTACCAGTGCGTCAGCGCCGACGGTTCCGACTTCGAGGATGCGCGAGGACTCGCCCGCTTCTAGGGCGCTACCTGTAGCGGCGTGCATGGACACACGGCTGCCGATACTGGTGCTGGCTGGCGTGGCGACGACGGTCTTGCTGCCTGGCCTGGTGAGTACCAGGCCCTCCATCTTGAGGGCCCGGAATGCGCGGTTGACGGTCGTATGGGCTACGCCGAAGTGGTCGGTCGCTTCCCGATAGCTCGGCATCTCATCGCCAGGTCTGAGTGTCCCGTCCTGGATCTGCCGTCGGTAGTACGCGGCGATCTCCGCGGATCCAGGCGTCTTCGCCATGGCCTACCTCCCTTCTGTGTCGCGTTACTGCTCACTCCATTGTGAGTAGCGGTGTCACTCCAGAGGTTAATCCATCGACACATGTTGCGCTACTACTAGCGCTAGAGGTGTCACTTGGGCTACGTTGTGGATGTCGGAAACGGCGGGAGCCCAGAAACGCCGAAAGGCCCAGGTGCGCATACACCCAGGCCCTTCAGGGACCCCAAAGGATCCGGCGAACCGCCCCAACCTGCGCATACAGGAGGTTGATCCGCGTGAGTAAGCCTAATGGCACCGCCGGACACACCGCACGCACCATCGACACCGACTTCAACGAGGCGCTGCGCCGCACGGCCACAGTGCCCGCTCCTCGCCGGCTGATCGCCGCCGGTGTGAAGCGCGGCAACGGCCGCCTCGTCATCAAGGCGGTGGCATGAACACCACCGACTTCCCGATCGATCCCCAGCTGATCGCAGCCGTCGAGGCCGCTTTCCTCCACACCTTCACTGCCGTCCCGGACGCATGGATCGCAGCCGCTCCGAAGCGAAGGCAGAGCCTCGACAAGGCCAAGCGGGTGCGCAAGCTGGTAGCGCTGAAGAAGCGAGACGGTAGGCGCTGCTTCTACTGCCACCTGCGTCTCTGCTCCTACCGGCCGGCGACGTTCGATCACCTCCTCCCGCGCAGTCTTGTCCCTGGCTGGTCCGTGAAGAACCTGGTGCTGGCCTGCAGTGAGTGCAATGAGGCCAAGGGCAGCCAGGTCCACGCGGTCTTGATGCCGATGTTGGCGGCCCTGGTGATGAACCAGCTGCGTCTGAACGCGGGCCCGGTCGAGCGCAGCCTCGTCCTCAAGGCGGTGGCCTGAGATGGCGAACACGACCCGCATCGACATGGCGAACCCCGACGGTGACGCCATCCGTACCGCCGCCGACAACGGGCAGAACCTTGAACTCCACGACTCCACCCGCCCGGACGTCGCCCCGATCGTTCTCGACGACTTCCTGATGGCCGTCATCCGTGGGGAGGTGGCGTGAGATGGACCGCGAACTTCGCATCCTCGCCCTGCTGGCCCAGCTCCAGCGGCTCAGCCCCGCCGACGCCAAGACAGCCGCACGCCTGACCATGCGGAACGCCGACGGTGACTTCATCGGCGAGGCGCTCCTCTCCGACAAGGCCGTCACCGCCCTCACCGAGTCCACGCTCTCTCTGAACCTGCACCTGCAGAGCGAGCCCACCGCGCCGAGCACCGACATCGACCCGGACCTTGAGGCGGAGTTCGAGGAGCACTGCCTCGGCCTCGACACCGAGTACCTGATGGCCATCGCCGAGCAGGACCCGCACCGGGCCGTAGCCGCGTTCGACGAGATCACCGCCGAAGGCGACCTGTGATGGGCGACTACGGGCCGGTCCACACCGACGGCAACCAGGTCCCGCCCCTCGACGACGACCTCGCCGGCGTCCTCGACGACCTGACCGGCATCCACCCCGGCATCGACCACCTCCGCAACGGCATCCGACTCCTCGCCCTCGACCGCCACACCACCGACAAGACCCAGACCCTCCTCGCCGCCCTCGCCGGATCCTCTGACGGCACCGACGTCCTCACCGCCCTCGCCCACCTCATCGCCCGACTCAGCGCCGCCGACACCAACCCGTGCCTCCGCAACCTCCCCCTCAACCAGCAGAAGGCCGTCCAGCAACACGGCGAAACCGCCCTGTTCGATCTGACTGATCCGAAATTGCATCAGTCGGCCAGCGAAGCCTCCGGTGCCATCAGCAGCCACTGACCCCGAAAGGACCAGCCCCATGACCACCAGCACCCAGCCCCTGACCCCCGCCACCCTCATCGCTCGGTACGCCGCTGGCATCGCGTTCGTCGCCGAGGAGCAGCCCGCCACCACCATCAGCGACTTCACCTACCAGATGGCCGTAGCCGCTGAGAACTTCGAGGCCGCCGGGATCGACGGCGGTGACGAACTGGAGACCGGCGGCCAGTACCTCGCCGACGCCGACGCGGCCACGGACGACAGCAAGCGCGCCGTCCTCCTCGGCCAGGCCGCCGAGTACCTCGCCCGCGCCAACGACATGGCCGACGAGTACCGCGACATGGTCTGACCGATCAGCCGCGCAGCCCCGGACCCGGCATGACGCTGCCGGATCGGCAGCTCGCCGACCGTGAGGCCCGCCAGCCCCTCACCCACTGACCACTCCTCCCGCGGGGTCCGGCCGCCGAGCCGACAGACGACCGGACTCCGTACCCGCCCGACAGCCACGAAAGGACCCACCCATGAAGTTCAAGCTCAGCCCCACCCGTGAGGCCGCGATCACCGCAAGCCAGCGCGCAGAGAGCGACCTGGTCGCAGCTCAGAAGGACGTCTCTTCGGCCCGGTCGCTGCCCGAGAAGGCCGCCGCAGCAACGCGCGTGGCCGAGGCCCGCGAGACCGCCCGGGACGCACAGGCCAAGGTCACTGCCGAGCACGCGAAGGCGAAGGCCGCCGGCCGGTAACCCCCCCCGGGGTCCGGTCGCCGAGCCGACAGACGACCGGACCCCACACCACCGCCCTGGAGCACGGCGCGAGGCCGCCGGATCAACTCCGGCCCAAGGCACTCACCACCACCCACCAGCTGAACACCCGGAAGGAGCACCACCGTGACCCCCGCCCAGTTCCGCAACCAGCACGGCAACCCCACCACCTGGACCGACAGCGACATCGACAGCTACCAGGTCATCGCCGAGACCAGCCACGAAACCCGCCTCGCCTTCCGGATGCGCCGCCTCACCTACCCCGCCTACCAGGCACTCCAGGCCATCCACCACCTCAGCACCAACACCGTGGCGACCATGGCCGGCCTCGCCCTCATCGCGTACGCCTCGCTCACCCGCTCGACCGCCGTCAACGCCGCACTCGTAGGCATCGGCCTCTACCTCGCCTTCGCCTGGGGCATCGACGGCAACGAGAAGGCCTGCCCGATCTGCCGCCGCAACCGCCGTCTCGATGCCGCCTGATGCACAGCCACCGCGCCGCCTACACCCACCAGACCGGCCCCGCACTCGCCTGGAAAGGACACCGAACCCGATGACCACCGTGACAACCCAGTGGCACGACGGCATCGAGCTCAACGGCGTCCCCTACCCCACCCGCAACGACGCCCCCGCTGTCCAGGGCGACAGCGACAACGCCTACGACCTCCCGTCCGACCTGGTCGACTACGCCCGCGCCGTCCACGAAGCCGGACACGCTGTCGCCGCACTCATCGGCGGAGCCCACCTCCACCACGCACAAATCGTCAAGGGACCGGCGACCACCCCCGAAGGCGGAGTAACCGCGGTCTGCAATCTTGCCGACGGATGCGCCTACGCCACCTACTCCGCGGCCGGCGAACGCGCCGTCAACCGGTGGCTCCACGAAGACGGCCTGTGGACACCGGACCGGGCCGTCGCCAACGAAGTCGGCGCCCACGCAGACCGGCGCTCCTTCCTGGCCATCAACCCGCACGTCGGATTCGGCGACAAGGAGATCGACTACGCGGTCGTCCACGACCTCGCCGACCACGCCCTGGACCAGCACTGGGCCGCCGTCACCCGCGTCGCCCACGCCCTCAACCACCACGCGCACCTCACGGGCGGCGAAATCGCCCGCATCGCCGGACTGCCCAACCGGACCCGCCCCTCCTGCACCGCCTGACCACCGAAAGGACACCGATCCCGATGACCACCACCCCGGCTACGCAGCCGACCACCAGCCCCGCCCCGGGCCGGCCCCTGCACGACGCCGGGGACGAAACCACCGAGAAGCTCTACCGCGGCAAGACGGTCTCCGACTGGGCCATCCGCATCGTCCTCGTCGCCGTCATGACCGCCGCCCTCGCCGTCGGCACCTGGTCCATCTACACCCTCCTCACCAAGGTCTTCCAAACCCCCGACTTCGTTGCCGTCCTCGGCTGCGGCATGTTCGACGGCGCCGCCCTCTTCTTCGCCCTCCTCTCCCAGCGCTACGCCACCACCACCGATAGCGGCCTCGCCCCCCGCGCCGCCATGCTCGTCATGGTCGGAGCCAGCAGTTGGGTCAACTGGAAGCACGCCCAGATCGAGAACTGGGGCACCGTCGGCGGCGTCATCCTCGCCTCAGCCCCCGCAATCGCCGAGCTCGCCTTCCTGATGTTCCACCGCTTCGCCCACCGCGAGACGCTCCGGAACCTCGGCCGCGTCCCCCAGGCGCTCCCCACCCTCGGCAAGTGGGCGTGGCTCGCTCACCCGCATCGTTCCGGGAAGACGGTCGACGCTCACATCAAGGCCGCGCTCACCGAGCACGAGGCGATTGCTGACCGCCGGGAGGAGCTCGCCGAAGAGCGCGCTCGGAACATCGTGAGCGCTCACGCTCACCCGACGGCGGCGCTCGCTCGTGACGCTCACGCTTACCTGACCACGCCCGCTCAGGAAGCAGCTCCCGCTCCGGCGCTCACGCTCACCACAGGCGCCCAGATGCTCAGCGAGCCCGTTGAGCGTCCGGCGCTCACCGCGCCCGCGCTCAGCAATGACGCTCACAAGGCTGAGCGCCCCGCCCCGGCAGTCCTCCCGGCCGACGATGAGCGCGCCGCAGACGCTGAGCGTGAGCGCGCTCAGGTCAGCGCCCCCAAGGCTGAGCGCGCTCGCGGTAACGCCCAGAGCGCCCCGAGTCTGAGCGAGCGGAAGGCGCTCAAGGGGCGGCAGGACGTGCTCACGCTCACGCTCTACACCACGCTCGGCGGACGCCCTGAGTGGACCGAGATCCGCGACGCGCTCGTGAGCGCCGGACTTGAGAGCGTCTCCCGGCCCACCGCTCAGCGAATCCGCGAGCGCGTCGAAGCCGCGAATCCCGAGCTTCCCCGTGAGCGCCGGACCGCGCTCAGCGCAACCAACTGACTGACCTGACAGGAGCCCACCCCGATGACTGCCGCGCTCGCACTCTCCTCGTTCACCAGCCCCGACGTTCGCCCCACCGGAGCCAACGCCATCGAGACGACCGAGGCCCGCATCCCGGACCTGGACATGGAGGAGATCCGCGCCGAGCTGTACGCAGCCCTCCAGGACATCGAGAACCTGCGCCACCAGCACCCCTACAAGGCCTCCGGATACGCCGGAGACCCGGTCTACCGACCCATCGCCCCGGACACGAACCGTGACGTGCCGGAGGGCAACGTCAACACCAAGACCAACACCAACTTCGGGACCCACACCCCCATCCAGGCCCCCAACCCCCGGGAAAACACCCTCTGATCAGCGATTTCTTCGCTGGTTGGCCTTGGGGTTGGCGTTGACCTTGGTCTCCAGGTTGGCCTCCCGAACATCACACACAGCAACACCCGCCGTCGTCTGAGCCCCGAGAGAAGGACCCGTCCGTGAGCACCGACAGCTTCAATCTGGCACCCGCCGAGGCCGGTGCCACACTCACCGCCCCGCAGCCCACCACCGACACACCCGCCCCGAAGAAGAAGACCAAGAAGCAGGACACGTCCCCCGAGACCCCCGCCGACGGCACCGTCGCCGGAGCCGTCATCCCCGGCGCCGCGCTCACCGGCCTGATCAGCCTGTGCTGGATGATCCACCAGTTCGGGCTCCCGGCCGTTCTCGCCGGCGTCATCGCCTGTGCCCTGGCCGCGAGCGCCGCCCTCGTCGCGAATGCGCGGCGCGGCACGCGGTCCGTACGAAACGCGCGGAAGAACGCCCTGGGTGCCGTCGGTGGCGGTGGGGGAGCAGGTCCTGGTCGCGGGAAGGGCGGGGGCGGGCAGTCCCTTCGCTCGGGTTGGGGTTCCTTCGGCGGGTCCGGGCGCGGCGGCAACCGGAAGTCCGGCGGCGGGTCGCTGGGCGGGTTCGGGGGCGGAGGGAAGGCAGGCTCGACGGGCGGGTCCGGTCGGTCCGGCGGTTCCGCCTCACTGAAGCCCGCGGGCCTGAACACGCCCAAGAACGGGTCGGGCAAGGCGAAGCCGGGCGCCACGCTCAGCCCGGCACCCGGCCGCACCGGCGCCGGTGCCAGCGGTATGGGTGGTGGCGGGAAGAACCGGATCCCGAACCAGCCCAAGCACCGCGGCGGCACGACGTCCACCGGTCTCGGGTCTGTCGGAAACGGCACCGGGGCGGGCAACCGGGGCGGCCGGGGAGGCCAGGGCGGACCGAACCGGAAGTCGCCGGCCGCCGACCGGCTCAGCCGCATCCACGACCGGAAGCACACCCCCGGCACCCAGAACACCCCGAACATGAAGCCCTTCAAGAACGCCCCGAAGAGCGGCACCCCCACCCGGCCGCTCAGCAAGAACGAACTCAAGAAGGAACGGGCCCTGAAGGAAGCCGCCCGTAAGAACGGAGCCGCCGCTCTCGAGCTGACGAAGAACGCACTCAAGGACGCCAGGAAGCGAAAGGAAGCCGAAGGCACCCGCCGCCAGCGCAAGGTCCGCGACCGGCTCGACAAGACCCGCGGCAAGGTCAAGCGAATCAAGCAGTTCCAGAAGGACAAGGCGGAACTCAAGGAAGCACGCTCCGACCTCTGGCGCCTGTGCAAGCTCCGGATCAAGACGGCCGCCGGACGCGTCCGCACCGCCGTCCGCCCCGTCACCCGCCGCTTCTCAAGGGCGGCCGCCCACGTGTGGCGCTACGGCACCCACGCCTTCAACCGCGCCCACATGATGCTCGGCACGATCCGCTACGCCGACCTCGGCCCGAACTGGGTGCGCCCCCTCGCGAAGCTCCTGCACGCCGTCACCAGCCCCGTCGCCCGCCTCATCCACGCCACCGGTTCCTGGAACTGGCTCAACAGGTGGATGTACCGCAACACGACCACCCAGCCCGACCCGAACGGCCCGAGGCTCAAGCCCGTCTCCCCGGCAGCCGTTGCCGCAGCGGTCATCCGCGATCACGCCGCCCACCAGGCTGTCAACAGCCCGTGGGACGCACCATCACCGAAGGGATCACCCACCATGTCCTCCTCCCTGTCCGGAGCCATGCCGCTCGCCTACGCCGCCGAAGCCGTCCGCAACGCAGGCATCATGCTCCTCATCAACCCCTCCGAGAACATGACCGGCTACGAGGCGACCATCCGCCAGCTGTCCGACGTGCAGGCCGCGATCAGCCAGGTCATCCAGGCCGCCGCCGCCTCCACCCGCGAGAACTTCGCGGTCAACCCCGTCATCAGCGACGCCTACGACGACACCGCCCAGTACGGGTACAGCCTCGCCGAACGCCTCGACGCGATCCCCGTCCTGTTTCGGATGGTCCACGCCGAACAGCTCGAGAACCTCGAGAACCCCACCCCGCAGGCCGCGAAGTGGGACATCGGCGCCAACCTCAACGACTGACCCACACCCACAACCGATTCACCGCAGGACCAGTTCTGAACAGCACCACCGGCCGGGCCCGCACCCCGCAGGCCCGGCCGCCACCCCCACCCACACCACCAAGGAGCCCATCCCGTGTCCATGTTCGACCGCCCCCGCAACCACGAGCCGATCCCGTGGCGGCACGGCACCATCACCACGCCGCTCTACACCGCGGCCACCGTGTACGCCGGCAGCCTCGTCATGGACCTCGCCACAGACGGCACCGGCCTCCCGATCGCCCTCATGGGCCTCGGCTCCGTCACCGGGATCGTCACTGCGGCCGCGTCCCGCTGGTTCCGCGCCCGCCACCAGACCGGCCCCGCCCGCATCTTCCACACCGCGTTCACCGCGACCTGGACCGCCGCCACCTACGCCTGGCTCACCTGGGCCTCCTACGACTCCCCCTGGACCATGGCCTCCGCCGCCACCGTCGCGATCGCCACCGCCGCCCTCACCCCCGCCTACGCCGTCGACCGCTACCTCCGCCACGACGTCATCGCCGCCCAATGGGCCGAGGAAGCCAAGCAGAACCAGGTCATCGACGGCAACGAGTGGGAGCTCCTCTTCGAACAGGCTGGCGCCCGCGGCGTCAAGGTCCAGACCGACTCGTTCACCACCCGCGGCGGATACGCCCTGCCTCTCAAGCTCACCGGCACCCCGTACGCCCAGATCCTGCCCATGCTGCCGATGATCGAGACGAAGAAGGGCGACCTGCGCACCGGCGCCCTCGACCTGCGCCCCGGCGATAGCGGCCTCGCCTCCGACGCCATCCTGTACGTCTCCACTCGCGACGTCATGTCCGAGGCCGTCGACTTGCCTGCCGACGCCCACCCCCTGACCATCAACGAGCCCCTCACTCTCGGCGTCCTCGAATCCGGCGAACCCTTCGAGATCAAGTTCCGGCAGAACAGCGTGTTCATCGCAGGGAAGAAGGGATCCGGCAAGTCCGTCCTCCTCCACTGCATCATCAGCGTCATCACCCGCTGCACCGACGCCGTCATCTGGATGATCGACATGGCCGAAGGGAACACCGCCAAGCGGTGGCTGCGCCCGTGGGTCGAGCAGTGGAAGGACCAGCACGGCCGGCTCATCGACCGGCCCATCCTCGACTGGGTCGCCACCAGCGTCGAAGAAGCCGTCCGCCTCCTCAAGGCATCCGTCGCCGTCGCCGATGGCCGGGCCCGCCGCATGCCCGGCAGCAAGATCCGCCCCACAGCGAACATCCCGGCCCTCATCGTCATCACCGACGAGAACCCCGAGCTCATGTCGTGCGTCCCCGAAGCGATCCAGGAGAAGGTCCGCGGCATCAAGAAGGGCCGCAAGGCCGCCGTCGACTACATTGACGCAGCCCAGCGCGGCACCGGCCCCAACACCGGCGGCGGCGAAGTCATGTCCCAGTACGACACCGTCATCGGCGGCCGCTTCCCCAAGAAGGCCGAGGGCCAGTTCGTCTTCCCCGACTACTTCCAGCGCGTCGACCTGTCCAAGCTCCCCGGCAACGGCTCCTTCTACGTCCTCGACGAGACGCGCTCCAAGACCGGCATGGGCCCCGAGAAGTTCAAGGGTTACTTCATCTACGACGACGACGAGCACCCCGACGGCACCGAGGCCCGGGTCATCGAGGAGAAGGCCGTCGAACGCTGGGACATCCGCCCCGACCTCGACAAGGACTCCCAGGCCGACGCCGAACCGTACGGGTACTCCACCCGCTGGGAAGACAAGGCCCGCATCGCCTGGCTCCTCGACGCCATCGGCCTGCCCACCCCCACCCACACCACCCCTGCCGCGCCCGGCCCGACCCCACAAGGGCCGGCCCGCCCCGCCCGCCCGTCGGCCGCCGCAGCCACCGGAACCATCGCCCCACTGCCCTCCATCGACTCCTACATCGAGCGCGCCAAGCAGAACCAGAACCAGGACCAGGACCACCAGGAAGCAGCCGAACCCCAGCTCGACCCCGCAGCACTCGAACGCGTCCTCGCCGAGGCCGAGAACCTCACCAAGCAGGCCGCAGTCGACCTCATCAAGCCGAAGAAGGACCGCCGACACCCCCGGCGGGACGAGGTCACCGACTGGGTCAAGGCAGCAGGCGACGACGGAATCACCGTCGCCGACATCCGGACCCGACTCGAAGGCCTCTACCCCGAAGAGCAGCCCCCGTCCGACACCGCCATCCAGAAATGGTTCGCCGACCACCCCAACATCGTCAAGCCCGGCCGCGGCATCTACTTCTGGGCCGACGACCCGAACACGACGGGGGAGTAGCACCACCCATGCACGGCACCACCCCGCACCAGGTGATCGCCGCCCGCCTCCCCGGCGGGCGGCTCCTCATCGCACAACTCGACCCCCACACCACCGAACACCGAAGCCCCCTACGGCGCGTACTCCGCGCCAACCGCATCGACATCCCCCTCACCACGAGAAGGGACCAGCCCCTGGAGACCCGTTGACCGCCCCCCTGACCCCCGACCACCTTGACCGCGAGGCCGCCCTCCTCTACGACACCGCCGCCTGGCAGCAAATCGTCACCAACTGGCGGTACACCGCGGCGGAGCCCACCCCGCAGGCAGCGCCCGAAGCGACCCAGGACCCGACCGACACGAAGCTGGGGAACTGGCGGAGCCTCCTCTCCGCCCCCGTCGACCAGCTCATCGCCGACGCCGTCCGGTCCATCCCCGCCGCCCCACCCACCGAGCGCACCCTCCCCGGCCGCATCGGCGCGATCCTCCCCGACCGCCTCCACACCTGGCGCCGCATCGGACAAGCCGACATCCGCCCCTCCACCCACCTCGCCTACACCCGGCAGGTCCTGGCCGAGTGGGGATGGCAGAACCAGCCGTACAAACTCAGGAACGGCCGCGGCGCCCGGTGCCTGTGCGGCGGAATGCTCACCGCACACCGCCTCGGCTACGGCTCCACCAACACCATGAACCAAGCCGGCGCCTGGATCCTCACCGAACTCCGCGCACAGGGATGGACCGGCCTCATCGGCGCATGGAACCGGACCCCCGGCCGCACCGCCACAGACGCTCTCAACCTCATCGACGCCACCATCCGCCGCGCCTCCCACGCAGGCCAATGACCATCCACCGAAACCCCATGGGCATCCTCGAACACCTCGCAACGAGACAGGAGACCACCGCCATGCTGACCGCCATCGTGGCCGTCCTCGGCACCCTCGCCGGATCCGCCATCGCCCACCTCAGCCAGCGCGCCCACCGCAAAGCCGACGACGCCCGTGCCCGCCGCACTGAGGCGCTCACCGCCGTTGCCGAATTGGCGACCGCACTCGCCAACCACAGGCGGGCAATGTGGGTACGAGAAGACCTTCGACTACGAGGCGAGGACTGGGCCAGCGCCCGCGCCGAGTCCCACGCCACCAGGTCCGCGATCACGGCCCCGCTGTTACGGGTCCAGGTTCTTTTGCCCTCCATCGCGGACGCGGCTCAGACCGCCGCCCGCGCCGCGTACAGCCTCCGGGCATCTGAGTCGGAGAGTAGGCTCCGTGCCCGCCGTGAGCACGCCATCACCACCACCGACGGCCTCGTCAACGCAGCCGCCGCCGCGATCGCCGCCTAAACCGGGGGAAGAGCAGCCCGGACAAACCCCCATCCGTACGCCACGATTGACTTGCACGGCCGGCCAGGGAGCCCCGGTGTCCCCGCGCCCACTCCCCGGCCAGGCCGTGCCACACCGCGTAGCCCCCGGAAACCCGGGCACCAGACCATATGACCCGAGCTTGAGCAGGCACATCCCCCGACCCGCTCAAGCCACCTCGGCCCCCACCAGCACCCCCCCGGCTGGTGGGGGCCGAGCCACGTCACGACGCGGCCGGATGCTCCCGGAACCACGCCACCATCTGCTGCAGCGGCTGCGACACCGCGAAGCTGTTGCCCTTCGCGCCGAGATTGTCCCGCCCGTAATGGTCGGCCCGCTTCTCCGCCAGATCCACGAACCCGATCGGCTCGCCGTACTTCGCCGGGTCCTTCGCTTTCATCGCCGCCCGCACATCCACCGCAGCCTTCAGCTTCGCCGTCACCAAGTCCTGGCACTCCGGAGCCGTCTCACACCCCGGCGCAGCCGCGGCCGAGTACGCGTCCAGCGCCTCCTGAACACCCATCACCGACGGCGACGCCGACGTGCTCGCCTTGCTGTCACCCCCACTGCTGCCGTCATCGTCGGAGCCGCACCCGGCCACCCCGAACGCCAGCACCACGACAACCGCCCACCCCGCACCACGCATAAGCCTCATGCGGCGCAGGATCCCACCCAGACCGGGCGGGGGGAAGGAAAACCCCGGCATCAGGGATCATCAGTAGCAGGCGCGGGGCCTGACAACGACAAAGCGGGAGCCCCGACCGCCATGCCAGCCTCCAGAGCAAAGCAAGCCGACACCGCACAGCGCCGCACCGAGATGCTGCGCATGAAGCTCAGCGGCAAGTCGGTCACGCAGATCGCCGAACACTTCGGCATGACGCGCTCCACCGCGTCCAAGGACCTCAGCCGCATCATCCGCAAGGCCCGCGAGCTCGAGATTCAGGAAGCCGAGCTGTACCGCGAGGTCCAGCGGGGCCGCCTCGAGACGCTCCTGCTCGGTGTATGGCCCGACGCGATCGCCGGCGAACCGAAGGCATCCGAAGCCGCCCGGAAGCTGATCTCCGACCTGTCCGACCTTCTCGGCGTCAAGGTGCCCGTCCGCACCGAGATCTCCGGACCTGACGGCGGCGACATCCCCTTCAGCAGCGGCGACCTGACCGAGCTGCGCACCCTCATCGCCATCTCCGATCAGCCGGACGCTGAGGCCCCCGACTTCGGGCACGACGACGAAGACGGCGAAGAGGGCAGCGGCGACGACCAGCCGGACGACGATGACGACGACGATCAGTAGGCGGCACCAGGAGTTCCTCGACGAGTACCGGTCCCTGCCTGCCGAGCAGCGCTACCTCGTCGCCGCCCGCGCCACCCCCGACCAGCGGCGCAAGCTCATGGCGATCGAGCGGAACACGGCCATGGACCGGTCGCCCGGAGCCATGGCGTCTGTCCTCACCGAGGGCCGTGAACTACAGGCGCCGCACCTGAACCTGATCGACCAGGCGTTCCAGCGCATCGCCGCGGGGGAGAAGCTGCAGGTCATGCTCACCATGCCGCCGCGGCACGGGAAGTCGCAGAGGGCCTCACGATGGGGCCCTCTCTGGTACCTGCGGCGCCACCCCGAACACCGCGTCATGATTGCCTCCTACGGGGCCGACCTCGCCGAAGGGCACGGACGGTGGGTGCGCGACCAGCTGCGCGAGTACCCCACGGCGCTTGGTATCCGCCTGCACTCCGGCTCCCACGCCGCCAACCGCTTCGACCTCGAACAGCGCCGCGGCTCATCCGTCACCGGCGGCATGGTCACCGCAGGTGTCGGAGGCGGTCTTACCGGCAAGGGCTTCAACCTCGGCATCATCGACGACCCCTTCAAAGGCAACGACGACTCCGGAAGCCCAGCCCAACGCGACCGCGTCTACGACTGGTACCGCTCCGTCTTCTACACCCGCCGTGCCCCCGGCGCCTCCATCCTGCTGATCAACACCAGGTGGCACGAAGACGACCTCTCCGGCCGGCTCCTCGCCCACGAACCCGAACGCTGGATCCAGATCGACCTCCCCGCCATCGCCGACAACGCCAACGACGCCCTCGGGCGCAGCCTCGGACAAGCTCTCTGGCCCAGCCAGTACGACGAAACCGACCTCGCAGACACCCGCCAGACCCTCGGCGAACGCATCTGGTACGCCATGTACCAGCAGAAGCCCCGCCCCCTCGAAGGCGGCGTCTGGAAATGGGCGTGGATCACCAACAACCGCACGGACCTCAAAGCCTGGCCGGGCATCACCCCCACCCGGGTCGTCGTCGCCGTCGACACCGCCGGCGGGGACACCGTCCGACGCGACTCGGCTGGCAACGACGAAGTCGGACTCGTCTGCGCAGCCCGCGACGCCGAAGGACACCTGTACGTCCTCGACGACCGGTCACGGAACATGGGCGCCGAGACGTGGGGCACCGAGGTCTGCCAGCTCGCGATCGACCGCCAGGCCGACGCCATCGTCATCGAGAAGAACTTCGGCGGCGACATGGCCGCACAGATCGTCCGCCAGGCATGGAGCGAGCTCGAGCGGGAGGGCGGCACGAACCGGATGCTGATGCCCGCCATCATCGAGGTTCACGCGAAACAGGGGAAACGCCTACGGGCCGAACCGATCGCCCAGCTCTACAAACAGGGCCTCGTCCACCACGTCGGCGAGCACACCGAGCTCGAAGGGCAGCTCGTCACCTGGATCCCCGGCATGGACAGCCCGGACCGCATGGACGCCGCCGTACACGGACTCACCGAGCTCGCAGATCCTGCTGGGGCGTCCGTCGGAAGCAGCTCGTACAGCGACCAGCGGTTGGCAGGACGCCGTTGACGACGTGAACATTGCCGGGAATTTGGTCTGCGACATTGCAGGTGCCGACATTGCCGGACTGTAATTCGCCCAGCAATCCGGGGGTGATTCACCGAGGAATGCTGCAAACCCAATGTCACATGGCTACATTGGCCTAGGTCACACTCAGCGCACTTGCGAGTGCGCTGAGGTGGGGTTGCGAGGCGGAACCCGCTGATCAGGACAGGTTCCGCCTCGACTGAGCGGACGCCGGACTAGCTGGTGGACTTAGCGCACAGATCCAGCAGCAACTGGATCAGGGCGATGTAGAAGGCCCACTGGTTGTAGTCCGGCTGTTCGTCCTCAGACATGATCACCCCCGGGCCCCCTGTTGGCGTACGGCCGGGCGGGGCCTGTCCTCCCGGCCGCGGCGACGGGAGGACGGTGGGGCAACCTGGCGAGGACGAACTTGCCGCGAACCACCGACTCTAGAGGGCGTGTCAGCCCGGTGGACGGAATCACGGATTATCACGCTCAAGCGGTAACCCGGCTTGCGTGAATTGAGCAGGGGCAGCGACCTGCCACATCGCCCGTACTCTGATCGCATGGCGCGGGGCCTGGTGCGGAGGAGTCCTGGTGGGTATCAGGCAGATCGCCATCCACGCGTGGAGCTGGCTGAACTACAAGCCGGTGTACTCGGACTCGATGGGCATGCCTAACCGGCGGGCGTTTCCCGAGGCGCAGGCGATGTGGGTGCCGGCTGAGGACGAACGGCGTCTCGCCGCGTACAAGCTGCTGTCCGCCTACGACCACAACCAGGCCGCCGAGATTGCCGAGGTTGTCGACGGCCCGCGGGTCCGGGACCGGCGCGAGTTCGGCGACCCGTCGATGTTCATCGACACTCTCGTGTCGAACGTCCTGGGCCGTGAACAGAAGATCGTCGTCCCTGGTGCGGAGAAGACCGGTGTCGACGACGGCGGGGCAGTTTCCGCCGCCGCGGCGGAACACGTCCAGGAACTTCTACGGGACTGGGCCAAGGCCGAACTCCTGCCGATGCGGCTCCAGCAGTGCGAACGCAAGACTGTCGCCCTCGGGGACGGCGTGTACCGCATGGCGTGGGACCCGGCGAAGAAGCGCCCCACGCTGAGGGTCACCGACCCCGGGTTCTACTTCCCCGTGATTGGGGAGGACGACGACGGCGGGGAGTACCCGCAGCGCGTCCACTTCGCCTGGGAACTCCCCGAAGACCCCAAGCGCGGGCTCAAAGCCAGACTGCGCCGCATCACGTACGAGCTGGACTGGATCCGGCCCCTGACCGTCGCCGGGGTCGACGAGACCGGCACCCGGGCGGTCCGCGCCCTGCCGCCCACCCCCGACTCCGACCCGGACGCCAGCGACGTGACGGACCCCGCCGGCCCCGCACTCACCCCCGGCGACGTTGTTGAGCCCGAGTCCGGGGCCATCGCCCGCCAGTACGCGTGGAACGACGAACCTTCCTACTTCACCTGCTACCTCACCGACGCCACGTGGATCATCGGCGACCTCAAGGGCAACGTGGACGTCGACTCGCTGCCCGCTGCTGGCGCCACATACGCAACTCGATCCGACGGTGAAGTCCTCGACCACCTCGACCTCCTCATCGACTTCATCCCGGTCGTCCACGTCCCCAACACCGTCCCGCCCGCCGAGGAGCACTGGGGGCAGTCCAGCCTGGCGAAGGCGTTGCAGGTGTTCGACGAGCTCGCCGGGTCGGACACGGACTCGGCCCGCGCCTCGGCAACGACCGGCCTGCCGATGCTTGCCGTGTCCGGGATCGCCGACGGCCGGCAGGAACTCTCCGCGAGCCCCGGCATGGTCTTCAAGCTCGGGGAGTCCGGGCGCCTCACCGCCGTCGACACGTCCGCGGCCCTGGCCGAACTCCGCAACCATGTCGGTGACCTGAAGGACCGGGCGTCCAACATCGTGCGGCTGCCCGCCGTATCCCTCGGCACGCTCAGCCCGTCCGAAGTGCCGTCCGGGTTCGCGATGCAGGTGTCCCTGGGCCCGCTCGACTCCCTCATTGGGTCTATGCGCCTGGCCCGCGAGCACAAGGAACGGCTTCTCCTCAAGTTTGTCCAGCGCCTCTACCTGGCCGGGCAGCACCCGGACTGGGCCGGTGTCACCCCGCAGGAAGCCGAACTCGTTCGCGGCCCGTACACCCCCACCGACAAGGCCGCCATCCTCGACCAGGTCGCGTCCGGGGTCCCCAATGGCGTCATCAGCCTGGAGACCGGTGTCCGCATGCTCGCCGACGCCGGGTTCCCGATCGACGACATCGAGAAAGAGATCGAGCAGATTCAGTCCCGCTCCTTCGAGCAGGCCCGGTTCCTAGCCGACGCCCTCGGCAACCCCGACGAAGTCGCCTCCTACCTCGGCCGTGAAGCCCCCGACGAGCCGGTCGCCCCCGCCGTGCAGCTGCCCGCCGTGCCCACCGACGACCAGGCCAACGACCCCATACAGCAGGGGCAGCAGGGGAGCAGGGGGAACAACTGATGCAACCCGTGCTTTCCTTGGATCAAGGCGCGGGGCCTGGAACAAGTTCGGGAGGACTTGCGCTTATGCGTCGCCCCACGCAGCACCACACCACCCCCGCCAGCACGGTGTGGGCGCACCCGTACACCGGTGTCGCCGGTCTCGGAGTGTTCTACAACGATGGTGGTGCCGGAGACGCCAGCGACCCGGCCGGTACCGACGGCCAGGCACCGAAGCCCACCCCGCCCGCGCAGCGCACCTTCACCCAGGCCGAAGTCGAGGCGCTCGCCGCGAAGGAGAAGGCCCAGGGCAAGCGGTCCGCTGCCAAGGAGTTTGCGGAGCAGCATGGGTTCACCACCATCGAGGACGCCGCAACGTTCATCGCCGCCGCCCGTAAGGCCCAGGAAGACGCACTCTCCGAGCAGGAGAAGCAGGCCCGCCAGGTCGCCGAGGAACGCAAGACCCTCGAAGCCGACCGGGCCGCTCTGGCCGCGGAACGCCGAACCGTAAGCCTCGAGCAGGCCCTGACCCGGCTCGGCGCGATCGATACTGCGGACGCGCCGAACCTGCAGGACGCCATGGCGCTCCTTGAGCGCGAGCTCCGCGACACCCAGGACGCCGACGCTGACGCAATCACGGCCGCAGCCGAGCGGATCAAGACGAGGCGGCCGGCGTTCTTCGGAGTCACCCAGCCCGCCGACCCGGCCGTCGCGCAGCTCCCCCCGGCCCCCGGAGGAGCACCCGCAGGAGGCCCCCCGGCACGACAGGCACCCACCGGGAAGCCCGGCGACCGAGGCCGTGAAATGGCCCGCCTCCGCGGCCACAAGCCCGCCGCCTGACCAACAGACTTCCCGGCCCAACAGCCGGGGTTGGGACCACGCCCTCTCCTCGTGGACGCACACCCCAAGGGGTGCAGCTGTCACCGCCGTTTTCATGAGGAGAGGCAGTCGTGAACGACTTCCAGCCCTACTCCTACACGGACAGCGTCACCGCCGACCGGCCGTGGCTCGCGTCCCTGGTAGGAGTCCAGGACACCAACACCATCACCCTCGACCTGAGCAAGTTCGTCGTGGGCACCCACTACGTCGTCTCGGCGAACCCGCTGCTCCAGGGCCGCACGGTCATGAAGTCGGGGATCCCGCTCGGCAAGGTCGCCGCGTCCGGGCTGTACGCCCCCTACGCGGGCACGACCAGCGAGCTGCAGACCGTCACCGTCACCGGCACCCCGACGGGAGGCACCTACACGCTGACGTTCTCCGGGCAGACCACCGCCGGCATCCCCTACAACGCCACCGCGGCGCAGGTGAAGACGGCCCTCGAGGCGCTGTCGAACATCAACCCCGGTGACGTCGTCGTCGCGGGCGGCCCGCACCCGGGCGCCGCAGTCACCGTGACGTTCTCCGGGCAGTACGCCGGCGACAACGTCGCACAGATGACCGCCTCCGGGGCCAACCTCACCGGCGGCACGACCCCCGCCGTTTCCGTCGCCACCACCACGGCCGGCGGCGCCGACCTGGCAACCGACGGCACTCAGGTTCTCGCAGGCTTCCTCGTGTCCGAGATCAGCTTCAACCCGACCTCGACCAAGGCAGCCGGCGCCCTCCTCTGGCGCGGCGAAGTCTTCGCCGCCAAGCTCCCCGTCCCCTTCGACCCGGCCAACGTCACCGCGACGGCACCCGGCGTCAACATCCACTACCGGTAAGAGGAGGAGATCACCATGGAGGCTCTCGAGCTCCTCCTGCGGGACACCAACGACACCGACATGACGGTGTTCGCCCGCGCGATGGACACCCCCGCGAACTACCGGCTCACCCAGGAAGTTCTGCCCGAGAAGCAGATCCAGGGCGTCCGGTTCCGCACCACGTCCGCGAAGCGTCGCGTCAACGCCGCGAAGTTCCGCGCCTACGACGCCCCCACGGCCATGGCGAAGCGCCAGGCTGAGCGAGTCGTCAACGAGGGCATGCTGCCCGCACTGGGCCAGACCCTCGCCGTCTCCGAGATGGACCAGATCCTTCTCGATGTCGGACACGGCCTGGACACCCAGCAGTACATCGACCTGCTGTACTCGGACGTCGAGCGCCACGTCGAGTCCATCAAGACCGCCCAGGAAATCGCCGCCGGCCAGCTCCTGGCCACTGGCGCGGTGAACCTGCCGGGCCTCGGCCTCGACATCGACTGGAACGTCCCGGCGGAGAACATGCCGACCGCGGCCATCCTGTGGGACGACCCGGACGCCACCCCGCTGTCCGACGAGCGGGCCTGGATCGACTACCTGATCGACAGTGGGGCCCCCGCGCCGCGCGAGGTCATCACCTCCCGCCGCGCCCGCGCCCTCCTCGCGTCCAACGCGGAGTACCGGGCCGCGTACTACGGATCCTCCACCGTTGGTGGCACCCCGACCGCGACGCTGAACCCCGACGACGTCAACACCGTGCGCGCCCGCTACGGGCTCCCGCCGATCGTCACCTACGACGTTCAGGTGTGGAACGACGACGTCTACCAGCGTGTGCTCCCGGACAACAAGTGGATCATGGTGCCGGACGTTCCGGCCTCCGAGTGGGCACAGACGCAGTACGGCGTCACCCGCGAGTCCGCGAAGTTCACCTCCGGTACCAACCCGGCGCTCACCCGCGAAGAGGCCCCCGGCATCGTCGTCGTCTCCCACGTCGACGACAACCCGGTCCAGATCTACACCCGCGGCGCAGCGATCGGCATGCCCGTCCTGTACGTCCCGGACATCCACATCTCGGCGACCGTCCTCGGGGCGTGACTGCCATGGCCAAGCTCAGCAAGGCCGTGTACGTCCGCGACCCGGACCGCCACCGCACCGTCCTCCTCAAGCCGGGAGAGGAGCCGGAGCAGCGCATTGCCGCTCTGGTCACCAACCCCGACTGCTGGGAGGACGGCAAGGTACCGGCCAAGCAGGAAAGCGTCACCGACGCCAGGTCCGAGGAAGTCGCCCCCGATAAGGGCGACGACACCGAGGACACCAAGCCGGCCGCCCGTAAGACGGCGGCCAAGAAGCCGGCCCGGGGCCGGACGGCCGCTGCTGAGGGCACCAGCGGTCAGTAAGCGGTAGCGGGCCCGGCCCCCTGGTGGGGCGCCAGCGGTCGGGCCCGCACCTGCTTATCCCTTCCCGCCCCACACCCGACCGGAGGACCTGGTGGACGCAGCCGTACGCGCCTGGCTCATCGCCCAGCTCGGCACCGACACCGACCAGGCAGACCTCGACGCCCGGTACAGCAGGCTCGGCACCGCCCGCGCTGTCGCGCTCGAGATCCTCCGCGAGCGACTCGCCGCGCTGCGCGCACAGCCGTCCACCGTCAACGTGTCCTCCGTCGTGGCCGTGTCGTACACCGAGAACATCAAGGCCTACGAACGGCAGATCGCCGCCCTGGAGGCCGGTGACCCGCCCGCGCCGGACGACCCCACCGACCCTGACGGCACCGGGGACGGGTTCGGAGTGATGTACCTCGTCGAGCGGCCCCGCCGATGACCGCCGCCGTACAGCAGGACCACGGGAGCCGCGAGGAACTCCTCGCCCTCATCGCCCTGTCCGCCAGCCGCCTGGCACGGGACTGGGGGCGCCTCATCACTGCCCAGGACCAGCTGCTCCGCACCCTGGAACGGATCCGGCCCGGCATCGGCTCCACCACCCGCGTCCGCGCGGCCATCAGCGAGTTCAATAGGCAGGTTGCCCAGTTCGACCGGGACGCTCGTGCCTTCGCAGAGCGGTGGGCGGCCACGGACCTACCGACCGCGTACCGCGACGGCGCCCTGCATGCCCTGCGCCGCGCGAATCGGAGCATCAGCCTGTTCCGGTGGACCGTCGACCATCAGGCCGCGATGACCCCGATCACCGCGACTTTCTATGCCGACCTGATGCGCCGTATCCAGGAAGCAGTCCGCAGGGCCCAAGCCTTCGCCCGCGCCGCCCAAGATGCCGCCCGCGAAGTCACCCTTGGCCGCAACCACGAAGGCATCGACAGCCCCCGCCTGGCCGCCGACCACCCCCTCTCCACGGTCATCTACGCCGACCAGTCCCGGCATCCCGTCGAATCATGGGCGCGGTCGGCCTTGTCGTGGCAGGGCGTCGTCGCCGCGAACTCCGGCGCGATCAATACCGCCCGGTGGGAGCTCGACGCCCAGTGGATGCAGTGCGTCGATGGACCGGAGTGCGGATTCACGAATCATGCCGACACCGACCATGCGGACGGCACGATCCGCAGCATCGACGACGCCGACATGTACCCCGCCGCCCACCACGGCTGCATCCGTTCCTGGACTCCCCGCCCCGACCTGAACGGTCGCCGCGACCTCATCTCAGGAGACCCCGCATGAGCGCCCCCACGATGGCCGACGAACCCCGACGCGTACAGATCACAGCCGACGGTGGCATGGCGAGCATCACTGTCGACGGCAGCGACATCAGCAAGGCGGTGCAGGGCTACACCCTGGAACACCGGGCAGGCCAGCCACCCCTGCTCGCCCTGTACGCCTCCCCGGCGGCCGGGACCGCGTTCGACGGGCTCGCCCACCTCGCCGTCGCCGACGCAGGGCGGGATGACGGCCAGATCGTGGCCGCATTCCTCGCGAACATCGACCCTGCCCGACTTGAGGCGGCCGCGCTGGAGCGTGACGACCTTGACGGTGGCCGCCACGAACTCACCCGGGCCATGCTCGCCCAGCTCGCCGACTGGGCGCAGGGGAGGACCTGATGCAAGGCCTGGACGACGCTCTCGCCGGAGTCGTCGGGTGGATCGGGGAGAACCTCCTCATCGACACCGTGCGCATCACCCTGCCCGCCACAGGCGACCCCGTCCTGAACGAGGACACCGGCCAGCTCGAGTACCCCGAGGGTGACGTCCTGTACGAGGGGCCCGGCGGGGTGCAGGGATCATCCGCCCAGGCCGAGATCGTCGCCACGCCCAACCACAACCTCCCCTGGGTGCAGGAGACAACGTCCCGGTACCGGCTCCTCACCCCCCTCGAAGCGCCGATCGCACCCAAGGACGCCATCGTCACTGTCGTCGCCGTCCATGACCCGGCCCGAACCGGGCTCCTCGGGCGGTCGTGGATCTGCACCGACCCGGGCCGCGCCGGCACCGTCGAAGTCGTCCGCATCACCCCCCTCGACCAGATGCAAGCCGAGGTGAACCCATGACGCCTGAACAGCTCGCGGACCGCCTCGAAGCCGCCGCCACCCGGGTTGGGCCAGCCATTCAGCGAGCCGTCCAGCACACGGGAGAGCTCGGGCGCGCCCGTATCCGCGGTAACGCGTCCGGCCGGCCTGGCCCGAACGTCATCACCGGCGCCTACCGGAACTCGTGGGAGACGACAAACCGGCGCCTGCCGCACGGGGCGCTGTGCACCATTGGCACGAACGCCCCCCAAGGCCGGCGCCTGGAGTTCGGGTTCATGGGCATGACGGACAGTCTCGGCCGCACCTACCACCAGCCGCCGTTCCCACACGTCGGCCCCGCCGTCGACTACATCGGGGCAACGCTGATGACGGAGATGCGGTTCGCGGTCGCGGAGGTGCTCCGGTGATCCCCAGACGATCCGTCACCACGGCGCTGACAGCGCTCCTCACCTCCGCCACCGGCCTCCCGGTCGGGCAGGGGCGGATGCCGCAGGCGAAGCCGCCCTACTACCTGCTCTACTCCCTCGACACCGGACTCGACGGGCCGCCGCTCGCCGACACCCTGGACGACCTCGTGGTCGTCTACCAGGTGACGTCCGTGTCCGGCCCCGACCCGGCCCGGCCGGCATCCATGGGCACTCTCGACCAGGCCGAACTCCTCGCCGACAAAGCCCGCGCAGCGATCCTCGGCCGCGACCCGGTATCGGGGGAGTGGCTGCACCCGCTCACCATCCCCGGCGTGAAAGTCATGGGGCGGTCCCTCGACACCGAACCTGGGGGAACGAATGACCCCACGGATGGGATCATCAGTTATGTGCAGCGGTTCAGGCTCGCCCTGACCCCAGCCTGACCCCTGGCCAGGCATTTTCGACCGCACCGCGGCGGCCCCAGCGCGGACGCGCCACCACTCGGTGGCCGACTCCCACACACGCGTGAGCATTCCAAAGGGGCCCAGCATGGCCAGGTTCAGCCGCAAGAGCATCACGAAGATTCTGTTCGCCGAGACGATCGCGTCCACCAGCTACATGCCGACGCTCGTCGAGATCACCGGCGCGACGGACTACACGAAGCAGATCGCCGCGGTCGACGGGTTCTCCATCGAGAACCAGGAGATCGAGACCCCCGACATGGACTCGACGTTCGTGTCGAAGATCCCCGGCGACGACTCCGCGGCCGACTCCTCGCTGACGTTCTGGGAGGACGACACCACCGACACCATCGAGACGGACCTGGCCAAGGGAACCGTCGGGTTCATCCTGATCGCCCGCAAGGGCAAGACGGCTGGCGCCAAGGGTCTCGACGTCTACCCGGTGCGTGTCGCGTCGAACTCGGCCGCAGTCACCGCGGACAACGAGGCCGCGAAGCTCATGGTCAAGTTCTCGATCACGGACCGTCCGCTGCTCAACGCGACAGTCCCCGCGACCTGACCCGACCTCCCCATTGCTCCCGGTCGGGCCCGACGGTGTTCGGGAAGGGGCGCCTGTCGGCGCCCGGCCGGGGTTCCCTTCCCCCCTGATGGAGGACCACCCCATGCCTGCCACCGCCAAGACCACCGCCACGCCGCCCGCCGCCGCCGTCGCGAAGGACGCCCACTGGGCCGCCACCCGCGAGCGTCTCCGCAACCGCACCCGTCACACGGCCGCGCTGACGATCTGCGACGACCTCGACGCCAGGAACGCCCTGGAGACTGCCCGGTACGCGCTGCGCCGCATCCAGTCCGAAGCTGCGGACCGACCCGACGACCAGGCCGTCAAGGCCGCAGTCGCCACCGCCGAGCAGGACGTGGCAACCGCGCAGGCAGCCTTCGACGCCGCGGCGATCGTCCTCCGCTTCCAGGCACTGCCCCGGCTGGAGTTCGAGGCGCTGAAGAAGGCGCACCCGGCGACGGAGGAACAGGCCGAGGACGGCCACGACCTCAACGTCGAAACCCTTGGGCCGGAGCTGATCGCCGCCGCCTCCGCAGACGGCATGACTGCCGAGGACGCTCGCGAGTACCTCGACACCTGGTCCGAGGCCGAGGCCGCCGCCCTCTTCAACGCCGCGTGGAACGTTCAGGAGACATCCCGCCTGGACCTGGGAAAAGGCTGATCTGGGATGAGCGGCTCCGTGGCGAACTCGAACTCTGCGACCGGTGGGGCATCCCCCATTCCCAGTTCCGGGGCATCGGTGACGGCACCTGGACAGCACGCGACCGGGCCAAGGCCCTCGCCTACCGCGACTACCAGCGCACCGTCTGCCCGCAGTGCGGCACCCGGTACGACGACTGGGACCACGGCCACCCCGGCGAAGAGGACGCCTACGCCATCACCGTCCAGCGGTGCGTGGGCTGCCAGGTCATCGCAGATAAGCAAGCCGAACTCGCAGGTGCTAAGGACGCCGACACCAACGGGATCAAGATCGCGCTGATCCCGGCGGCACAGGCAGCAGCGATCGAAGCGCAGCGCGAAATCGTCGCCGGCAGGCGGCGCGGCACCACCGACGACGACTGAACGACCAGAGGAGAGGGAGGGGCCCGGTGGCGAACTGGAACCTCAGCGTGGACCTGCGGGGCCACGGCAACGACCTGGCCCAGTCCCTCAAGTCCGCCGCCAAGCACGCCCGCACCCTCGGCACCGCGGCCCGCACCGCCAAAACGGAGGTCCGGGAACTCGGTGCAGCATCACAAACCGCGGCCCGGCACATCCGCACCCTCGGAACGACCGCCCGCACCACCGCCCGCCGCCTCAACACCCTCGGCACCGACGCCCGTACCGCCGCCCGCCAGATGGGCCGGTACGGAGACGCTGCCCGTGCCGCGAACCGACACGTCAACGCGCTGGGGGACAACTCCCGTGCCACCGGCCGTCAGCTCGCCCGCATGTCCGGCCAGATCGACACCGCCGTCCGCGACCTGCTGCGCCTCGCCCAGGCAGCACAGCGGGCCTCCACCCACATGCGGGGCATCAACGACGGCGGCCGGCTGCGCCGCATGGCCTCCGACACCGGCCGTCTCCGCCACCAGCTCATGGGGGCAGCGGCGCTCCTGTCGGGCGGAGCCCTCGTCATGGGCATCGGCGACCTGATCAAGCACGGCAACGAGTACCAGCAGTCCATGAACACATTCGGGGCCGTGACTGGGGCGACGCAGATGCAGATGCAGCGCGCCGCAGCAACCGCAAACCAGCTCGGCAACGACCTGACCCTGCCCGGGGCCACCGCAGCCGAAGCCGCCGACGCCATGGTCGAACTTGCGAAGGCAGGGTTCAGGACCGACCAGGCCATCAGCGCGACCCGGGCCAGCCTCACCCTCGCCTCCGCCGCCCAGGTCAACGCCGCCGACTCCGCAAAGTACCTCGGCGACATGATGGACCAGTTCGGCATGGGCGCCGACCAAGCTGGAGTCGCCGCCGACACCCTTGCCGCGACCGCGAACGCCGCGTCCGGCGACATCACCGACATCTACTACGCCATGAAGTACGCCGGGCCCGTCGCGCATGGTCTCGGCGTCAACATGCAGGAAGCCGCCAGCGCGGTCGGCATGCTCGGTAAGGCAGGCATCCTCGGGCAGACCGCCGGTACGACCCTGCGCGGCATGATGGCGAACCTGGCCTCCCCGACGAAACAGATGACCCAGGGCCTCGAGGACATGGGCATCCAGGCATGGGACGCCCAGGGGAACTTCAGGGGCCTGCGCTACGTCATCGAGGGCCTGTCCAAGGCCCAGCACTCCATGACACAGCAGGACTTCGCCGCCGCCGTCAAGAAGTCGATGGGCAAGCCCGCCATGTCCGGTGCCATCGCGCTGGCCCATCAGGGCACCGACAGCTTCGACGCGCTGATGCAGGCTGTGTCCTCGACCGGGGCCGCTGCGCAGATCGCCGCGGCGAAGGGCAAGGGCCTCGCCGGTGCGATGCTCCAGCTCAAGACCCAGTCGAAGCAGACCGGCCTCGCCATCTACGACGGGATGGCGCCCGGCCTCGAGTTCCTCACCCGTGGCATCACCTCCGGCCTGTCCAAGGCCACCCCGAAGATCGAGCACTTCTTCGCCTACATGAACGACGCCGCGACCCTGTTCGGCCCGGACATTGCCGCAGCCGCCCGCCGCCAGTTCTCCAGCATCGGCGACGCCGCCGGGGACATGATCGCCCCGTTCAAGGAACTCGGCGGCGACGCAGTCGCATCCGCCCTCCACGTCCTCCTCTCGGCCGGGCAGATGGTCGTCGACGTCCTGAAGAACCTGGCCGCCGGGGCGGAACCCGTCGTGTCCGCGCTCGGAAACGTCGCCGGCGAGGGGAACGGGGTGGCCAGCACGCTCGACATCGTCGTCGTCGCCCTGGATGCCGCCGCCCAGGCTGTCTCTTTCCTGTCCGGTGTCCTCGGACCGGTCGGCCACCTCGTCGGCGGCCTGGTGAACATGTTCGCCTCCCTGCCCGGCCCGGTGCAGTCCGCCGTCCTCGCGATGCTCCTCGTGCGCCGCGTCGGGCCCATCGCGCAGAGCGTCGCCGGATCTGTTGGTGGCCGCCTCACCGGCGCCTACCGCAGCCTCAACCAGCAGATGGCCGTCCAGCGCACCCTGGCCGCCGCATCCGGCGCCTCCATCGGCCGGTACGGTGCCGCGTTCGCCGTCCTTCAGACCCGGATCCCGGTCATCGGCGCCATGGGGGCCAGCTTCCGTACCGCGACCGCAGGAGCAACCGGCTTCGGAGGGGCGCTGCGCGGTGTCACCGCAGCGGCCGGCACCGGACTCCGCTCAGCCATGGGCGGCCTCATGAGCGTCATGGGCGGCCCATGGGGCGTCGCCCTCGCCGCAGCCACGGTCGGCCTCGGCATGCTCGCTACCCGGCAGCAGAAAGCCGCAGCCGCTGCGGCTGAGCACCAGCAGCAGATCTCCAGCCTCACCCAGGCCCTGCGCGAATCCAACGGCGCCGTCGACGACAACGTCCGCGCCATCGCCGCCGAGAACCTCATGGGCCAGAAGGTCAAGACGACCCTGGACGGCCAACAGCGGCTCGTCGACCTGGCCCGCAAAGCCAAGGTGCCGATGTCGCAGCTCGTCGACGCGTACACCAACCAGGGCACCTCGCTCAGCAAGCTGCAGAAGGAACTCGCCGCCACCGCCGAGGCGAGCAAGTTCACGACCATGGACGAGAACGGATCCATGGGCAAGGCCTTCACTGTCCAGGGGCGGGCGGCAGACGACCTCCGCAAGGCGCTGGGCCCGCTGGGCGGCGACTTTCAGAAGGCTGCCGCAGACGCCAAGTCCTTCAACGAGGGCGTAAAGGGCGCAGGAGACACGTCCGCGTACACCCGCCTGAAGGACGCGGTCGGAGCCCTGGCCGACAAGACCGCCGACGCCGACTCCCGCACCCGCGCCCTGCGCGACGCCCTCGACCTCCTCTCCGGCGGATCAGTCAGCCTTCAGGCCGCCCAGGCCCGGGTCAATGAGGCCGTCACCAATGCCAACGAGGCCATGGCCGCCGGGATCGACAAGGCCGACGGTTGGGGCAAGGCCTTGATCGGCGCGAACGGGGCCCTCAGCACGACCACGAAGAACGGTCAGCAGCTCTTCAGCACCCTCGACACAATCGCCGACAGCTCCAGTACCGCAGCCGTGAAGGCGTACGACTTCGCCCAGTCGCAGGGCAAGACCGTCCCGCAGTCGATCCAGGCTGCGACGAAGGAGATGCAGCGCGCCCGAGACGAGGCGATCAAGCTTGGTGAAGGGTACGGCCTGAGTAAGAAGCAGGCTGCCGGGGTCGCGGACGCCATGGGGCTCATCCCCGGCCGGGTGTCGATCCTCCTGCAGACCGAAGGCGTCGACACCGTCCTGGCCGAGCTCCTCGGCGTGCAGGCTGAGTTCGAACGGTTCCCGGACAGGAAGACCATCAAGGTCGATGCCCTCGGGGATGAGGCGAAGAAGGAACTCGAGGACATCGGCTACAAGATCGAACTGATTCCCGGCACCCGCGAGTACAAAATCACCGCGCCGACCAAGGCGGCCCGTGCGGAACTCGACCTCCTCATCAACAAGCTCGGCCAGACCAACGGCAAGACCCTCGACATCAAGGCGCCGACCGGCAAGGTCAAAGCCGAGCTGCAGACCATCCAGGACAAGGTCCGCGACACCAAGGGCAAGACCCTCACCATCAAGGCACCCACCGGTGAGGCACGCCAGAACCTGGACGCCCTCGGCTTCAAAATCAAGAACACCAAGGGCAAGACCGTCACCATCACCGTCCCGACCGGCGACGCCACGTACAACGCCCGCATCATCCAGAACGCCATCGACAACATCCACGGCAAGACCGTCGGCGTCTACCTCTCCTACAAGGCCACCAGCGCCGACAAGGACGCCAACGGCGTCCCCGACCACGTTCAAGCCCCCCAAGCCCGCGGCAGCGTCCTCGACTTCTACGCCAACGGCGGCATGCGGAACCGGCGCGGGATCCGCGAGAACCACACCGCACAGATCGCTCCCGCCGGCGCCTGGCGGGTCTGGGCTGAGGAAGAGACCGGCGGCGAGGCGTACATTCCCCTCGCTGCATCGAAGCGCGGCCGCTCCCGGGCCATCGCCGAGGAGACCATCAGCCGGCTCGGCGGTGACCCCCGCAGCATCCAGTGGAACGCTGACGGCGCCGTCACCGACTGGCGGTACGACCCCTCCACCGGCTCCCTGTACTCAGCCACGGACGCCGGGCAGGCCGGGCACAAGACCAAGAAGGTCAAGGTCAAGGGGAAGAACGGGAAGACGACGACCAAGGAAGTCGACTACTTCGACCTTGGCGCGGTGGAGAAGAAGCTTAAGAGCGCCGCGAAGGCCACCCGGTCCTGGAACACCGACCTAGAGAAGGTCGCCGACCGACTCGGTGGCGACGTCGCCGACGCCCTGGCGGGCATGGGCGAGGACGGCATCAAGCTCGCCCACAAGATGGCCACCGGCTCCAAGAAGTACGCCGAGGAGATGGCCAAGGCGCTACGCGATCTGACGAAGGTCGCGAAGGCGTCCCTGGCCGACTACATCCGGCAGCTCACCAGTGCGAACAGCACCGACGCGACGTTCTCAAAGAACCTGGCGACGCTGGCCGCGAAGGGCTACGGCGACCTTGCCGCTCAGCTGGCCGCGCAGGGCGACACCGCGGCGCAGCAGCTCGCCGCCGCTGCAGTGAAGGACCCCAAGAAGGCAGGGTCGGCGAACACCGCAGCGAAGAAGGCGAACGCTGCGCTCACGCCGGATCAGGTGCAACAGCTCGTCGCGATCATTGCCGCAGTCAAGACCAGCAAGACCGGCCTGCACACGGTCGCCGACACGACCGGCCTCGGCGAGGACGAAATCATCACCATCGCCAACAAGGCCAAGAGCCAGATCACCAGCGCTCTCGGCTCCCGGGCCACGAAGTTCCTCGCAGACCTGGGCCGCGCCAACCAAGGGCTCAGCTACGCCAACGGCGGGATCCGGGAAGGGATCTACGCCACCCGCGGCGGCGCCGTCACCTTCGCCGAACCGGAGACCGGCGGCGAGGCGTACATCCCGCTCGGCCCGAACAAGAGGGCAGCGGCCACCAGCGTGCTGCGCGACGTGGCCGGCCGGTTCGGCGTCGGGCTCACCGACGTGTCCGCGACCCGCCCGGTCGTCATCGTCCAGGGCGGCGGCGACACCAACGTCACCGTCACCGCCGTACGCACAGGCGCTACCGCGTCGGACATCGGATCCCAGGTCGGCCGCTCGGTACGCCGGGCTCGCAGGGGAGGGGTGAACGCCCGTGCCGCTGCCTGAGCTCACGGACTGGCAGTACGAACTCGGGGGCGTCCTCATGGGCGCCGGCACCCCGGTCCAGGTCATCGAGACGACCGGGCTGGGCAGGCCACCGGTCCGGGACAACGACGCCGACCAGCCCTCCATGGACGGGGTATTCGCCGGCCCCGACTACTACGCCGCCCGCCAGGTCCAGTTCGACACCGCGGTGCGCATCCCCGGCGACCCGGCCGCCTGCCATGACGTCGTTGCAGCCCTGCAGGCCGCCGCGGACGATCCGGTGGTACGCCTGACAGGCGGGGCGATGATGCCGCTCCGGATCCTGCGCCCCGGCCGCCCGGTGAAACGACTTAACGGCCGTCTCCGCAAGCTCGACCCCGAGTACAAGCAGGTCATCCACGGCTACGTCCCCCTGGACATCGAGTTCATCGCGACCGACCCAACGTTCTACGCCGACGAGGTCACTACCACCGAGATCCCCCTGGGGTGGCTAACCGGCGGCGGCTTCAAAGCCCCCGTTGTCGCCCCGATCTACGTGCAGTCCGGGACGACGGCCGCCGACCGGCCCGGCTGGGTCACCAACCAGGGAACCGGGGCCGCGTGGCCAGTCATCCGGATCACCGGCCCAGTCGCCACGGTCACCATCACCCATGTCGCGTCCGGCCGCCAACTGTCCCTGCCGACACTCAACCTGACGTCGAGCAGCCAGTGGATCGAGATCGACACCCGGCCCGGCTACCGCACCATCCGCCGGGAGAACGGCGGCAACGCCTCCACCCTCCTGAGCGCGGCCTCCCGCATCGACCTCTTCTCCCTGCCGCCCGGCCAGTCCGAGATGCGCTGGACCGGCTTCGATTCCACGAACTCCGCCCGCATGCGCCTGACCTGGCGCGACGCCTACACCGCCCTCTGAGGAGCGCACACCATGGCCCTTTTCCCCGTGCCGATCCTCACGAACGGCGCCACCCACTCCGCCCAGCAGTTCCGCATGATGGTCAGAGATTTGGTGAGTGGTGCCGAGGGCATCACCCAGGGCACCGACCTCAAGGTCATCCAGCTCGCCACCCCCGGAACCAGCGTCCAGGTCGGTGACGGATCCGGCGTCGTCCGCGGCCGCGTCAACGCGTTCCAGGGCACGTACTCGGTCTGCAACATCGGCGCCGCCACCGTCCCGATCGCAGCCACCGGAGGCACCGCACGCTCGGACATGGTCATCCTCCGCGTCGAGGACCCCGAGTACGAGGGCACCCTCAACCCGACCGTTGATCAGATCGACTACTTCCAGGTCATCTCGAACGTCTCGTCCAGCGCGACCACGATCCCCGACGGGCGCACCGGCATTCCCCTGGCCCGGATCGACATCCCCGCGTCCACATCCACGATCACTAACGCCATGATCAAGGACATCCGACAGGTGGCGGCCCCGCGCAGGGAGAGCCGACTGTGGACCCAGTCCCCGACGGCCCTCTCGACCGAGATCACCGGCAGCGCCAGCGCCTTCGCGTACTTCACCACTGCGGCCGGGTGGACGATCGCGATACCGTCCTGGGCCAGCGTTGCACGCATCAGCATCACCGCATCCCAGCTGCGCTACTCCACCGCCCCGTACTACGGCGGCCTCCGCGCCACCTTCGGCGCCTCCCTGACCGTCCAGCCCGTCAATCTCGACGACAACCAGACCGGCATCCGCCGCGGCACCGTCGCCGCCGCCGACACCCTCACCATCCCGGACACCTACCGCGGCACCAGCCAACTTCTGCGCCTCCAGGCCGCCGGATACACCGGAAACACCGGCAAAGTCGGCGTCGACGGATCGACCACGCTCATCGCACAGGTCGAATTCGAGGAGGCCGCCCGGTGACCCCTGTCCCGGACCGGGTGCTCACCCAGCACGCCCTGACCGGTGAGTGGCTGTCCCTCGCCCTGCCCGTAGGGGAGCTGGAGTACGGAGACGAGCTCAACGGCCCCGGGGCCCTGACCGGCACCTTGGCCCCGCGCCTCCTCTCCCAGAGTCCGACCCTCCTTGACCCGGGCACCACCCTCATCTACGTCGAGTCCGCCGGCCAGCTCCGGTGGGGTGGCCTCGTCTGGGACATCCGCCCCCAGGGCGACACCCTCCAGCTCGAGGCAGCGGGCTGGTCGTCGTACCTGATGCACCGGTACGACGTGGACGGGCAGCTCGGCGGCCGCGGCCCGTACACCTACACCGACCGGTGCCAGGTCATCCGCGACGTCTGGGCCTACGCCCAGTCCATCACGGATGGCAACCTCGGCGTCGTCATCGACCCCGTCACCTCCACGTCCACCGTCGGCACCCCGGCCGAGCGGTACGACAGCACCTGGTGGGACGGGCGCGCCCTTGGCGACATCGTCGACGACATGGTGTCCGCCGAGGCCAGCCCCGACTACACCTGCACTGTCGCCTGGAACGCCGGCAAGACCGCACCGGTGCGCCGGATCCGGCTCGGCTGGCCACGCCTCGGCGCCCGCCGCACCGACATCCACTTCGCCTCCGGCACGAACATCCTCGAAGACCCGGAGATCCCATTCAGCGGAGACGACTACGCGCAGGTCGTCATCGGCATGGGCGCCGGCGACGGATCCGCGAAGCGCCGCCAGATCTCCGCCGTCCGCAACGGCCGCCTCCGCCTCGAGCACGTCGCCGACTACCCGCAGGTCAAGGGCAACGACGTCCTCGCCTCCCTCACCGCGGCCGAGCGCGGACGTCGGGAGGTACTCGGGTCCGTCGACCAGATCACCATCCGCGACACGTCGGCCGCGCCTTTCGGGTCCTGGCAGGTCGGAGACGACGTGTACACCCGCGTCCACAACCCATGGGTGGACTACGTCGGCTGGCGCCGCATCACCGGCTGGACCATCAAGCCCGACGCCCCCGGCGGCCCCCAGGCCGTCATCGACCTCAAGCCCGCCGACGCCTACAAATACGGGGGAGTCTGATGACCGACATCGGCCGGACCCTGGCCCAGCTCGAGAAGCGCCTCGCCGCCGTCGAGCGAACCGCCCGCCTTTCCGCCGCCTCCCTGGACAACACCAGCCTCGAGGTCCGCGACGACTCCGGCTCGTTGCGCGCCCTGGTGGGGCAGCAGGGCGACGGCACCACAGCGGTGAACATCGTCAACGGCGGACCGCCCCCGGCGCCGACCACACCATCGGCGGGCCCGGCACTGGGCGGGATCGCTGCCGGGTGGGACGGAACGTTCGCCGCCGGGGCGGTCATGCCGCTCGACTGGGCCCGCGTCGAAGTACACGCCTCGCCCGCAGCTGCCTTCACGCCGGGACCAGACACCCTGAAAGCAACTATCGAGACCCCGCAGGGCGGCGTGGTCTACATCCCCAGCACCGCGCCCCTGTACGTGGTCCTCCTGGCCCGCAACACATCGGGCGCGGCATCGCCTGCCACGGCGCAGGCCGGCCCTTACGCACCCAAGCCCGTAGCCGGTGAGATCGGCATCGGAGAGATCACGGCGACACTCATCGCCGACGGGGCAGTCACCACCCCGAAGCTGTTCGCGAACGCCGTCACCACCGCCAAGCTGTCCGCCGGATCCGTAGACGCAACCGCCCTGAAGGCCGACGCCATCACGGGCAAGACCATCACAGGGGGAGTGATCAACGGGGCCGAGTTCCACTCCGACGACGGGGCCGGCGGCCTGGTCGACATCTCCACCGGAACCGTTGAAACCACGGCCGCCAACGGCTGGAAGATCGTCGTCGACCCCACGCGGGCCCTCCCCGTCATCGACTTTCTGGACGGCGAGGGTGACACCGCCGGATCCATCAACGCCACCGGCGACAACACGCGACCCGCTCTGAACATCTCCTCCGGGCCGTTCACGGACGGAGCCGTCACCGACTACCGGTGGGTCACCGTGATGGGGCCCGACAGCACCACCAACGGCTGGAAAACCGCCCGGGTCCGGCAGTCCGACAGCACCGTCATGAGCGGCGGATTCCTGTATGCCGGGCCCACCTACGCGCAGCTTGCCTACGTCAACACGACAAGCCCGACACCGCCGTCGATTCTGCAGGTCCAAAATGGCGCGGCCCTCTTCGACGGGTGCCGGGTCGTTGCCGCGCCACCCGCGAGCGCCCAGCCGTGCATCTGGGTGCAGGCACCGACCGGGCACACCGGCAGGCTCCTGAGCCTTCAGACAGGAGGCGCTGACCGGCTCATCATCACTGCGGCAGGAGCTGTCACGGCCGCCAGCAGCATCGCCGCTACCAGCGGAATCCTCAGCACGGACCTCACCATCGCAGGCGTCTCGCAAGGGCGGGGCTACACCGCGTTCCAGGCCCGCGACACTCCCACCGGCACCACCCTGACGACCAGCGAGCAAATCGCGCTCACCCAGACCGGCGTCACCATCAAACGCGACCGCGCCTACCGGATCTCCGTCCGCGGCCTCGCCCGGAACGACACCGCGAACACGGGCGTCCGGGTCCGGGTCCGGAAGACGAACGCGGCCGGCGCGATCTGGCTGGACACCTTCACCGTCACCACCCCCTCGGCCAACGCGAACTACCAGTACGCCAATGACCAGATCATCATCAACGACTCCGGCGCCGACATCACCACCACCCTTGTCATGACATGGGTCAGCGTCGTCGGCGGCAACTCCTTCCTGAACACCGGCCTCGGCTTCTATACCGCCTTCGAAGTCCTCGACATTGGCGCCATGACCAACTTCTCCACCGCCCAGTCCGTCACCTGACAGGAGAGCACCACATGTCTCTGACCATCCCGCCCCTCACCGGCGGAACGCCCCAGTGCGTCATCTCTCTCGAGAGCATCGACCGGAACATCAACATCAACGTCAACGTCACAGCAGCCCAGGTTGCCGCCTGGTCTGACCAGGACCTCACCGACCGGGTCAACGCACTGACCGCCGCAGTCCAAAGCTTCCTGTCCCCCGGGGAGACCACCCGCCTGAACGTCAGCTGGCAGAACTACGCCCGGACAACGATCGTCCGCAGGGATGAAGTGATCGACGACCCGGCTGCCACCCCGGCCGAGTAGCGCACCCACGGGTCCGACCAGGGGCAGCAACCGGGCCGCCCCGCCATACGCTGATCACGGGCGACCCTCCGCCCGCACCACCACGAGGGACTGCCACCCGGCCCCGGCCGGCGCAGCACGCCAACCATTGCTCTGGGCGCGGGGAGTGCAGGAGCACGGGCACGGTGCCCACCGATCTCACGGTCCACCAGTACGACCTCCAGCCCGGCCTCGGCCGGCACATGGTGCTGGACCCGCGCAGCCTCGCCTACCGCCGCCCCTACGACGGGCAACTCCTGCGCGCCACGGCATGGGAACCGCGCATCCCCGTCCTCGACCAGCAGCACCTTGTCGCGCAGGGCATCTACACCTCCCAGGACTACGGCCTCGATGAGGACGTCGATGCCCTGTCCTCCTGCACCGGCAACGCCGCCACCGCCCTCCTGTCGATCCTCCTGACCAAGAAGCAGGCGATCGGGGCGGTCCTGAACACTGACGACGCCACCGCGGCCGAGCACTTCGCGATCGGCCTGTACGCCGACGCCACCGAACGCGACCAGTGGCAAGACGCCCAATGGCCGTCCCAGGACGTCGGGTCATCAGGCCTCGGCGTCACCAAGGTCCTCCGCGACCGCGGCCTCATCGACCAGTACGGGCACGCCACCACGGCCGAGGAACTGTGCACGCTCCTGCAATCCGGCCCGGTCCTGCTCGGCATGCCCTGGTTCAGCTCCTTCTCCGAGCCGAACGCATCCGGGTTCGTGGACGCAGACCCGAACTGGGCGGCGTCCCCGCTCGAAGGCGGCCACGAAGTGTGCGTCACCGCGCTCGAGACCGTCGCCGCCCAGGACGGCACCCTGCTGCCCGACCAGACCGTTCTGCGCTTCGTCAACAGCTGGGGCGCAGCCTGGGCGGACCACGGATCAGGCCGCCTCTCCCTCTCGACGTACCTGGCCATGCGCGACCAGGTCGACGTCATTCAGCCCCGACTCGACGGAGTTACCCCATGAAGCTCATCACCCGGTCCGACCTAGGCTGGCCCGCGTCAGCAGCACCCACACAGGCCACCACCAAGGGCGTAAAGGTCCACTACGAGGGAACCGCGGTCTCCGCCAAGCTGTCGACGGATCACGACGCGTGCATCGCCGAGTGGAAGGCGATACGCAAGTCCCACCTCGCCAACAAGGTCGAAAACTACAGCGACGTTGCCTACAACTACGCGGCCTGCCCCCACGGATACCTCCTCGAAGGCCGCGGCATCGGACACCGCACCGGCGCCAACGGCAACCAGGCCCTCAACCAAGCGCACTACGCGATCGTCGGTCTCGTCGGATCATCCGGCCTGACCGAGCCGACCGACGCCATGCTGTCCGCGATCCGCGACGGCATCGAACTCCTCCGCAAGAACGGTGCCGGGGCCGAGATCAAGGGCCACCGTGATGGGTACGCCACCGCCTGCCCTGGCGGCCCGCTCTACGCCTGGGTGCAGAAGGGCGCCCCCCGACCCGGTGGGGATTCAACACCGCCGCCGAACACTGGGGGCGGGACCAGCTCGAGCGGCACGTACACGGTGAGGAAGGGCGACACGCTCTCCTCCATCGCCACCGCGATCAAGACGACCGTCGCCGCCCTGGCGAAGCTGAACGGTCTGAAAGACCCGAACAAGCTGTCCGTCGGTCAGAAGCTGAAGGTCCCTGCCGCCGCGTCAACGCCTTCCGCGCCGCCGCTGGAGCCGTTCCCCGGCGCCTCGTTCTTCCACGGCGGCCGCCACAGCCCGATCATCACTGCCCTTGGTCGCCGCCTTGTGGCGCTCGGGTTCGGCAAGCACTACACCAGCGGGCCCGGCCCGAACTGGACGAACGCCGACAAGCGCAACGTCCAGGACTTCCAGCGCTCCCGACCCGACCTGGCTGGAGACGCCGATGGCATCCCTGGCCCCAAGACCTGGGCAGCACTCAAGGTCCCGAAGTCCTGACTTCCCAACCCATCCCACCCCTGCAAGGAGAATCCCGTGAAGATCTTCGGCCGTGAACCGGCTGTGCTCCTGAGCCTCATCGCCGTGCTCGTCAAGCTCGTCGCCGCGTTCGGCATCGAGGTGTCCGGAGAGCAGCAGGCCGTCATCAACGCCCTCGCTGCGGCCGCCGTCGGTGTCGCCCTGGCGGTCATGGCCCACGACGGTGTCGGCGCCGCACTGCTCGGCTTCATCCAGGCCGCCATCGCACTCGCGGTCGGCTTCGGACTGGACTGGTCGGCCGAGCAACAGGCCGTCGTCCTGTCCGCGGCCACCGGCGTCGTCGCCATGTGGGACCGGACGCAGATCACCGCGCCCGTACCGGCAGGGGCGGCCAAGTCCGCCTCCCCGGTTGCCTGACAACCCTTCCTGATACACGGAGCACGACATGGCCGATGAGCCGTCTCTGGGAGAGCTGGGGCGGCTCATCCAGCTCATGCGTGGCGACATTCGCGACGACATGGCCCAGATCAACGCCCGGCTAGACCGCATGGTGTCCACCGACGTGTACACGGTGGAGCGCGCGGCTCTCGAGCGGGAGATCGCCGACTTGAAGAAGGACGTGGAAGGCGTGCAGGCGCAGCGGACAGCGGATGCCGACCGGGTCACTCAGACCAGACGGTGGCTCTTCGCGTCGGTCGTCATACCGATGCTGGGGCTCATCATTCCGATCGTGGCCCTCCTCTTGGGAGGCAAAGGATGAGGGCCCTGACGAGGGTGGAGGCCCGAAAGCAGCGTAAACGCGGCGACTACGCGGCCGCGGTCGCAGCTCTGTTCGCTGCGCTCATCCTCGGTGTCGTCGTCACCGCATTCGTCGTGCTCTCCAACGATTTGGATGCGGCGAATCAGGCCCGCGATGCTCTGGCCCGGCAGGTTCAGGGGCTGGGGGAGAAGCCGGTGGCAGGCCCGCCCGGATCGCGCGGCAAGGCCGGCGAGACCGTCGTGGGCAGGACAGGGCCTCCTGGACCACCGGGCCCGACGGGCGCTGCGGGTAAGGCCGCACCCACCATCACGCCGAGCCCCGGTCCGTCCGGCCCGGCAGGCGCCGACTCCACAATTCCCGGACCGAGCGGCCCACCCGGGCAGGACGCCACTGGAGTACCGGGCACCAATGGCAAGGACGGTACGAACGGGAAGGACGGCGTGCCTCCTGCGGAGTGGGCGTACACCGACCCTTCGGGGGTCGCTTACCGGTGCACGCCAGTCGACAACTTCGACCCGAACAACCCGCGGTACCGGTGCACGCCCACCAGCACGTCGGTACCTACCGGCGACTCATCAACCGCCGCCCTGATGAGGAGACCTTGGTGAGCACTGTGCAGGGCATCCGATCAGGGGTTTTGTCCTATAAAAATTCACACCAAGTAACATGATCTTGCTCGCGTGAGCGCTCCGGCTCGTCATCTCTCGTATGCCCCTGCTGTCCGTCCTGGTGAACAACCTGCCAGTCAGGAACCGGGGCTCGACTCGGCTGCCTCGGTACGGGCATGAGGTCTTTCAATGCGGTGCATGTGCGGGCGTGAGTAGTCGAGGTACAGGAAATCCCGGTGAGATCGATCTTGCTGGCAGGCCCTCGACCCTCTCCGCCGCCACACAGGCGCCGCCAGAGAGGGGTCCAGCCAAGATCATCCCACTGCCCCTTTTGGGCTCACCTTGGCTGGACCCCAGAGAGGGTCGAGAAGAGGGACCTCGACCAGCACCAGGACCACGACGAGCCCAGCCCGTCCTTGGCTACGCCTGGGCGTTCATCCGCCATTACTTCTGACCGGCAAAGTCGCCCTCGCGCCGGGTCAACCGGTGCGGCGAACACACCTGGAGACGAGCTCGACGACACCGTGCAGGCAGACCGTGGCGAACCCGGCAGTGGACGCCGCCCCGTCAGGGACGTACCCCAGGCCAAGGGAGGCCGCCAGGACCCCCGACAGGGCCCGCAGAGCGTCGAGCGGCCGCGGGGGCCGCCACGCCACCGGGACGGGTCGCCACGGCGACACCTCGTCGACCGGCACGGTGGGGACCGGGATCTGCGGCTCGATGACGGTCGTGGTGTCGGTGACGCCCTGAAGGGGCTGCTCGCCCAACGGCGCGGGAGTGTTCATGTCGGTCGGCATTGCCGGGTCCTCTCTCAGCTGCTCCGCCAGGCCGTTCCTGGGGTCGCAACACCCAGAATCGAGAGGGAAATCCGCAACATCAACCAGCGTTTTCGCAGGTCAGAAGCCATGAGTTGGTTGCGATGCGTGCAATGGAGGGGGTGCGCTCGCGCGCCCCCTCGATTATACGGAACGCAGTCAACTCAACCCGTAGAGCGACTATCAGAAATGCGTAGAGGAAGTCATCACCACCCAGACAGGCGCTGGACGCGATTGCCAAGCTCGGCGAGCAGTGGGCGACGTCGGGCCCGTCGGAGGTGTGGCGGGAACCGGGCGAACCGGGGGTGAGGGTGCGGACGTACGCGCAGGTGAGGCCGTCAGTAGGCTGACGTGCGGGTGCCTCCGACCACTTGTCCTGGTCGGAGGCACCGTTCTGTGCGGCTACTTGGATGCCTCGGTGGCGGGTGATCTACCAGTCGCGGGATGTGTTGTTGATGGCCATCCGGAAGACACCAGTGAGGTGCTCCGGCATTTGGTAGCCGACGACCTTGCCGAAGCCGGGGCCCTGGGCCTGGATCGGCGGCTTCATCCCATCCGGCCACCACCCTTCACGGACGCCGCGGTCGAGGATGCGCTTGAGGGCTGCGCTGTGGCCGCGGAGGCTGGTGTCTTCGCCGTCGCGGAGGTCGTCGGCACTGACGTACCCGTTGCGGTCGGCGGCTTCCTTGACGATGCGTTGGGCTCGGGCGGGGAGGGCAAGGTAGTAGCGGCTGGCTCGTTCCTTGGTCCAGGTGGTGTCGGTGTGGACTTGGCCGGCGTGTTCGGCGAGGAGAACGAGGAGTCGCTCCTGGAAGTCGTTGGTGGGGTCCTCCACCGTGACGGTGATCTTCATGTGGCCTCCGTGGCAACAGACGTGGATAGACATCGTTCTTACGTGAACGACGGTACGGCACTGAACCTCGTTTGTCAGCCGTTAACTCAGGTTCATTGCAGCGAGGTTGGGACAGTCGAGCCCGGGCAATCACCCCACGCAGCGCACCCACCGGACTGACGTGGAAGAAGCCCCCATATCCATGGAACGTTCCTCTGATGAGCTGACATCATCAGCCGCATGGACGCAGCGAAGAACCCCCAGTACCTCCGCAGGATTTCCGATGCCCTGACAGACTTTCAGAAGGCCCTGACGGACTTCCTCGCTCTGCACGTTGAGACACAAGCTATGGGAATAGGCAGGGCGCTGTTCCCTTCCGTCGTACCCGCCGAGGGGACCAGCCCTGAGGCGATAGCGGAGGCCAGCAAGCGCGTCGCCCTTGCTGCGGGACGGGCCGCAGCCGCCCCCGGCTTGACGAGTATGTATATCGGCGTGAGCGGGCATGGGGAACCGGTTGATCCCGTAGCTGCCTGGCGAACGATGACACAGCCCAAACCGCTGTTGGATGCTGGTGACGTTCTCGACGCGGTGGATCAAATGCTCGGCCGGCTGGAGGCAATGACGTGGAAGGCCGAGGCAGAGCTGCCTCCCACCACGGGAGTTGAGGCGATGCACCCCACTATATGGGGAGCAGCAAAGAAGCTATGGCTGGATGGACACTTCCGGCTGGCTGTTCAGTCGGCAGCGGAGACTCTTACGGCGCAGCTCAAGGCCCGCACCGGTCTGCAGAACCTGGATGCCACCAACGTGTACGAGAAGGTGTTCGCCAAGAGCGCCCCCTTGCTGCAGTGGCCGGGTGATCCTGGTGACCGAACGGTCAGCTCGATGCAGAACGGTCTGGCCAAGTACGCCCCAGGCGTCAACATGACGGTACGCAACACGGCCACGCACGACACCGGGGACGACATGACAGCTCAGGACGCGCTGGAGCGGCTCGCCGCCCTGAGCCTTCTGGCGCGTTGGGTTGATGAGTGTGAGGACGTCGCCTCACCTTAGGATCGCGCACAGCGAAGATTCGCACTGTTCGAACGATGCCCCCGCCGCGGCAATCGGGCGGAGGCATCGTTCTGTCTGGCTCCAGATAATGTTCCTTCGGTCCAGCGATCGACGTGCCGGGCGGAACGCAGCGTCTCACCTCGGATAACCTCTCCTTATCCGAGGTAATGAACGGGCGTCAGGATGGAACACGTGCACGACATCGAACCGGCCAACGCCACCGCTCTCACCCCGGCCGCCACGGAGCGGGCCGCGCTCGTCGAACGATGGGCCGCCCGGCACGGAGTCGAGGCCGCAGCCCGACTCGCGCAGGCCGAGGACTTCGCCGACGCCGTCTCGGCCGAGATCCGCCCGGAGAACACCGAGGACACGTACACCAAGTCCTGGCGCGTATGGGAACGGTTCTGCGCGGCGCAGAGCTTCCCCGTCACCGAGGGCTCCCGCGGCGCGCTGGTCGCCTACGTCGCGTGGCTGCTGCGCGAGGGGCGTCAGAAGCCAGGCCCCGGCGGGGTGTTGGGGTACGCGCCAGCCAGTGCACGCCTTCACCTGGATGCTGCGATCGTTGGCCTGCGCCGGGCCGGCCACACCGTCACGAAGGACGACGCCGCCGAGGCCCGCGTGGCGCTGGACGGCCTGGAGGTCAAGCTCATCAAGGCCAAGGAGCGGCGCGGTCGCGGCCAGGCCGTGGCCGCCGACCCGGACGGGCTGTACGCCATCGCCGCCGCGTGCGACGACAGCCTCGAAGGTCGACGCGACCTCGCCCTGATCCTCACCGGCTTCCACTACGCCTCCCGCGCCTCGGAACCCGCAGGCCTGCTGAACGCGGACGTGTCGGTACGGGCCAAGGGACTCGTCGTCTCCGTTCTCACAGGCAAAACGAAGCACAGCGTCCGCAGCCCGAAGATTCCCTACGCCTCCGACCCGACGATCTGCCCCGTGCGCGCATGGATCGCCTACCGTGAGGCCCTCGTCGCCCACGGCGGAAGCGCGCACCGGTCGCCAACTGACTCCGCTTTCCACTGGATTGACCAGCACGGTAACATCCGCGGCCCGCTCGGTCCGGACGGCGTGACCCAGGCCATCAAGCGGATCGCCGCCCGCGCCGGGATCCCTGTGAAGTGGACCGGGCACTCGCTGCGCTCCGGCCTGGCCTCCACCGGGCGCCGCAAGGGGAAGGATGCGGTCGCGATTGCCGACCAGGGTGGATGGGCCCGTCACAGCCGTTCCATGCTCGGATACATGCAGCGCGACGACGGGTGGGACGACAATGCTTCCGCAGGACTGACCTGATGACGACCAGCGGGAGACACCGATGAGCCCCCAGCAGTACAGCGCCCCGTCGGTCCGGCAGCTCGCCGCGGCAGTCGACTCCATGGCCGGGCAGGTGTCGGAGGGCCGGCTGCGGCAGCTGCGGATGGTGGTCGGGATGTTCGACCGGGCTGTGGGCCGGGACGAGATGCCGGGCCGGGCGTCCCGGACCGCGGCCCAGTTGTTTACGTGGGCGTCGCTGCGCCCGTTCTGGGAGCTCGCGGCAGATGGGCAGTTGCGGCACCTGCAAAGGGACGTCGGGAAGCCGTTGCCGGAGTGGACGCTTCGGATTGTGCGGGACTGTCTGAAGATCCTTGCCCGTGAGGTGCTGCCGGCGGGGAAGACGGTGCGCCTGCCGTCGGTTGCGAACCCGGAGCCGAAGCCCACCGTGGGTGGCCGGTCGCTGGATGCCCTGTACCGGGGGATGGTGGACCTGGCCGGGCAGGGGCCGCTGGAACGGGACGGGACAGCCTTGTCGTACGAGGACCGGACCCGGTTGCTCGCGATCGTGGCGGTGGTGCTGGACGCGGCCCCACGGTCGGGGGAGTTGGCGGCGCAGTCCTTGTCGGATCTGGCTGCGGGCGAGACGGCGGTGGCGGTGCGCCGGCAGCAGCAGAAGGCGCCCCCGAACCGGGTCGAGGAGATCGCGGCCCTGGCGGAGGTGGGGACGGAGGCGGCCCGGTCGGTGCTGGGTGGCTGGCTGGAGCGGGTGTCGGAGGAGACCCGGCAGCGGGTCCTGGCCGCGGTAGCCGAGCTGGATCCGTTGCCGGAGGTCGAGTGGTACCCGCTGCGGGAGGGTTCCCAGGTGGCGGTGCGCCGCTGGTTGAAGGTGCGGCAGGGCCTGGTGGAGTCGCTGCCGCTGGAAGGTGCGAAGACCGCACTGTGGGTGTCGATCGTGCCATCGAAGGCCGGCCCGCCGGGGGTGCCCCTGCGGCCGCAGGGGTTGCGGCAGGCGTACGCGCGGGGGATCACGGCGCTGAACTGGGTCATGGCCGGGCAGTACGGGTGGGAGCCGTTGCCTACGACGATGGAGCAGATCCGCCGGTCCGTCGAGGCGGTGCCGTTGGAGGAGCCTCCGGCCGGCTGATGTCGACGGGCGGTCAGAGCGGGTTGCCCGTACGGTCGGTGTGGGCGCCCTGACAGGACGGTGCTCGTGTGGCCCCGCGATCGCTTCGCACGTTCCGCGGGGCCACCTGCCATTACCAGCGGGATTACTCAAAGTCGCAGGTCACGTTGCCGCCGCTGTCGGCAAGCTCCTGGGCGCGCTCCAAGGTCTTGGGCTGGTAGCGCGGTCCGCAGATCGTGACTAGGCCGCCAATGTTGGACTGGTAGACCGTGATGACGCCGCCGTGGTGGCTGCAAGCTCCTCGCTTGCCGATAGATGAGGAATGCCATCCATCGGAGCAGCCCTGCCCCTGGTAGACCCACTGAATGGGGGTCCCCGTGGCTGAAGCGCTCGGGCTGGGCTTGCTGTCGGCCTTCTTGTCGTCGCCGTCTACCAGATCGATGAGGTTGCCGAGGATGACGATGAACAGCCACGCACCGACAACGTAGGCGACCAACTTGCCAAGGCTGCGCGTGGCCCTTCGTATGCCGCTGGGCGGAGTGAGTCTCGGGGTGTCCATAGGGTCTCTCCCAGTACTGGGCATGTGTCGGGATCATCCCAGACATAGGGGGCTCAGGTTCCTGGGAGCGTGTCCTGCTCGACCTGGTGTTCAGCGGCGGGTCGGGGCCGGCGATTGGGGTCGCATTCTGGCCCGTACCCGGTGAGTCGGGAGTCGAGGTTGGTGAGGGAGCGCCCGCACTTGCGGCAGTACCGGTGCCGGTAGCCGGCCTCTGGCGCCCCGATGAGGGCTTGCTGCTGGTTCCGATCGTCTCGGTCCATGTGGCCAGTGTCCTGGAAGTGGTGGCGGTGTGGTGAGCGGGCGCACTACAATCGCCGTCATCTGACGGGTGTGCCCGGCAGGTTGAGGCCACCACCCGGTTCGGGGCGGTGGCCTTCGGTGTTCACGGGGTCAGCAGAAGTCGGCCTGCCGGAAGGGGCAGCCTCGACTGTCCCGCCAGTCGATGACACCCTTCGGGCGGCTGCGCATCTGGTGCAGTCCTGCCTGGCCGGGCCGAAGGGTGGCGTGGGCCCAGAAGTCGTCCAGCGGAACGTTGGTTCCGGCCTCAGTGCGGATGGTGACGCCCGGGCCGGAGAGGAACTTCCACCAGGTGTCAGTACAGATGACGCCCTGCTCGTCGTGTGAACGCCACAGGAACTCCCAGCCGCCTACGTGCTGGCCGATGTGCAGGCCATCCCCGTCGCCGCCGGAGAAGGGGCCGACCGCGTAGTAGTTGATGGACATTCGATTCTCCCTAGGCCGCAAGGCCGGTGTCGGACTGGATGAGGGTACGGGGGGTGTGGTCGGCGTCGTCCTGGTCGCGAGCGAGCTCGTACAAGAACAATGCCTCCGCGCTGTCGGCCGGCGCCGGGGCGGGACGTACGTACTTAGCGGGGGCCGGACGGTCGAGGGCGTAGGCCATGCGGTGCACCGTGTAGGCGGCAATCTGACTGACGTTGAAGGTGCGCTCGGCGGATCGGATGCGCGGGTCGGCCTGCATCTCGGTGGCGCGAAGCCGGCACATGGCCACGATCTCGATGCCCTCGCTGGTGGTGCGAACCTCGTGCACTTCAACCGTTCGGATCGTCTCAACGCCGTGCTTGTCGACGTAGGTGATGGTGACGGCGCGCTGGGCATCGAGGGCCCGGTACAGGTCGGCGAGGGTCTTGGTGCTGCTCTGCTGGTTCGTGTGTCGCATTCGGTGCCCCCGCTGTGTGGTTGGTGTGTGACCACCGTCCCACATTCCCCTTGCGAACACAATGGGAATGTGGGTAGAGTTCTGGTTGTCGGGACAGCCCCGGCGGCAGGCGCTACCCCAATGAGCATGGCGCCCGCAATGGAAAAGGAGGAAACTGGCGTGGCCAACGCCCCCAAGAAGCGCCCGCCGAACCCCAGGTCCGACCGGCGCTCGCCGAGAGGACCCCGCCCCGTGCCCACCAACCGCGAACTGCGCACCGGCCTCGTCGCCGCATCCGACCGCCTTCGGGAGGTCGACTCACCCGACCTGGCCGCATGGGTCGACGAGGTCCTCGCCCCCAGGGGCTGGGCTGCTCTGCGCGCCACGGACCCCGACGGAACCGCCGGCCCCAACCTGTCAGTGATGCTGGACAAGGCTGCGCGGGATCAGATCGTGGCCGCCGCGGAGGCCGCCGGTACGTCAGTGACGGACGTCGTCAACGACGGGTTCCGCAGTCTCCTCGCCGGGGAGTACACCCCGCGCAAGCCCGTCCGGGCCCGGTACGGCGCCTCCGCTGAAAAGGTCAACCTCAACATCACCCCGGCCCTTTCGCTGCGCCAGCAGGTCGAGGAGGCGGCAGGCATGTCCGCGGCGCACGTGGCGGCGGACCACCTGATGCGCACGTACAAGGCCGGCCCGTACGCGGGGGACAGTGCGGCTGCCCCGCCTGCGACTGGCACGTCACGCAACCCCCAGGTTCCGCGCACGGTGCGGGACGCGATCCGCGCCCAGGCCAAGGCCGCCGGCCGCATGGTCACCGACGACGTCACCGAGGGCTTCCAGAAGTACCTCAGCGGCGAGTTCACGCCGGACGCCCCGGTGTGGGCGGACACGTCGGACATGGTGAATCTGCGGATCAACCCGAACGACGACCTCTATGTACAGGTGGCGTCCGCCAAGGGCCTGCGCCCCCTGCAGGTCGCCATCGCGTACCTGCTGCACAAGTACGACGTCGCCCCGGGCGCGTCCGAGTAGTCAGCCCTGACGGGGTGGGCCTGGACGCCGACAACCACGCCCACCCCGCGTAGCAACAACCTCACAGGAGACCTCATGGCTACGGCCGTCGAGGCCCCCGCCAGCAACACGGCGGAGGGCCCCACCTCGCACACCCAAAATCAGGCCCACCCCACCATCCACCAGCTGATGGCACTCGTCATGCGGGACGTCAGGGACGTTGGCAAGAACGGCTTCAACGACCACCAGAAGTACAAGTTCCGGGGTGTCGACGACTTCATCGGAGCCCTCGCCCAGCCCCTCCGGGACCACGGCGTCTTCATGATGACGGAGATCCTCGACTTCCAGACCTCGGTGCGCGGGAAGATGAATGCCGTTCACCTGCGGGTCGCGTTCCACTTCTACGGCCCGGCCGGCGACAAGGTCACCGCGACCACGCTGGGCGAGGCGTCCGACACCGCCGACAAGGCATCGAACAAGGCAATGTCCGCAGCGTTGAAGTACGCGCTCATGCAGACGTTCATGATCCCGGTCGATGCGGGGTCCCTCGACGACGGCGACCGCGACCACCCCGCCGCACAGAGCTCCCCGGCCGACGCGTACATGGAGCGGCTCCGCAAGCCGACCGTGTGGAACAACGTGACGGCGCTGCTGGCGATGCACACGGAGGCGAAGGGCGATGGGCTCCTGAATGCGACCGTGCACGGCCCGAACGGCCAGACCACGCTCGGGGACCTCCTGGTAGCCCGCGGCACCCAGCTCAAGGGTGAGGCCGCAGCCCGGGAGGAGCGCAAGGCGCAGGAGGCCCCCGCCGCGGCTGCACAGGTTGCCGCCGAGCACGGCGCATCTGCCGACCAGGTGGACCAGCTCATGGCCCAGGTGCAGCGGCACTGGAACGACCCGATGGAACTGACGAAGGACATGGCCGAGGCCACCCGCCGCAACGTGGCGCTGACGGAGGTCGATGGGCCCCACGGCGGGATGGTCCAGTTCGGCGCGATGGTCACCACCCGCATTGCCGAGCTCAAGGAGCAGGCCCGCCAGGCCGAGCAGAACGCCCACGCCCCGGAGAGGAGCGCCGCCTGATGAACGCACTGACCCCCGCAGCTGAAAAGCTGCTCCGCGCTCTCGCCCGCGCTGACAAGGGGGATGGCGTGCACGTCCGCTATCTCTCCCGTGGTCGTTACTACTGGGATGCGAGCGGCGCCGCGTACAACCGGGCCAGCTTCTATCCCCTGTACGACGCCAAGCTGTTGGCCGGCTGGGACGGCGACGGTGGCTTCGTTCGCGTCACTGAAGCCGGCCGGCAGCTGCTGACCGATCTCGACGCCGCGGCCAAGCCGAAGCGCGAGAAGAAGCCCCCGAACCCCGAGTCGCCGGCAGCAATCCGCGCCCTTCGTGTCATCGCCGCCCTGCCGCAGCCCGTCCGCCCGTACAGCGGCGCGCGGCGCGGCCTGTGGGCCCTTGGCTCCCGCGACGGACACGGCACCACCGAGGTGCTGATCTACGCCATGGGGAAAGCCGGCTACGTGCGGATCATCCACGGCCCGCACCTCAGCACGTCCATCGAAATCACCGACGCCGGCAGAGCCCGGCTCAAGTGACCGCTAGCTCTACCTGAGCACCTGATCCACCGGCCGGTCCCATTCGGGGCCGGCCGCAGCCTTCTGCACACCTGCCCATCTGGCGCCCCGACGAGGAGGAGGCGATGTCCGTGTACCCGATAGCCGTAGCCGTGTTCGCCGTCCTGACCGCGGGCGCCTGCCTGGCGTGGTGGCGGCTGCGCAACCTGCAGCGTCTGATCCGACTGGAGAGGGCCGCGGTCCGCCTGACGGAGGCCGCTCACCACCGAGACGCCGAGGCGTTCAAGCGCCGGATCCGGGCCGCGGTCGCCGAACAGCGGGCCGCCGAACTGCGCGAGCAGCTTCTCGCCGACGCCGAGCAGATCATCGCCGCCGAGTACGCCCGCACCACACGCCACAACCCGCAGGAGGGGGACACCACACCATGACGGATCCGATCGCAGCCCGGCAGCAGCTAACCGACGACCGGCACTACAAGTACCGGGGGTGCGCCCCCGACGAGGACAACCCGACCATGTCGGCCGCGGACCCGGACGTGCCTTTGGACGCGTGGGGCCCGTACACCGGTGACGGTGCCGAGCCGCAGAAGACCCGGATCGACCGGGAGAAAGCCGCCATGGCGATCTGCACGCGGTGCCCGGTCCTGGCCCTGTGCCGCACCTACGCCAACACCACGGTGGTCGACACGGAGGGTGTCGAGCACCTGGTCGAGCCGGAAGGGGTCATGGGCGGGGAGCTGGCCCTGACCCGGCACCGCGCGCTGATCGCCCGCCGGCACGCCGCTACCGTCGGCACCGCCCCGGCGGCAGAAGCGCTGGCCGTGCCGGTGGCCCGGGACCTGTCCGAGGGCCGCACCTCGCAGAAGCGCGCCGTCCTAGTCGCCCTTGCCCGCGAGACCGATCCCGAACTTGTCGCCTACCAGGCCGGGATGGACCTGCGCACCGCGAACTGGCACCGCAGCGCACTCGTCACGATGCTCGGCCTGGACAAGGAACGCGCGACCCGCGACCAGCTCCTGACCGCGGCTGTCGACCAGGGGCTACTGCCCCGCTCGACCCGGATTCGCCCGGACGGGCCGTGGGCGTACGCCGCGGCGCCGACGACGGACGGGGCCCGGCAGCGCCGCATCGCCCCCGGCCGCCCCGTCCAGCTGATCCTGCCCGGCCTGGAGGGCATGCCTCGCGGCGGCCGCACCCCGGCTCGTCCCGGCCGGCCGCCCGCACGCCGGGCCCCTGCTTCCCTGCCGCACCGTCCCGCGCTGCGCCGCCTCACCCCTGTGCGGACCGTTCTACAGACCCATATCCCGCTCGTCCCGACCACCGTGCTGGAGCCCGCCGCATGACCACCCACCACACCCCCGCCCCGGCCGCCCCCGTCACGGACCTTACGGCCGGGCCCGATGGCGACCAGGCCCTCGCCGACCGGTGCCAGTCCTCCGGGGACTACCTCGCCGGACTCATCGCCGCCGGGACCCTCGAAGCTGCGGGCACCGTCCGTAAACTGCCCGCCGACCTCTTCCCCGACTGGGACCCCGTCATGGTCGAGGCGGTGTGGCAGGCTGCCCTCCCGGTCGGGTTCCGCGCCGGCCAACTCTCCGTCCGCCCATCCTGGACACCCGACGCCCTGAACCGGCTCCGCGCCGAACTGGCGAACGCCGGATACACGGCCATGGGCAACCTGGCCGCACGCTCCGCCGCCATCCACCCACCCCGGCACCCCGCCGACCACGAACTCGACGCCGCAGCCAGTGCCATGCGGGACGGAGGCCACCCGTGACGTACACCGCCACCAACCGGGACCTCTTCGACGACAAGAAGCGGCTCCGGTACCTCGAAGCCGTAGCCGCCGGCATGACCCTCGCCGACGCGGCCGCCACCGCGGGCATCCACCACAACGTCCCGCCCCGCCACGCCCGCACCAACCCCGCCTTTGGCCGGGCCCTCGTCGACGCGAAGGCCGTGGGGAAGAAGGTGCGGCAGGAGAACGTGGAGCACGGCGAGTACCGGTACAACTGCCTCCAGTGCCGGTGTGATGTGTGCTGCACCGCCGCCACCAAAGGCCGCGCCAAGCGACGGGCCGCCGCCCAACCCGCAGAGGCTGACGGGCAGCCCGAGGCGGTGGGGCAGGTCCGGGAAATCCGGCCCGAGCCCAAGCCTTTCTCTTCCTTTTTGCTGGCCAGGGCTTCTTGAAGGGGTACCGGGCCACCCGAGCAAGATCACGTTACTTGGTGTGAATTTTTATTGGACAGAGATCGCCGCCCGCACAGCCGTGCGATGAGCTGCCTATCTGATGACAAGTCCGATCAACGACACGATTAGCAAGGGGTGAGACAAGTGGAGCGCGGAACGGGTAGGCTCAGCCTGGCGCCAGACGACCACTCAGAAATGGGAACGGCCGGACGGGGTCACCAAGACAATAGGAAAGCCCCCGCAGTACCCCAGATGTTTGCCGCATCTGGTGCGGGGGCGGACCGACACCACACTCCACTAAAAGAAGGTGCCAGTTCTATGGCGAAGCTTACCCGGGGATCCGGGCTATCAGACAGTGGGACCTCGCACTCCGGCGTGAACATCACACCGCCGTCGCAGCGTAGGGGCCCTGTCACCGCTACTTCACCCACCGCGTGACCGCCGTCGTCCGGCAGCTCCGTCGGACCGCGACCGCTCAGGGCACCCCCATGGTGTATCCCGAGCCGCTGGACTACTGCGAGTGCAACCGAGGCCCGGTCATCGGCGCCGTGATTGCCTACGCCGACCGGCTCCAGTTCTTCCCGCTCAGCAACAAGAAGGCCGAGTTCCCGGACAACGTGGCGTACCTCCGGTGCGTCGACTGCGTTGCCGACATCTCGATGGACATCGCCAACGGCGTCATCGAGGAGCGGATGAAGGAGATGGCCAGCCAGCGCGCCACAGAGATGGACGCCCTGATGCGCCAGAACGTGATGCGCAAGGAAGCCGGTCTTCCGATCGTCCCGTCGATCCCTTCCAGGGACTACGGCTGGACGGAGGGCGAGCGATGAGCCTCGACCGCGCCACGAAGCTGCGCTATCAGAAGCTCGAAGCCCAAATTGCCGCCCTCGGTGGCAATGACGTCCCGATGACCACCGAGGAACTGCGCGACCTCCTCGGTGCGATCATCCACGGCCACAGCCGCAAGGACTCCACGGACTGGGACCTGAACCTCGCGATGATCGGCGTCGAGAAGCACGTCGAGCTCCGCATCCAAGACTTCCTGGCCAAGCAGGCGCAGGGGCAGACCTCACCCAGTAAGGGAGATCAGGTGACGTAGCGACGTTCTAAGCGGGAGGTCCTGTGCCCTTTGACGGGGGCACTTCCTCTACCGCCGGCCGCTGGTGTTGACGCACCATGCGCGGCCACTTCCTACGGCTCGAAGTTGACGCTTCGAGCTAAGGCCCGACTCTCAGATCCGGTTTGACGACCGGGACCGAGCAGGTCGAGCGAACAACAGGTTCGTCCAGAACCACTTCACCTTCACCAGCAGTGAGAGCCCCTTCGGCGTTCTCGCGTTCAGTGAAAGCAGGTACATAGTGCCGTACGCGCACACCGCTTGTCAGCTTCCGCACGCCCGGACGGGCGATTCACCCCAAAAGTCCCCCGCTTCCGGCGGCATCCCGTGCCAGCAAACTCATGGCGACACGAACACCCCGCATGACACGTTCGAACGCGTGTGCGAGTACAGTGCGGGGTCCGGTCGTGGTGCCAGCCTGCGGGTGATCGCAGCCAGCCAGTGGCTGAACACCACGACCGGGCGCATCGCGACCTGCCCCTACTCCTGGATGCAGGCCGTCCACTGGGTAGGCGGCTCCGGCCTCTACACCCCGTCCCGCACGCACGGACCGAAATGGGGGCCGACGACCGTGCTCATCGCACAGGAGATCTCCGCCCTCGCCGAGTGCCGGCCGAGCGTCGCCTACCTCGCCCGAAAGCTCAAGCTCTCCGAACGGACCGTGCAGTACCACCTCGACATGCTCCGCGAGGCCGGGCTGCTCGTGTATCGCAGTAAGGGCACCCGGCTCACCGGTCGCATCAACCAGGCCTCCGTGTTCGAGCGGACCGTCCCCGTCGAGTTCGACGAAGCACTCGGCATCCGCACGGTCGGCGAAGGCCCCGAGCGGCGCCCTGTAGGCATCGCCGAAGAAGGCCGGAAGCTCATCGGGAAGCTCGCCAAGAAGGCCGCCCGGAAGGTACGTCGCCGCCGCTCGAAGACCCGTGCTTCGGGTAGGTCGCGTTGCACCCCAATGCAGGGTGGTACCTCAGCGTCTTCTACTGCCGGTACTTCCACATCTCCCTCTGAGACAAAGCTCGCTAGCGGGAGCCACAGTCACCCCACCCAGAAGAAGACCAGCCGCGGGCCGCAGAAGCTCAACAAGATCGGTCGCCGCTACCAGCTCGGGCAGGAACTCGTCACCAACGTGCCGTGGCTGCAGAAGGCATCCGCCCCCCGCATCTCGTGGATTGCCCGGCACTGCGCCGACGCCGGATGGACCTGGCGAGAGGTTCAGGCCGCTGCCGAGGAGCACAGCCCGATCGATCCCGCAGACACCCGCCGACCGTCCGGTCTCCTCGCCCACCGCATCAAGGGCGTCCACCTGCTTTACGCCACGCCCGGGGCCCGCCAGCAGATGGTGCTGGCATGGCAGGAGTCCACCGCGCAGGAACACTTCCGGCACTCCGGCTACGACGCACCTGCCCCGCACGCAGCCCCGGACGACGTTGAGGTCAGTGAGGCACAGGCCGCGTTCGGTGCCGCTATGCGCGCCGCGAATGCCACCCGCACTACGAGCACCGGCGGCAATGACGGGCTCATCCCAGCCGGAGAAATCGACCTTCACGCGCTCAGCCCGCACGAGATCGGCATGCACCGTGCCTTCGCCGCCGATGACCCCACCTACGTTCGCTCGTTGCTGGACACGCTGAGCGAGACCGCAGTCCGGCAGCTTCTCACCAGCAAGCTCGTCGACCAGGCCCTGGTCGCGCTTCGTCTCACCACCCCGACCCCGACCCCTGCCCCGGCGTTCTGAGGAGGACCCGATGCCAGACACCACATCCCAGCAGCCGGCCCCCGGCCGGGACCTGGCCCGTCTCGCTCTCGCCCAGTACAAGGCCAGCACCAGAACCACAAAGACCACAGGCCCAGCTCGCCGTCTCCGCCCTGCCGCACGCACAGGCAGCCGCCGGGATCCTGCAGGACTCGGCGCAGTCCTCGCCACCATGACCGGCGAACTCGGCTGGAAGCCCGGCGTCGAAGGCGGCGACATCCTCGAGAGGTGGTCAGAGCTTTGTCCGCAGTACGTCGGGAGGGTCGAGCCCGTCCACTACGACACCGAACGCCGCGTCCTGGAACTCCGGCCCTGCTCCCCCGCCTACGCCGCCCAGCTTCGGCTCCTCGGCGGGCAGCTCGCCAAGCAGATCAATGACAAGCTGGGCTCCGAGGTCGTCCGCGCAATCCGACCCCTGCCCGTCGGTCAGATTGGCGCCGCGTCCATGGATCGGCCGGCCGCCAATCCGGAAGCGGCTACTGCGGCGCCGGTGAAAACCCGGGCCACCGCCTCCCCCGGATACCAGGCCGCGCTTGCTGCGATCCAGCCAAGTGCTCTTCGAACCGTCGACCCCCGCGTCGTGGCAGCAATGGAGCGGCAGGCCCACGCCATACTCCGCGAGCCTGAAGACGCGTTCACCGACGCTGTCGTGGCCCGCCAGGAAGTCGAGGAGAGCTCCAAGGGAACAGCCGATCTACTGCTGGCCAGCATCGAGGCCGCCCTCACGTACAAGTACGGCGGCGCAGGCCAGCCTGTCCGCCGCGCCTTCGACGTTGCGTGACTACCCGTACATCCCCACCCCAGGAGCCACACCATGTCTGAACCCCGGCAGCAACAAACCGTGGAACTAACGAAGCCGGCCTACGCGAACCTATTTCGTGAGCCGATATTCGAACCTGCCGCCGAGGCGGAGCAGAGCACTGACGAGCGGCTGCACGGCGAAGACGACGCCCGCTGAGTTTTACGGCCGTAAAACAGCTCCCTCGCTCACGCACGGGCCCGTGCACGGTTCGGGCGCCCTGACGTTTTTACGGCCGTAAAACTTGGCCCCGCCCGCCCGCCGTCTCCGAAGCACGCCCGATGGTCTGAGAGACTGCCAGCAGTCCGGAGTACCGGAACATCGGGAAGTAATCGGAGACAGCAAGATGCCATACATCACCGTGCTCTTGAACAGGAAGGGCGGGGTGGGCAAATCGCTCATCACGGTCAACCTGGCCGCGGTCTATGCAGAGATCCTCGGCAGCAGCGGAGCCGGCGGCGAGAACCCGTCCGTGGCGGTCGTGTCGATAGACCCCCAGGCCACCAGCGTTGAACACGCCGAAGAGGTCAGGAAAGCCGGCCGCGACGTTCCCTTCCGAGTGGTGAACGCCCACAACAACGTTGCGCAGCTTCGCCGCCTTCGCCGTGCCAAGGCCGACTTCATCATCGTCGACACCCCTGGCTTCATGCCCCTCAACGAAGAGGATGAGAACGACGAGTCGATCGACCCACTGGGCGACGGCACCGTAGGTGACGCCCTGCGCGCCATCCTCGATGTCGCAGACGACGTCATCGTCCCCCTCGAGGCCGAAGGCGCCGCGTTCAGACCGACGAAGACCACCATCGAACGGGTACTCATCCCGCGCCAGATCCCCTACGGCGTTCTCGTCAACAACTGGGACCCGCGAGACGGCGAAGCGGACCGCGACCGGACCATCAGCATGGTCGAGCGCCGCGGCTGGAACCGCTACAACACGACGATCCGCCACTACAAGCCGCACGCACGCGGCATCATCAACGGGCGATTCTGCACCCAGTACGAGTCGAACCACACCTCGACCAAGGCCAAGCAAGACTTCATGGCCCTCGCTCTTGAGCACCAGATCCGCCGCCAGAAGCAGGCGGCCCTGTGACGATGTCCAAGCACGACGAGTTCGACGACTTTCTCGACGACGACGAAGAAGCCCCGATTGTCGACACACGGGCTGACGGCCGGCTCCTTCGTGTTCCCTTGCCGCGCCTGTCCCCCAACAGGGTCAACCCGCGGAAGGACTTTGGTTCCCTGGAAGAGCTGGAAGACTTCGGCCGTAGCTTGAAGCGTCGCCAGATTCAGGCCCTGCCTGTGGTGACGCGTACCGCCTACCTGAAGCTGTGGCCCGAGCACGAAGAGAAGGTCGGCAACGTCGACTTCGTCATCGTCAGCGGGGAGCGCCGCTTCCGGGGCGCCTCTGCGATCGGTCTTCCGACGCTCGAGTGCGTCATCAACGACGACGTGGCCGAGACCCGAAAGACGTTCCTCGACGCTGTCGTGTCGGAGAACATCGACCGCCAGAACTTCGACGCAATCGAAGAGGCAAACGCAGTCGATGTTCTGGTCGAGGCGTTTGGCACAGCAAGGGCGGTAGCCGAGCACTACGAGCGCGGTGACGCGTGGGTGTCTCAGCGCCGCGTCCTGCTCCGGCTCGCCCCCGCCGCTCAGGACCTGGTTCGCCGGCGTGAGCTTCCGCTGGAGTACGCGCGGAAACTGGGAAAGCTGGTCAAGGACCACGGCTGGGAGCAAGCGGAGCAGCTGGCCTGGTGGGAGAAGGAGCAGCAGCGGCAGCGGGAAAGGAAGAGCGCTGCCGCCGAGGCCCGGCGGACTCCTCCCGCCAAGGCTGCGGTGGCGCCAAGTTTTACGGCCGTAAAAACGCAGCCCGACGTAGGCCGGACGTCCGCCGACTCTGCCGCGGTAGAACCCGCGAACGCATCGGCTAAGCAGCCGGTCAAGGAGCAGCCGGCACGGAAGGCAGATACGGAAGCGCGCGAGTCGGAGCCGACTGAGGCATCGCTGCCGGAACCTCGACAGGGCGGCACGGCCGAGTCTCCGGCTACAGGTACACAGCCGGCAGAACTGGGCGAGACCGGTACGGACGCGGACTGGGTGCTACCGCCCGGCCTCGGGTGGGAGCCGGTGCTCCACGGGCTGATGGCGGGGATGGGGGAGCTCGACCGGCACATGCTGACACGACGGCTAGCCAAGGTCATGGAAGAGGAGCTCGCGACGGCTCCACAGCCGAGCAGCTCGTGACCATGATGCTCTGACAGAACTGCGGCCCCGTTCTTCCGCCCGGTGGCGGGAAGCGGGGCCGTTGTCGTGTGCGGTCGGAACCGGTCGAAAAGTCTCGCTGCGCCAGGGTTTTTCAGTCACCCGACCGAGTGATAAGACGTCACACCCCTTCCCCGTGCACACACCACCGACTTGGCTGGATCTGTCGCCGCCCCACGAGGTGGCCGGCCGCAGGGGCGGAGGTCTCCCCTTGCCGGGATCGCAGCGCCTCCGCCCCCGCACCCCACCCACCACCAGGTTCGTGCAGCCCCTCCCAGCGTGGAGCGAGCCCGGACTACAATCACCGTCATCTGACGGGCGTGCCCGTGAGGTCTCAGGCCCTCGGCTCGAGGCGGGTCGTTGTCGGCAAAACTCCAACCCCCACGGTCCGGGGGCTTCCTCATGCCCCGACCCAGTCCCCAAGACGGAAGTGGCCGGGAGAGTACCCCGGCAGGGGTCACGACCGGATCAAAACTCAGGCACGGCTTACCGACATGGCGACATTGGTGCCACAGTGGGCACTCCCTGGTAGGCCACCGGCAGCCGAACCGGGGGAGACCCGCGGACTGCACCCACGGGTCGCCCTTCCCGATGCCGGAGGAGCGGAGACGCCCCATGCCCTCATCCGCCAAGCCCGTGCACCCCGACGGCCCCCCAGGCCCCGCGAGCAGTCACGGCACGGTCATCCGGTTCGACAGGCGCACCGCACGTAGCGGACGTGGCCGGCGCGCACCCCAGCCCGCCCCGTCCGAACCTGTGGCGGCCCGCTCACCGCTGGAGGAGCTGGCTATCACCCTTGAGGCAATGTTCCTGCACAACGGCCGGACCCTGTCCGACGAGGCGACCGCGGACGCGTTCCGTCTCACGCTCGACACTGTTCTCCTCATGCTCGACGGATCCCGCGCAGAGCACCTGGTAGGGGAGGAGGAGTACCGGCACCTCGCCGGGATGATCGACGGGATGCGGGGCGCACCCGAAGCCCTGTGAATATGCCGAGCACTAATGCAGGTTGATCTGTGACAAGTTGGCAACAGCCCCATACGCACCGTTGATCACTTACCACTTTCAGTTCAACTCGCGACCAACTCATGCCAGACTGGGGCGTCCGGAATAACCCGGAGTAACAGCCTCCGGCCCCCGGCGCGCGCTCCCCGGCACATACACCGTCACGCACCGCGCCCCCGGGCCGGCATACGGGACGGGGACAGCATGAGTTCGGGAGCAGACGACACCACCGCCCAGCGGCTCCGCCTCCTCCAGGCGGAGTTCACCGAGCATCCCCGCACCGGACCCGGCGACGGACGATCATCCCGCCCCGCCCACGCCCCCGCCCCGATCAACCTCGGTGTCGTCGACCGGATCCGCGCCGCCGTTTACGAAGTCGAGACGCACACCCGGGCCGCCTTCCCCCAAGCCCTCCCGTTCACCGGTGAGGCCGACCGCGTCTACGACTGGGCCCGCCAGCACACCGCCCACCTTGAGACCGAGCAGCAGAACGCCCGCGAGGCGATCATCTACCGGCAGGGTCTCGAGCACGCCATCGCCGCGGGTGACACCAGCGTGATCCGCCGCCACCCCTGCCCCCAGTGCGGATGCTACGGCCTGTACTGGCGGGCGAAGGCCCAGCGCGCGGTGTGTGTGAACCACTTCTGCACCGACGACGACGGTGTCTCCCACATGTGGGAGCTGAAGCAGCTCGCCCAGGAGCACGTCGCCCAGAACAGCGCCGTAGCCCGCCGTGCAACCTGACCGCCCCCTCGGCGGTCTACCCACCGGAACCACAGCTTCATCACGCAACACTCGCAAGCGGATTTGCTGAATCCATCCACCCTGTATCGGCCGCCGGAGCTGCGAACGACGGCCAGCCGACACCGGGAGCACACCGTGGCCATACAGACGATCGTCCCGTACACGGTCGCCAGCGACATGATGACCCTCGAGGAGATCAGCGACCAGCTCAAAGCAACCGGGCATCCTGCCTCTGTCTCCACGATCCGCCGATGGATCGAGAGAGATGACCTGTACACCGAGCGGCATCACCGCCGGGACTACGTCAGCTTCAGCGACATCCTGATGGCCCACCAGGAGGCCGTGGCCCGCCGGGACTGACCCGCCGGCCACCGTCCGACGACGCCCCCGCCCAGAACGACTTGGGCGGGGGTTTCTTCATGCCTACCTAAATATCCATTGTGATCACCATGGAAATGTGGGTAGAGTGGCTATGCCGACAACGAGACGCACAAGCGTCCCGGAGTACCCCATCCCTGGAGGCCACCATGGCCAACGCCGTGATGACGCACGCCCCGGCCCACCCCACCACCGTCAACTACGCCACCCTCACTCCGGCAGCACAGGACACCTTCGACCGGCTGATGGAGCAGGCAGACATCACCGCCTCCGCCACCGAGTACGAGGCGCTCATGACCGCCGCCATCGCCATCACCGGCATCGGCAGGCCCCGGTACAACGAGATCTTCAGGTGCGCCTGCCCGTGCACCTGCCCCGTCATCTTCGACGCCGACGACCCGGACGCCCACGTCATTGAGGAGTCCGGCGGCTACAACCTCGGTCGTCTCCAGTGCCCCACCTGCGCCGACCAGCACCCCACCCCCGAAGAGCAGTAACCCCAGCTCCCCGGCCCCGAGTCGAGCACCACACCCGAAGGGGTGCGCAGTAGCTCCCGGGGCCGGGTGCCCACCCACACCGCGCACTCACCGGGAGACCGCCATGGACCTGCCCCGCACCAGCACCGGCACCATCCTCGACGTCACCGCCCAGCACCTCAGCTACTACGGCCTTGAGCGCACCGACCTCATCAACACCGGCCAGGACGCCCTCAGCATCGAGGCCGCCGTGTTCCGTGCCGTCACCGGCCGCATCCCGGACGCCTTCACCCGGGACCCGAAGACGGCCGAGCTCCTCCTCGAGACGAGCGAGCCCACGCAGGAAGCACTCGCCTGGATCTCCGCCGTGCTCCCCACCGACGCCCCGCACGACCCGGACACCGGCATCGACGACCACCTCGAGCACATCCGCACCTGGGTCAGCACCACCGACTTCTTCACCGGCGCCGTCCCGACCGTGCCCGAGGTCATCGGCATCGTCCTCCGCGCTCAGCAGACCGCCGAGAGCCTCGCCGCGGTCCCCGCCCAGCGCATCGCCGCCTGACCACCCGTCCTCCGCACCACCGCCCAGAACGGACCCACGCCATGACCACCATGACCATCGCCCCCGCCATCACCGGCGGCCACGACCCTGCGTTCTACGCCGGCCGCGCCGACGCCTACGACGACCACCGCGCCGGAACCAACCTGGACACCCTCATCGTCCGCCTCGGCTACCTCATCGACGACCACCCCGTCACCCAGTACGCCGCCGGGTACGCCGCCCGCGTCTGGGAGATCGACCGGGAGCAGCGCGCCGTAACGGTCGCCGAGCTCGAGCTGGCCCACATCCTTCCGGGCGGTGCCCGATGAGCCGAATCGCCGACGACCTGAACCGCATCGGATACGGCCTTATGGAGCGCCGGATGCGAGCCGCTGAAGCTGTTGCCTGGCAGGCGCTCAACATCACGCCCTACGCCAATGAGACCGCCACCGAACTGCTCGCCCGCATCCGGTTCTCTGCAGAACGGAACCACCCCGAACTGATCCTGCGGTTCGAGCACTCCCGCCAGGAGATCCTTCTGCGCGCCGAGGACTGCGGTTGCAACCCCGACAGTGACGGCTACGACGACGACCACTGCGAGTCCGACGAGGGCGGCGAGTACCTGTGCGCCCGCCAGCACCTCGGCTGGATCTGCGGGGACTGCGTCAACGAGGACGACAGCGGTCCCACCTGGCGGCCTGATCGGTACGAATGGCCCTGCCCGGCGGTGGCCGCGCTGGATCAGACCGCCCAGTGACCTGTCCCACCGCGCCCGAACTCATCGCGCTCGTGCTGGGAGCCGTAGCCATCGCCATGATCTGCGCCTCCCAGCACGGCATCGGCACCACCAACCCGCAAGACCCGCCGGACCCGGACGGAGAACTCCCGTGAGCAGGAAGACCAGCACCAAGCAGCGCCCCAGCTCCGCACCGAAGAAGACCGCAGCCCCCACCCGCGCGGTCCTCCCCGTCCGGCCCCACACCGACGCCGAGTTCATCACCGAAGCCCAGATCGCCGCCGCCTACACGGCCCGTCTCGCCGAACTCTCCCTCATCCCCATAACCGCCTGGACCCCGCAGCCCGACGGCAGCGTCCGCGCCGTATTCCCCTCCGGCGCCAGCCTCACCCACACAACCGGCACCCCCGGCTTCGACGCCCTCACCCCCTGCCCCCAAGGCGCCGTACACCACAACCACATCACCACCGGCACCCAGCTCCGTGAGGCTGCCGCAGCCGCCGCCCACTGCACCCAGCTCCACGGCCGGACCCGCACCCTCACCCTCGCCCAAGCCGCCACCACCACCGCCGACACCCAAGCCCTCACCCGCAACGACATCGACACCGGCCTCGCCGCACGCAACGCCGACAACGAGAAGCCGAAGGGACACCCCCAGTCATGACCACCCCGCCGTACACCAACGCAGACCTCCGCGCCGAAGCCGCCCGCCAGCACGCCGATCTCGCCAAGAACTCCGACAAGGGGTGCGTGGGCGACGGCATGGAGCGCGGCCGGGTGCCGTCCGTAGAGACCGAGAAGGACGGGAGCGCCCGCACCTGGGCCGAACTCCTGGACCCGGAAGGCGATGACACCGACGAGTTCCGTGCCGCGCAGCAGGAGATCCACACTCTGATCACCAGCGCCGCCGACGTGTCCACGTGGGCCATCCAGCTCGGCGCAGCAGGACTCACCCCGCACCCCGCCATGGGCTGGTACTGCACCACCAGCGGATGGGACACCGCCGTGCAGATCGCCACCCACCCGGACCTCCGCCCTGACCTGGTGGCAGAGATCCAGGCAGCGGTACGAGCCGCCATCGACAACGTGATGGCGAGCACCGGCTGCACGGTTACCCACGCCAAGGAGCCGACCCGGTGAGCACGCACCCCGACCAGACGTACATCGCGATCCTCGGCGCCGCCCTCGCCCAGGCCAACATCAACGCCCTCATCCTCGCCGAGAACGGCCCAACCCAGCTCGGCCGCCCCCACCCGCACCACCCCGGCTACCGCATCTGGAACGGCAACCTCTGCCGCGTCGGCCACCACGACCACGGACCGTTCGTCCTCGAGGTCAACGCCATTCTCCCCGGCCGCATGTACGCCGACATGGCCCACCACCGCCACGCCCACCTCAACCAGGCCGGCGAATGGGTCCGCTGCCACGCAGACGCCGACGGAGCCGTCCCCATCACCCTCACCATCACCCAGGTACGCGACCAGGACGACCCCGGTGACTGAGTACGAGATCGCCTGCCTCGGCAAAACCCGGTTCACCACCCGCCGCTTCGCCCGCAAAACAGCCAGCCGCATACGCCGCACTGGCGGCCCCGCCTTCCGCGCCTACCGATGCGACTACTGCGGCCTCCACCACCTCGGCCACCGAGCTGGCCATGCCACGTACCGCCGACACACCCCGGAGCTCACCCAATGACCCTCACCGCCCCCGACCTCACCGGCGCCTACCCCTGGAACCCCACCCCGCGCGTCTGTGTCGCCGTCTACGGCATCGCCGGACCGCAGGGCAGCAAGTCCCCCGCCGGATGGGGCAAGAGCCGCAAGACCGGCAAGACCATCCCCCTCATGCGGGAGTCCTCCACCAAGGTCAAACCCTGGCGCGACAAAGTCCAGGCCGCCATCCAAGCCGCCCTCCTCACCGGGGAAGCCCAGTACCTCGCCGGCCCCGTCCGCGCCGACATCACCTTCACCATGCCCAAGCCGCTTAGCGCCCCCAAGCGCCGCCGGACCTACCCCGCCGTCTACCCCGACATCGACAAGATCGAGCGCTCGACTTACGACGCCATCACGAAAGCCGCGGCGTGGGAAGACGACGGACGCGTCATCGAGAACCACAACCGCAAGGTCTACCCCGGCGAACACCCCGACGCCCTCGACCGCCCCGGCGCCATCATCCGCCTCTACACCCTCACCGGAGACCCGTCATGACCATTCTCAACGCGGACACGCGCCGCAGTAGGAGTTACGCCGCGCCCGCATCCCCGGACTGGAAGACCCGAAGCGTCTGCCGCGGCGAGCTCGCCGACGACTTCTACAGCACGGTCAAGTCGCGCAAGGAGCGCGCGCGTGCCCTGTGTGTCGGGTGCCCCGTCATCGTCGAGTGCCTGAACAACCAGCGGCAGTCGGACGATGCGATCTACCGGTGGGGTGTTGGTGGCGGGCTCGACCCGGAGCAGCGGCGGGCGCTGGAGTTGGAGGAGTTGCTGGGGCACGTTCCGAACTTGGCCATGGCCAGGGTGCTGGTGTCCCCGCGGTGGCTGTGGCGGCTGTGGCAGCTGAAGGCCGGCTGCCGGTCCCTGGAGGGCATGACGGCTGCGCTTCGCAAGGACGGCTTGTTCGTCGATGAGGTGACCGTGCGGGTTGCGGTGTGGTGGTCGGGCGGCGAAGGGTCGCGTATGGCCCGCCTGGCGCCCGGTGACAAGCGGACGTGGAGGGCGCAGCTCAGGGACGACTACGCGGACGTGGTCGTGGCTCTGCATGAACTGGGGGCGAGGCGTGTCGATATTGCCGCGTACCTGGGGATCCCGGGCACGAACGGCGCGAAGGGCGTCTGGGGCGTTCTGAAGGCTGCGGCGGAGACGGAGGTCGCGGCATGAGCGCCCTGACTGCCAAGCAGCGCGGCGACCTTGCCGAGGACATGCTGCCTGTGGCCGCGCACCTGGCCGTCCTGGTCCACGGAGATGGTGGCCCCGAGGACATTCGCGATGTTGTCACCGGGCTGGACGATGCGCAGCGCAACGCGCTCATCGTTGTCCTGGCCGGCCTGGTCGATCCGGAGCAGCCGATGGGGCGTGCGCTGGGCTGGCTGGACTTCAACGAGGACGGGGCGTTGACGGTCCCGCACTGGGGTGAGAACCGGCCGGTCCGTGACCTGGCTGCGGTGCCTGATCCCGACTGTGGCAGTGAGTACGTCGACCCTGTGGCTGTGCAGCGCTTCGTCGAGGGGCTGCCGGTGGATGTTTCGGACGCCGAGCTGCTGGTTGCGCTGGAGAAGTGCTTGGGCCGCGGCATGACTCTGCGCCAGGTTGACCAGTTGCGCCGTGTCCCGAAGGGGACGACGGAGAACGCGGTGAACCGGCTGCGGAAGGCGTACACGCGGGCTGGCCGGGAGCTTCCCCCGGTGTTGCGGAGTGGCGAGAAGCAGGCCGGTTTCACCAATGCTCAGGTCGTCGAGATCCGTGAGAAGTACGCGGCGGGTGGGGTGACGGACCTGGAGCTGTCGATGCAGTACGGCCGGCCCCGGAGGGTGATCACGTCTCTGCTGTCTGGGGCGAGTTACCGGCACGTGGGTGGGCCGATCAGGGTGCCGCGCAGCGTGGCACGAGCAAGCTGACGAGAGAAAAGGGACAGGACATGGCAGGCGAGACAGTGATCACGGTGGTCGGGAACCTCGTGGCGGATCCGGAGTTGCGGTTCACTCCGGCCGGCGCGGGCGTCGCGAAGTTCACGGTGGCGTCGACACCGCGGGTGTTCGACCGGCAGACGAACGAGTGGAAGGACGGCGAGAGCCTGTTCCTGCCGTGCTCGGTGTGGCGTCAGCAGGCTGAGCATGCTGCGGAGTCGCTGCAGAAGGGCATGCGGGTCATCGTGCAGGGCCGGCTGAAGCAGCGGTCGTACGAAGACCGTGAGGGCGTCAAGCGGACCGTGTTCGAGATGGATGTTGAGGAAGTGGCCCCGTCGTTGCTCCGGGCGACCGCGGTGGTGACTAGGGCGGCGGGGAAGGGTGCGCCGGAGGTTCAGCAGGCGCGGCGTCAGCAGGGTGCGGTGTCGGCGGAGGATCCGTGGGCGCAGGGGACGCCGGGTACGGGCCGGCCTTCGGGTGGCGGTGGCGGGTGGGGGAGCGGCGCGGACGAGCCTCCACCGTTCTGACGGTGCAGGTGTGTGGCTGAGGGTCCGGTTCCCGGTTCGGGGGTCGGGCCCTTTGTCGTGGGTGGGCACAGTCCCGCCATTCCTATTGTGTTCACCATGGGAATGTGGGTAGTCTGGCTATGCCGACAACGACCCACCCAGCTACAAGGGGGACCAATGATCGACAGCCTCGGCTTCAACACCGACCGCGACCTCGACGCCGAACTCGACACCCTCAACCGAGAGATCAACGCCCTCACCGGCCAGATCGCCATCAACAACTTCCACAGCCCCGAGGCCGCGTGGAACACCTCCGCCCAGCTCACCAACTACCTCGGCCGCGCGGAGCGCCTCGCCGAGGAGCTCGCCACCGAGCAGGCCGAGCTGGGCCGCCTGGCCGCCGCGATCCGCGCCGTCGGCAACCCGCACCTCGGGTTCATCGCCTACGTCGTGTTCGGTCCCGCCGCGCTGCCTACGGCGCCCCTGTACGAGGTGCGCGTCATCGAGCGTGTCGGCGGATACACGGTGCCGGGCCTGGTTCGCCGCCGGGTGGCTGCCGAGGACGTCGTCGAGACGCAGCGCGAGCTGCTGGCCGCGGTCGTGAAGCGGGGCGGTCACGCCGAGGTGTGGGGTCGCACGATCCGCGGCTACCGCACCCAGGTCACCGCGTACTGACCCCCTGACAGCCGCCCCTCCCTGGAGGGTGCGGCAAATCCGGCCGGCAGCCCACCGGCCGATGAACCACCGGTCCGACGCCTGCACCCCCGGCGGGCGCGGGCCGGTGGCCCCACACCAGTGCCCGTTTCTGAACTCCAAGATCGATCCATCGTTAGGAGCGCCGTCATGTCTCTCCCGTCCTGGCTCACCAGCCGTGTACTGGCTGACGCAGCCATCGCCACCGCCACTGCCCGACAGACTGCTACCGAGATCCACGAGCAGGGCCGCGACCACTACGACGACCCGACCTGGCGCTCCGCAGTCGCCAAAGCCCACCGCGCGACGGACAAGGCCGAGGAAATCGGGATCGACCCGCAGGACATCTTCGACGCATCCAAGGCTCGCTGAGCCCGGTGCCGTTCGCGTAAGCGTCAGTGCCGGTTACGCGAACGGCAGCCCAATCGATCGCACCACCACTGAGACCAAAACCCCGTGGAGATCTGTGATGAGGATCCGTCCCGACGTTGCCGAGCTGATGCATCAGGGCTTTAACAACGCGTACATCCAGAGGCACTGCGGGGTTTCCGCCCAGCACGTGTCCTGGGCGCGCAGCCGACTTCAGATGGCCAACGCCCCGGAACGACGTGACGCCACCGCTCTGGAACGCCTGTACGCGGAGGCTGTACCCACCGGCCGGGTCTACGACTACCAGCCGCCGGACGGCCGTATGCCGCTGTCACCGGCGCAGCAGGCCGCGAACCGGGCCACGCTCCTCGCCGCGCTGCGCGGGGAAGCGGCGTGAAGCAGCCCGCCACCGCCACGGTCCTCACCGCCCTCACCGGCGGACACACCCCGACCGCCACCTGAAAGGTATGCCGTGACCAACCTGTTCCAACTCTCCGAGCCGCAGCCCTTTGACGAGGGATACGCCGCAGGAGACGACGAATGCTCGTGCCCTAACCCGGACGACCAGTACCTGCTGGAGATCGACAACGGGGCCGTGTTTCTCTCCCACCGCGCATGCGGGAAGCAGCCCCGCGGCGACTACATGGACCTGGTGGAGATGGCCCAGATCCCGGTCACCATCAAGTCCCAGCCTTACGGCAGTTGCGACGGCAGCGAGTGGCACGGCGAGTACCGCTGTGACTGCGGCATTGCCCTTGTGGCCACAGTGAACGGTCTGACTGTTGTCCACGACGACGTGCCCTACCTCGCTCGAACTGGTGATGCCGGAATGACCGCCCGTATCCCGTCCCCGAACTCCTGCCGCCACTGCGGTATCGACCGGCGCGGCCACGCCCAGCAGTGGACGACTGAGTCCGGATGGCACACGTGGACCCCGCCCGCCCAAGACCAGATCCTCGCCCGCATGCGCGCCCGCCGCGCCGCCCCGAAGGAGTCCTGACCATGCTTGAGCTCGCCACAGCCCTCGTCGAAACGAAGGACGCCGCTGTCCGGTCCTGGTATCTGGCGGTTCGGGACCGGTATCCGTCCGCTCTGGTCCCGGACTGGCGGGTCGGTACGGCGGGGGACAGTGCGCCGCGCCTCACCGTGCAGGTGATTGGTGAGCACGCCCAGGAGGCGCTGCACCACTTCGCGTCCGCCTACCCGCTCTCCCTCGCCAACACCGGTGATCTGCGTCCCGTGGTCGAGTACCGGCCCGGTCGTGTCGTCTGCGTGTGGCGGACACGCGGGGTGTGGATCGAGATGTGGCACCACGACCTTCCCGCCGTACCCGCACCGACCCCGGCCCTCATGCCGAAGCGTCGGCAGTCATCCCCGTCCGGCCGGCTCCCGCTCAGCCGCCGCCTCACCAACATCCGTCGCCAGTACGCCACGAAGGAGATCTGACATGACCGAGACCGCCGACACGACCGAGGAAGTCCAGACGCCGGAGCAGCTGCTCGTCGACCTGTCCGAGCTGCACATGCGCACCCACGTCTCCCCGCTCCCCAAGCACCCGGCCGCCATGGGATGGCAGATGACCACCGGGGCTGTGGCCGCCGGGTTCGCCCGCACCCTGCACGCCCTGATGGAAGTGGCACCGGAGAAGGCTGCTGAGATCGCCGAGTGGTACCAGGGCCCGTTCGGGGACGGCCCGGACCCGGAGGAGCACACGGAATGGACGGCGCAGCACGTCGCGAAGAGCTGGGACGTGATGGAGCAGTGGGTTCAGGAGGCCAAGCAGCTTGCCGTGCAGGCGAAGGAAGCCACAGAGCGGCATGAGAGGGAGCAGCAGGCATGACCGCTCCCGTGCAGGTGGGCCCGTCGCCGGTCGGTGGCGGGCCCGCGGTCTCCCTGACCGAGAACGAGCTCACTGTCCTTCAGCGGGCCGCGCAGGGCGAGACGTACGCCGCCATCGCCAAAGACCTGGGGTACGCCGAGAAGTCCGTCACCAAGATGGCGCTGCGCCTGAACCGGAAGCTCGGCGCCTTGAACATCACGCACGCCGTACTCCTGGCCTGCCAGGCCGGCCTGTTGGACGGGAAGCCGCGCCGCCATGGCGACCATGCCGGGTTCGCTGCGCATCAGTACCGGGGTGAGGAGCCGTGCGAGGCGTGCTGGGAGGGGGAGCGTGCGTACCGGCGGGACCGGAAAGCCGCCCGGAAGGCCGTGAAAGTCAACGCAGCGTGACCGGATTGGGTGTCGGGTCTCTTCTCAGCCGGGGTGGAGACCCGTACCCGCTAGTACAACTCGCTTGCTCGTAACCCACCGTCACATAACGCTCTGGAGGCGCCCCGTGATCCGCAAGCACCTCAGCAGCATTGTCCACCTGGCACTCATCTTTACCACCGCCCTCCCGTACGGGCTCTTCGTCAGCCTCGTCCGGATGCCGCTCTGGCTGACCCTGCTCGCATGCGCAGTCACTGGCCTTGTCATAGCCGTCGTCACCGAGCCCGTGGCCCGCGCGATCGTGCACCGGATCCAGGACCGGGAGCGCATCCGCTCCCTTGGCCAGAGCGACGGCGATGCCCAGTGACCGTCACCACCATCACCGGACCCGGCACCTACAGCCCGAGGGAGACAGCAGCATGAACATCCAGCCTGGACAGATCTACCGCAGCCTCACTAACCGCCACGCGCACGGCGGCGGCCCGGTCAGGATCAAGGTCGTTGGCGAGCCGCACACCATCCCAGGCGGATGGAACTTCGGCAAGGTCGACGTGGTCACCCTCACCGAGACCGGCCGCGAGATCCGCCGCCGCAACATTGAGGTGACCCAGCTCCATGACAGTGCCACCACCAAGGACGGGAAGCCCCGCCGTACGGGCTACGTCCTTGAGCAGTCCGAAGGGGAAGCGGCATGACCGCCCTGAACGCCCCGCAGCCCGCTGAAGGGCTGCGCCACCACCTCGCTGAGGCCATGGCCAAGGAGGCCGGATCGAAAGCATTCATGAAGCCCGGCACGGCGTGGGAGCACGCCCGTTCCGAGTGGCTGGCCCATGCCGACGCCGCGGTGAACGCTTTGCACCGGTGGGAGCAAGAAGGGACTCTGGCCCGCCTGTGCACCATCCCCGGCTGCTTCAAGCAGCTCAACGTGGCCGAGGCTGACCCGGGTTGGCTGCAGTCGTCCGCGGTCGGCTACATGTGCCCCGACCACGCCCCGATTCTGTGGAGGAACCCGGGCGACCCGCGCGACCGGCACGTCCCAACCTGGCAGCGCCGTTTCACGGAGACGCGGCTGTACTGCTCGTGCGGGTGGGACGCCGGCCCGACCTTGTTCCGGGGCCACGGCACCACCCTCTGGCAGGCCCACGCCCTCCAGGTCTTGAAGCTGGCGGACACGGAGGATGGCCGATGACCGAGGAAACCGCGCTCAAGTGGAAACGCCGGTACCTGGTGCCCGTGGCTCGCCTCAACCTGCCTGACCAGCCCGACCTGATCCACCTGTCCGTGTACCAGTGGATGCCCGCTTTTCAGGCGTGGGCGACGGGAATGGCGATCTGTGGCTACTCCACCCAGCAGGGGCCGCTGCCTAACGCCAAGGTGACGTGCTCCGAGTGCTTGGCCTACCAGCCTCGGTACGAGCGGATGCTGGCCCCCGGGTACCGGCCGGAGAACGACGACCCGGACGTGCTGCGGAAGCGCCTCGCGGATACCGAGGATGAGCGGGACCGTGCCCGGCGATGGGCTGTGCACCTGGAGAACGAGAACCGGCGCCTGGTCAACCAGACACACGAGGCGAAGGAGCAGGCGCGGGTCGCTACGGTCGCTGCCCTGAACCTTCAGCGCCAGACCCCGGAGGCCGCGCAGCGCACCCTAGGGCGTATCCGGGAGGCCCGTACGTGGGGTGCTGTGTGGATTGAGCTGGGCCAGTACTTCGGGCTGACGGCTGAACAGGCCGGTCTGGAGGCGCGTTCGCGCCGTCTGGGGGATTCCCTGTGAGCGGGCAGAACTCGGCGGCTGCGCATGCTGCTGCTCTTCGTGCGGGTGCCCGTCGTGGCCTGTGGTGGCGCCTCCTAGCCCTCCTGGGTGTTCGTACGGCCGGTGTCCGGCGGGCGGACTCTCAGGCGGCCCGGTGGCAGCACGGCGCCGTGGGGGAGGAGGTCACGGCCCGGATGCTAACCGCCCTCGAGGCCCGCGGGTGGGTGGTGCGGCACGACCTTCGATTACGCGGCCGCCGGTTCAACGTCGACCACGGCCTCGTATCCCCTTGCGGTACGGCGGTGGTGGTGTTGGACACGAAGAACTGGCACCGCGGCCGGCCCACGGCTCTGGTCGGCGGCCGGGTGCACTGCGGGGCGGAGGACCGGCACGAGCAGGTCGAGAAGGTCGCTGGGTATGCGCGACTCGTCGAAGCGGCGCTGAACATGCCGGGCGTGGCCGTGTGGCCGCTCCTCGTCGTGCACGGGTCACCGGTGGCCGGCGGGTATCTCGAGGCCCGGGTCCAGGGCTGGGAGGGTCCGGTGTACGTGCTGGGCCCGGACCGGCTGCTCCCGACGCTGGCCGGTGCGCCGAAGGCGACGGATGCGCGGCGCGCGGCTGCAGTGGTGGCGCGGGTGGATTCGGTGCTTCGGCCGTACATGGAGCGGTCCTGAGCCGTACGGTGGTTGTGCTGAGCAGTAGCGGTCCATCGTTCCTGGGGGGACGGTGGACCGCTTTTTGCGTTTGCTGCGGGGTGGCCTCGCCGCCGGGGGTGGCGGCGAGGCCGGGGCCAGTGTGGCAGGGGTGGGCTGTGGTGGGCAGGGTTTCGGGGGTGAGTGACCTATTTTGGGGTGGTTCGGCGCGTCATTCGCATCCGATATTCGAACAGACGTACCCTTGAGGCGTGTCGAAAACCTTCCGTTTCCCGCAAGACCTCCTCGATGCCCAGGTCGCTCTCGATGACACCCGTGCCGCGTACGAGGAGTACGCCAGGTCCCTTCCGTGGTCGGCCGAGCCGATGCCAGGGTGGGAGGGCGACAAGCAGCTCCACTCCTCCTACCGGTCCCACAAGGAGGACTCTCCCGGGTACACGGAGGAGCAGGCCGCCGAGGTCACCAGTTTCCGGGCCCGGCTGCTGGAGCTCAGCATCGTTGTGTCCACGCACCCCTTCTGGGACACCGTCGACGTTGGCGACCGTGTCGAGGCCCGCATGGCGCTCAAGCGCGCACACGAGCAGGCCGAGGCGTAACCATGCCCGGCAGTGACGGGATATCCGACCTGGACAAGAACCGGGTGCTGGAGCAGTGGCTGGAGTGGCAGCTGCGGCAGGTGAAGAACCGGATCCGGGAGATGGAGATCGCGGAGCAGCAGGAGCGACGCCGCCGGGAGCAGGCGCACGCCGCGATGCGGTGGAAGATCCAGCCGCAGCGGTCATCGTCGGCAGCCCTGGTGCACCGCGGGGACTGTGCCCTGTATCCGGTCGAGGGCGGATTCCTCGACCGAGAGGAAGCATTGATCGCCTTGGCGGAGCCGGACACCGAGCCGTGCCAGATCTGCAGGCCCGAGACGGGCCTGCAGTAGCGCGACTGAACGCCCGGCTTGAGAGCATGGAGGTCCGACACGGGCCGGCCGGAGGTGCGGATGAGCCTTGATGAGCTGCAGCAGCAGGCGATGCGAGTGCATGACCTGTACGACCAGCTGAACCGGCGTAGACGGGGCCGGGTATGGACCCGGGAAGAGTTCATGCTCGGCTTCGTGGGCGATGTCGGTGACCTGGCCAAGCTGGTCATGACCGAAGAAGGGGCTCGGGACATGCCGGGCGGGCGAGCGGCGCTGGAGCATGAGCTCGCGGACTGTCTTTGGTCGGTGCTCATCCTGGCTCGCCGCTTTGACGTCGATCTTGAGGCTGCCTTTCGCCGCACGATGACTGAGCTTGAGACCACGATCAGCGCTCGGCTCGCCGACGATGAGGACCCATCGTGAGCGCGAGGACCCGCTTCGGGTACAGGCAGGCGTAGGCCGTACGGACCGCCCGGCGCGCTCCGGAAGGGCGGGGCTCGCAGGATCGGTTCTGTGGACTTCCCGATCAAGGTGGCGTTGGCTCAGGCGGCCCCGACCATTCCTGAAGGGCCGGGCTGGTGGTTCGAGCCGAAGCTGGACGGCCACAGGACGGTGCTGCGCCGCACCGACGACACCGTGATCCTATACGCCCGTTCCGGCCGGGTCGTCACCCAGCACTGGATGGACCTGGCCGTCGCCGGCATGGCCCTGAGGCCAGGCACGGTCTTGGACGGGGAGGCGGTCATCTGGCGGGACGGTCGGCTCGACTTCGCCGCAGCACAGTCCCGGGCAGCGTCCTCCATCACCCGGGCCCGCACCCTGGCCGCCCGGCACCCTGCCTCATACCCCTGCTGGGATGTCCTGCAGCACCCCGACCCGGCGATCGGGGATCTCCGCAGCCGTCCGTACATCGAGCGCCGTGCCTACCTGCTTGAACTGCTTGCCGATGTGGGGGCGCCGATCCAGGTCGTCCCGGCCACTGACGACCGGGATGTTGCCGTGCTCTGGTACGACGCTCTGCGCGAGCAGGGCATTGAGGGCATCGTCTGCAAGCGGGGCGGGGCAAGCTATCCGGTGGGGCGACGCAGGGGGTGGGTCAAGGTGCGGCACGCGGACACTGTGGACGCCTTGGTGCTGGGGTTCATCGGCCCTCGGCTGAGACCGCATCATCTGGTCCTGGCGGTGGGGGACGAGGGCGGGCCGGCCCGGGTGTCCGCCCGCCTGGAGCCGGTCCTGGCTGCCCGGATCGGCGTCGTGCTGGCTGCTGCTGAGGTGCTTGGGGAGCGACAGGCCGGGGGCGAGCCGTTCACGAGGGTGGAGACGGACCTGGTAGTGGAGGTTCTTGCTGGGACGGGGCGGCACGGGACGCTGACCGTGGTTCGGATGCGGTGAGTTCGCGGGTGTTCGTTGCGTTGACCTGGGGATTCTGATTGGCCGTCATTCTTTCGGGTGACCCCCCTTCCCATAATGCCGTACGTACGGCATTATGGAGTCATCGCAAAGGGATAGGGGAACCCGATGAACACCACCACCGCCGCCGAGACCGCCAAGGTCACCGTCGCCACCATCCGCGACTGGGCCCGCCGCGGCATCATCACCGCGACCAAGGTCGCCGGCCGGTGGGTCATCGACACCGCCTCACTCGCCCGCCGCATCGAGATCGGCGCCCGCCGCCTCGCCCGCAAGGCCAAGAAGGTCGTTCTCACCGTCGAGAACATCAAGGCCATTGGCGGCAACGAGTGGATCCGCGGCAACCACCACCGCGTCTACCTCAACGACTGGGCCGAGTACGCCGGCATCGAGGTCACCCGGTACAACACCGGCAACATCTCCTCCGCCTTCCTCGGCGGCCGCGGCATCGCCAACGGGCGGGCCTACGACCTCCTCGGCGCCGTCAGCAAGGTGTACTTCGACGCCACCGACGGCCACCTCTACGTCCAGCACCACGGCGCCGACGCCTACGAAATCCGCTACCTCGACGGCGAGCGCAACTACGTCAACCTGGTCGCCCGCATCTTTGCCGGGGTCCGCGCCGCAGTCGCCGCCCTCTGACCAACCCGCAGCACGTATCCCGAAGGAGAACGCCCTCATGACCACGACCACCAGCTACGGCACTTGGACCAACCGCATCAACACCTTCAGCACCAGCCCGGACGCTGACGTCCTCGACTTCATCAACGGCGGCGACGACGACTGGTGCGAACTCCTGGAGAAGTCGGGCGCCCTCGACGAGATCAAGAGCGCGTACCGGGACGCGATCGAAGAGGCCCTGCCCGCAGGGGTTTCTCTGTGCGGTGAAGAGTTCATCGGGCCCGCCTACCCGGACGACGACGAGTTCGAGGGATACCCGGTCGACGAGGACGGTCGCCTGGACTTCGCCGCCTGCGTCGAGGACATCGACCTCGCACAGATCGTGGAACGCCACGACCCGCTCACGCTGGAGGACATCGGGCGTGACGAGCTGAAGTCCACGGCGAAGGACCCGTCGAAGGCGGCGTCCAAGGCAATGTCGCGACTCGGCGTGAAGGCCTTCTACTACGGCCCCAACCCGGATTCCGGGCGCCCGCAGTCCTACTTTCGGGCCGGCGAGGTCCGCGATGCCCTGACCGCGCGCCCCGGCAAGGGCAACCGTGGTGAGCGGGCCACGGCGTGACTACCCGCCCCTCTCACCTCCCGCGGCTGCGACGCCAGACACTGCGGCACCTCAATGACCCCGGCTACCCGCTGCGCGAGAAAACCTCGCAGGACATCACCAAAGGCCTGGACGCGCTGGCCGTCAGCATGGAGGTAGGCGACCTGTTCTGGGTGGGGCGGGACATGGCAGCGCTGGCCATGCACTCTGGTGGGCAGTTGGCCGCCGCCCGGTGGGCAACCGCGGACCGGCCTTCCTCGAGCGGCCTGCTGTTCTGGGAGGACGGCATCGGGCACATGGACGCCCAGGGGGTGCAGATCCCGGTCGAGGCGTGCGTATGGGGCCCTTACGAGGGCGAGATGCTGCTCTGGCTGCTGATGTCCCGAAGCCGGCTCGCCGCCGAGGTGGACCGGATCGGCCGCTACACAGTCGTAACAGAACAGATCCCGCCGCTGATTCCGATCTACGGGGCAACCATTCCGATCACCACGGAACCGTTGTCGCTCGCGGAAGTCGACCCGCAGCTCCCTCAGCCAGTCGTCGCGGCCCTTGCCGCGGCATGGCTGCTGATGCAACAGCCCCAACTTGTCGGCCGGACACGGGAACGTGCGGACAAGCCCACGGCGCGCGCCTACGCCCGGGACGGTCTTCCCTCGCCCGAGGTGACGATCGTGGACCTCCGGCGCCAGCACACCCCGCAGGACCGCGACCCGGACGCAGGCACTGACCAACGGACCTACCGGCACCGGTGGATCGTCTCCGGGCACTGGAGGACGTACAAATCGGAGCGGTACAGCGAGGAGCGTCGGGCCGACAAGCAGTGGATCCCCTCCCATCCCAAGGGCCCTGCGGGTGCGCCACTACTGGCGACGGAGAAGGTGAACGTGTGGCGGCGATGACCGCCCGCACAGCTGCGCCCCCATCTGGCCTGACGGCTGGGCGGGGGCGCTGCTGCTGAGCGGCCTTGCCCGGTGGCGGCATCGGCTTCGAGGTGAGACCACCACCGGGCTGGTACAGCGTGGCATGAGGGTCTGACAACGGCTGCGGTTCAGGCGTGCCAGGTGCCGCGGATGGCTGCGGTGGTGAAGCCGGGGCCGAAGGCGACAAGTAGTCCTTCTGCTCCGGGTGCCGGCGGGGTGGTGTGTGTGCGGGCGAGGACATCGAGGACCGATGCGCCGCCGAGGTTCCCGTTCTCGGCGAGGGACGCGTACGAGTGGTGGGCGTCCAGGTCGTCGAGTCCTACGGCCTCGGCGACGTTGTGGATGATGCTGGGGCTGCCGGGGTGGATGGCAGCCCAGTCGAGGATGCGGTTGCCGAGCCACTGGAGGACGGCGGGCATTGCGTGGGATGCGGCGGTGGGGGCTCGCCGGTCGGAGTCGAAGTGCATGCCCGTGTGGTCGAGGCGGCCGCGGTACCGGTCGAGGGATTCGGGGAGCCAGTACTCGAGGGTGTCGTCGATGCGGAGCCCGGGCTGGAGGGGTTCGGCGGTGACGACGGTTGCGGCGGCACTGTCGGCGAACAGGGCCTTGTAGATCATCGATGGGACTGAGTCGTCGGCGTGGTTGTACGACGTGGAGAGGGTCTCGGTGACGACGACGAGGACCCGGTCGGAGGGGCGGGCCGTGACTTGGTCGGCGGCCCGGATGAGGGACTGGACGCCGCCGGCGCACGCGAGGGTCGTCATCGGGATGCGGCGCACCGTGGGCCGGAGTCCGAGACGGTCGATGAGTCGGACGTCGAGGTTGGGGACGGCCCACCCGGTGGCGTGCGACGTGATGATGACGTCGATGTCCTGAGGGGTGAGGCCTGTGGTGGTGAGGGCGCGGCGTGCGGCGGTCTCCGCCATGGTCAGGGAGTCCTCGAACGCGGTGGTGGTGCGCTCGAGGATTCCTGCGGTGCCGTTCACGGTGGGGGAGGAGAGAGGTCTCGTGAAGTGCCGGGTCTTCACCCCGGAGTTGCCTATGGCCCGCGCGATGACCTCGAGCCGGGGGTGGTCAGGGTGGTGGGTGCGGATGTCGTCGAGGATCGCGTCGGTGGTGACCTTGTGCGGGGGGAGGGTGACCTGCGGGAGGGTGACGTAGGCGGGCAAGGTGTCCTCCACGGGGCAGCTAGGGGTAAAGGCTTCCTCAACGTAGCTGCCAGTGGCTTGATCCTTGCCCCTGGTCGTCCGTGCTGGGGCGTGTGGGGCTGGTGTGATCAGGGAGTTTCGGGTGCGCGGAGGATGGCGTGCGGGGCCGGCCGGGCCGTACCTGGCCGGAATAGGAGGATCATCAGCCGGGCGCCGGGGGACCCTTCGGGGGTTGCGGAGCACATGGTGACCCAGCCGCGGCCGAGCAGCGGGTGGTCGAGGGGGCGCTCGTCGCCGTCGGGGTGGATGACCGCGCCGCGTGCTTCGTAGAGGGGCCCGGCGACCTGGTCGGCCATCACGTCGGTCTCGAGCTGCTTGACGGTGGCGTCGTGGTGGATCGCTACGGCGGCACGGAGCTGGGGGAGTATGCGGGGCGCCCACTGTGTTTCCCAGTCCGCGAGGACGGTGCGCGCTTCGGGGTCCAGGCACATCCACCGCATGATGTTCTGCGGGACTCGCCGCCCCGGGAACATGTCCGGGAGGTGCTGGTTGTGGCACACCATGTTCCACGCGGCGTCTGTCACGTATGCCATGTGCTCGATCCCGTCGACGGCCTGCTGCCATGACGACGGAACCTGGAACCCTGAGTCCGTGTAGAGGGGGGCGGGGGGTTCCTGGCCGAGCGCGTACCGGTTGAGGAGCACCCAGGCGTGCTCGTCCATTCCGAACAGTGCCGCTACGTCCCGCAGGAGGTCGGTCTTCGGGCGGGGGTTCCTGCCGGACTCCAGGAGCCGGTAGGTGCCCATTTCCCGGTTGAGGAGCTGGTCGACCTGGTGCTGGGTCAGGCCGGGGGCCCGGCGGCCCTGGCGGCTGAGCCGTTCGTAGCCGTGGTCCTCCGGATTTATGTGGTCGCGGTGGCTCTTGAGGAGATCTCGCAGTGCTTCCTTGTGCATGTTGTGCAGGCCCCCGTGTATGTGGCATCCAGTGCGCGCCGCGATCCTATTTGGCGGTACTGGATTTAGCGATAAGAATCCGACCTAGAAAACGGTTTGTTTACCCTCCATGCTGGTCCTGTGAGGCCCTGAACTGCGGTTCTGCGTAGCCGATATGACGGTGCCTCATGTGCGGGATTCCGTGCCGTCGTGTCTTGGCGGCTGTTGCAGCCGGAATTCTGTACCCGTCTGAATCGGGGCGGGAAGGGCTTGATGGGCAGACCGTATTCCGTCCCCTAACGGTGGGGTCGGGCTTCGCAGCACGGTCTGCCGATCAAGCCCTTCCCGTTCTGGTTGCCCCTGGTTTGCGCTGCGGGTTGGGCGGATCTGGTGCGGCCGGCAGCCCCCCTGCCGGCCGCACCTTCGCGTGCGCGCGGGGCCCGCGGGAGGGCGCGGGTCCAGGCAGGACGGACCTCGGTGTCACTCACAAGCCTGAGTAGCGCGCTACTGCGACTGCTCGTCGAGGGCGGCACGGAGACCGGCTTCAGCGATCCGCTCGACGTGGATGGTGCCGAGGTCGTGGCCGAGGCGGGTGAGAGCTTCGTCGCCGATGGCTTCGGCGGCAGCGCGGATGCCTGCGGGAGACAGCACGCGTTCGATGGCGGCCTCAGCCTTCTCAGCGCGGGCTACTGCCTCGCACGTGGCGTCGTTGTGCTCGCGTGCTTCGGCAAGTTCCCCAGTGGCGTCGGCCGGATGCTGCTCCAGCTCGGTGACGCGCGGGTCGTCCGGGACCTGCGTTTCGTGGGTGATGGTGGCGAGCGCGGCCCGGATGCGGGCGACAGCATCACGGCGGCCTGCCAGGGCAACAGGGTTCAGCCCGGCGGTCTCGCCGTTGAGGGCGGTGAGCTCGGCACGGACCGCGTCGGTGCGGGCGCGGTACCGGTTGGCGCGGTCGCGGTGCTGGTCGCCCCATGCCTGCGTCCGCTCGGCCAGCGCCTTGAAGTACTGGATGACCTCGGTGGCGTTGTTGAGCTGCTGCTCGGCCTTCGCGTCGACCTGGGCGTTGATGGCGTCGTCCTTCTTCCGCTCGGCTACCAACTCGGCTACGCGGGCCTCGGCCTGCTCGGCGCGCTGCTCGGCCCTCTCGGCCGCTTCGAGCCGCTCGTACAGGGCGTCCAGGGCGTCGGCGGTGAGGTCGTTGAGTCGGATGCGGTCGGTCATGCGGTGCCTCCGGCAGGTACGAGGACGGGGCCGGCGGGCTTGACGATCTCGCCGCCGGACGCGATGAGGCGGAGCTTCGGGAAGGCGTGGACGGGCTCTTCGCCCGCGACGGTCGGCCACTCATCAGCAGACAGCCCGTAGACCGGCGCTTTCCAGGACGGGTCGGCCAGGGCGTACTTGGTCTCCCAGTTCCAGGCGAAGAACAGCGGGAGGAGGCCGCCCTTGTTCGGGATCGCCTCGGGGGCGGTGGCGTTGGAGCGCTGCGCCCGCTGGTAGATGGTCTTGCCGTATGCCTGGCAGCGTGGCCGTGAGCAGAAGCCCCACATACGGGTCCGGCCGGTGGTCGTGTCGGCCTCGGTGAACCCGTCGGCCATGCTCCGGCCGCAGAGCCGGTCGATGCGGACCATGGGGGCCTGGCAGCCGCGCGGGTCGGCGTGCCAGTCGTGCTCGTACCGGGGGGCGTCGTCCTTGAGGAGCTGCCACATGCGCTTGTTGTCGGCGTTCAGGACGTCGCGGGTCCGTTGCCACGTGCCGACGGTCGGGTCGTGGCGTCGGGGGTCGCGGAGGGTGACCCAGCCGAGGGCGAGGATGAGGTCGCGGGTGCCGGGCGGCATGCGGCGCTCGGCGTAGACCCGCTGGGTGAGTTGGTCGTATCGAAGCAGGGCGTCGCGGTCGCTCATCGGGTTTTCACCTCGGCCCCGAGGATCTGTCGTGCCACTGCGAGGGCGGCGTTGATTGTGCAGCCCCGGTCGGTGCACTGGCCGCTGTGCGACTCGGCCAGCGGCCCGGCCGCCTTGGTGTCCAAAGAATCTTGGTGGCGCGCGTCGAGCATGCGGGCGGCCAGTTCGGGGACTTCGGGCAGATCGCCGGAGGCAGGTGTCTCTCCCGGGAATCGGGACGGCCTGGGTGTCGCGGCGCGTTGCGTAAGCGCTCGTAGTACGGCAGCTCGGCGTTCGCTGAGACCTGCGGTGCTCATCGGCCCGGCTCCTCGGTCATGGCGGGGGCGGGTTCGTAGTCGTGGTGACCGTCGTCCTCGGGGCAGGCTGCGCAGATGCCGGGAGTGACGGGGTCGTCGCCTTCCTCGTGTTCATCCTCCGTGTGGCCACACTCGGTGCAGAGCGGGACGGTGAGGTGCGCGTTGATGGCCGGGTACAGGTCGGGGAAGGCAAAGCAGGCGTCGATGACCTCAGCGAGGACCGCGGAGTCCTTCGGGTGCGGCTCGCCTTCGGGGTGCGTGCGGCCCCGGACGTAGCCCATGACGGCGGCGTCCTTGATCAGGGCGCGTTCGCGGTCGGTGAGCGTGCCGAGCATCGTGGCTACCGCGTCGGCGTGGGCGGCGTCCCGCTGTTCCAGGTAGCTGATCAGGAAGTCGGGGAGAGGCTGCTGTGTCACTTCGGCTCCTGGGGAAGGGGGCTGTTCTCAGGGTGGCGCGGAATCGGCGCTGCATTGCCCCCGGTCGGGGTCAGGCGTCGAGTTCGAGCGCGGTGACGACCGGGTGCGGTTCGAGGGCGATCCAGTCGCATCCGCCTTCGACGTGGATGGAGCCGTCGTCTTCCTGGTGGGCGTCGCTGATGGTGAAGCGGTCGTTCAGCTCCTGCGCCTTGGCGACGAGCGCGCCTCGGGCGAGGTCACGGTCGAGGTAGACGCCACGGATGGTGCCGCCTTCGCCGAACTCGCCTTCGGACAGGATCCAGACGGTGGGCTGGCCCGCGGCAGAGCGGTCGGCGTTCTGGCGGTGCTGAAGTTCCGTCACGGCGGGGCTCCTCGCTGAGTGGGAATCTAACCCTACCTCAAACTCCATTGTGTGCACCATGGGAATTAGGGATTGGCGGGCTGGATTCGCCGTCCCAACTCCCACCCCACCGGGCCTCATCCGTCCGAACCGGCCCCCGCCGCCCGCAACCCGCCTACGCTGAACCGACGGCCCCATCCCGCCCCGCACCCCTGGGAGGCCCCCGTGTCGCACCCCGTGGAAGCCGGCCCGACGCCGCCGTCGTACCCGCCGAGGACCCCGCCGCCGCCGAAGAAGCCGCCGAACCCTCCCCGGCCGAACCCACAGGACCCGCCGGCCCCGAAGCCCCCGACCAGCCAGGTGATGCCGACTGCGCGGCGCGGGGTGGGCATGGTGAACCGGCGCGGGGCGAACTGGTCCCTGGACTCAGCGCCGTGGGCGGCTGGGAAGGCCCGGACCGCGGTGGTGGAGCAGCTGGGGAAGTGGCGGTACCGGCCGGCCCCGGACACGGTCACCGCGGTGGAGGCGGTGACGACGCTCCTCGTCGAGGCGGCGGTTGCCGACGGCGGGACGAAAGTGTCGGTGCATCTGTCGGATCAGGACGGGCAGGCGTGCATCCTCGCCCTCTCCCACCACACCGCCCTGACCACCGGGCTCGACGACGCGGGCGGGGACGTCCTGCACCGGATCACCGCACACCGGGCCGTCACTGGGTGCGGGACCGACACCGGGCCCGACGGGCGCCGCATCTGGGCCGTCATCACCCTCTGACCGCGCCCAGGCATAGCAACGCCCCCAACCATCGGCCAGGGGCGAGGAACGGGGCGCACTGCGGCTACATGGTGGTGTCGGCGTCCTCGAGCTTGTCGCCGTCGAAGTGTCCGCCCATGTTCGTCAGCGGGTCCGCAGCTTCCCGCATATGGCTGTGAGCGACCTGGATGGCCTGCTGAGCGTTGAGCAGGGCCCGCAGGACAACGGACACTTCGTCGCCTGTATGGGTGCCGTTCGCCATACGGATCGCCTGCTGCTCCTCAAGGTGCTGCAGTGCCCGGGATGTTTGTTCCAGGACCTGGGGGAGCCTGTCGAGCAGCGTGGTGAGCCCGTTCACGGTGTCGCTCACGTTGGCCGGCGCGGCGTTGATGAACGTGCCGTTCTCGTCCTGGCCGTAGAACGCTTCGGGCCAGCGGGTGGCATAGATCAGGTTCTCAGCCTCGTCCGCGAGACTGCTCGCGATCTTCTGTGGTTCGCGGTCGTTCGTCACCGCACCTCCCTGCGAGCCTTCATCTCTTCGTACATCTCCTCGACGGCCGGGTCTTGTGTGGGCGGTTCGAGAATGCCGCCGGCGACTGCGGCTCGTACCCAATCCCGGGCTTCGGGGATCAGGTTGCCGGGGTGGTCCTTACCGAGGGCGAGCCATGCTTCCCTGCTACCGCCGGTCTTCATCCGCCATCGGGCTTGGGCGAGGGCCCTGATGCGGTTGTCGTTGGCGTAATGGACGTTCTCGGCTGCGGCACGGTCCAGGGGGATGGTTTCGAAGTGGCCCACTGCGCTCTCCTTGGTGCGGGACGTGTCCGGCCAGTCTTACAGCGGCCACTGACAGGCCGTGGGAGAACGCAGCAGGTTCAGTCGAGGAGGTCGTACTCTCCGGGCGTCCAGTCGGCGAACAGGGTGAGCGCCTTCTCCTTCTCGGCCCGTTCGGGTGTGGTGCCGTTGGCCGGCCACCAGTTCTCGACGTGGTGGGCATCGACGAGGACGGATTCGCGGTACCCGCCGAAGTCGCCGGGGTCTTCGGCGACACCGATGTGGATGGGGGTGTCGTCGGGCAGGTCTTTGAGTGCGTCGCGGAGTTGTGCGGCGTTCCATACCTGAGGTGCGTGGTCGAAGACGTCGGTCATGGGCTCAGAGTGCCGGGCCGGGCGGCGTTGCTGGTGGAGGCACGGCTGTACCCCGGGCCAGAGCGCTGATCCGGGGTACAGGGGGCTGGGTTGAAAAGCTGATCACCGGTGGTGATGCAAGCCCAGCCGGTGGATACCGTACCGGGTGGCCGCTGTCAGCCGGCGTCGGGGAGGGCCCAGTCGTCGGGGGGGTTGAACAGGCACTGTGCTCGGCGTTCGTTCTCCTGCCGGAGCGCGGTGGTCCAGGGCCAGGGGTCTTCGCGCGGAAGGTAGGGGCAGACCATGCGGTGCGCGATCCGGCACCGGGTTCCGGGAAGCGGTTCGGCGTCCCACAGGTTCATCGCGGCCCCGTCGGAGGTGAAGACCCACCGCCGGCGCGGAGGAACGGTGTGCGCGGGGACGAGGATCCTGGGCTCGAGAAGTACCCAGTGCCCGTCGTAGAGGGTGCGGTAGCGGTCCTGGGACAGTGCGCAGTGCGGGCAGTCCGGCGGTTCGGGTGGTGGTGGGGCGGTCGCGCCTTCGAGGGCGGCCTGCAGCATGTTGTCGGGGCGGTCCGGACGGTCTGCGGTGTTCTCGGTGTCCCCCATGCTTCACAGGGTCCGGGCGGGCGGTCCGGGCGGGTAGGGCGCGATCCAGCCGGTACGCCGGGGTCTGGGGTGCCGGGGTGGCCGTGCGGCGCCACACGGGGCGTACAGGGCCCGGCTGTTGTGTATGACAGCGGCCGATCAGGAACCCCCAAACCGCTCCCCGTTGTCACACCCGGCAGGGATCATCTCCCCATAACGCAGATGAACCGCGAATGGGCGATAGGCAAACTCAGGAGCTTCTTGGCGACGGCTGGAGTCAGCCACAACGGGGCTGGGGGTTGGACCCTGCACCACCCGCTGCAAGAGGTTCAGGCAGCAGCTCAAATTGCCGAACACATCCTCGACAAGGCGTTGCGAGGCTGGAGAACTGCCTCTTGGCCAAAGCGGGCAACCCCGTTCTGGCGGGAGAGGGAAGCAGCGACCCGCGCCATTGCCCAGTTGGAGGCTGAGCAGGAACTCGCCGACAACCTCGGCTCCGGTGCGCCCCAGCTGGACGAGTCGACGATGCATCCGTGGGTGTGGGGCAGTGTCCAGGGCCTATGGGGGAGTGGGCACTACCGGCAGGCGGTCGGAATGGCTGCGGTGGCCGTGAACGCCCAGTCGCAGGCCAAGCTCGGCCGCCGCGATCTGTCGGAGTGGAAACTCCTTGGTGACGCGTTCAGTATCAAGTCGCCCTAGGCAGGGAAACCGCGGCTTCGTCTTGGCCCCGATGACGGGAGCGACACGTGGAGGAGCCGGCACGAGGGTGCGGCCGCGTTCGCCCGCGGCGTGTACGCGGCAATCCGCAACCCGCTCGCTCACGAGCAGGGGGACGAGCTGACGGAGAGCGAGACGCTGGAGATGCTGGCCGCGTTAAGTCTCCCCGCGAAGTGGATCGACGATGCGACCGTGGAGACGGCCTCGTATCATCCGCTGCGCTCAGGCGGGTGACAGGCCGCTGGTGTCCAGGTCCAGGTTGAACGGGTCCGGGAGACGCAGCACGGCCCCGAAGGGGTGGGGGCCGTCGACCCGGGTGTAGCCCAGGTGCCCGGGCTCGGAGAACAGGGTGATGCTGCCTTCAATCCGGTCGACGAGGAGGTAGAGCGGGGCGCGGTACTCGGCGTATCGGCGGCGCTTCACGATCCGGTCGGTTTCCGCGTTCGACTCCGACGTCACTTCCACGACGAGGAGTGTCTGGTCGGGGAGGAGCGCCCCGCCGCCCTTCGCGAGGTCTTCGGGGACGACGGCGATGTCGGGGACATACCAGTTCGACGACCCGGGCAGGTCCAGGTTCCCGGACCCTTCGACGCAGCCGAGTTCGTCGACGCGGTCCTCGAGCTGCCGGCGTACTACTCGGGCAGCCCGTTCGTGGTCCCAGGTCGGTGACACGGGCTCGATGATCCCCTCGATGATCTGGACGCGGTCCCCGCGGATGTGCTGAACGGCGTACTTAAGGGCGCGCTCGGAGTCGATGCCGTGGCCGTAGTCGGGCGCACTCGTCATCTGGTGGCTCCTTCCGTCCCGCTGTCCTGCGACTCAGCGTAGCGGCCTCGCCCTGGTCGGCCACCACGCACGGTGGTGGCCGGGGACATGACTGCGCCCCAGACCAGTACGGTACGGCGCATCAGTCCGCTTGGGCCGACCCTACCGGCGGCCTAGGGAGTACACGTCCGTCGAAGCCTGCCGGGGGTGCTCCTCGTACAGGCGGTCCTCAAGGCTATGGAGCGCCTCGCCGAGGACCTGGCGGGCTTCCGCGAGCTTCTTGGCCGGCACCGATTCGCGTCCAGACCTCGGGTAGGCGTTCGACAGCTGACCGGATCTCTGCGAGCCGCCCGCCGAGCTGATCGTGCTCATCGAAGGTGAGTCTCGGCTTCGTCATGATGTCATCATTTCTATTCAACGGGGGCGACGGCAGTTCGTGCGTTCTCGCGGCGGTGGCCGACCAGCGTCAGTCGGCCCAGCGTCGCGGCATGTGGGCTTCAACAGCCTGCTTCCCGGCCGACGTACGGCACAGATCACCTGCCGACGCCCCACACGATTGGCACGGAATCGCTGCGGCTTGGGTGTGGTCGAGAAGCTTGAAGCGAGGGCTGTGAGTTTTCGCGGCTGCCATCCCTGTGCCTGGGATGATGCACGCGGATCCTGGTTCGGCGGCGCAGTATGAACACGGCAACTGCTCCGCTGCTCGCATGCGCTCCTCGACGCGCCGCGTGCGTTCAGCCTCCTTCGCCTCCTGGCACCTCCGAAGCTCTGCCTCCTGCGCTCTCTTCTCTTCAAGGATTCGCTCGTACGTGTCGGGGTGGTTCCGGCACGGTCCGTTCACGACGAGGTTCCACCGGCACAACGTGTTGCCAGCTGTAGGTGCTCCGCAGCGGTTCTTGTCATTGCCGGGGCCATGATGCGGGCAAGGCTCAGAACGTGTGTCGACCCGGCACGGCCTGCCCGTGGTCGCTCCGATGGCACGGCAGCGGCCAGGCTGCATGGCAGCTTCGCCCTCCCGCGCCATCTGCTCCGCAATGGCGGGCCAGTCATCAGAATTGATCTGGCTTCGCCACCACTCCGCTGTACCCTGCAGTGAAACCCACCCTGCGTTGTCGACCTTGAACCGTGGCGCGGGCAGCGCCTTGGCCACTCTTGCCGTGTCGTGTGCGTCGTCCACGGGACAGGAACATAGCGAACCCGTCCTCAGCGTGGAGCAAATAGTCGCTTCATGTTCCGCAGCGGGTTGACGTACTCGCCGCCGACTTCCTCGAAACCCGCACCCTGCCCGGGGCGCGACTGTACGCCTTCGCCGTCATCGAGCACGCCACCCGCCGTGTCCACATCCTGGGCGCGACCGCCCACCCCACCTCGGACTGGACCACGCAATCGGCGAGGAACCTGGTCATGGACCTGAAGGACGCCGCGGTCACGATGAAGTACCTGATCCGGGACCGCGACAGCAGGTACACCCGGGCGTTCGACAACGTCTTTGAAAACGAAGGGCATCGCCATCGTCAAGACCGGTATCCGCGTGCCGCGCATGAACGCGATCACGGAGCGCTGGGTTCGGTCCTGCAGGGCCGAACCCCTCGACCGGACCCTGGTCCTCAACCAGGCCCACCTCCTGCACGCGCTCCGCGAATACGAGAGTTTCTACAACGAGCACCGGCCCCACCGCGCCCTCCAGGCCGCCGCACCCCTGCACTCACTGCCCGAACCGATCACCGAACCGGACCGACTCGACCGCCTCAACATCCGCAGACGTGATCGACTCGGCGGCATCCTGCACGAGTATCACCATGCCGCTTGAACTGCGCGGATGCAGTTATCGGCACTCACAGTGCTCAGGCCCTCCGCAGTTCCGCGGCCTCGTCGCGGGTCCGGGTCGCGGCCGGGTGGTCGCCGGCCTGGGTGTGCGCGGTGGCCAGGGTGTCGAGGGCGACGGCGAGCCAGGTGTGGGAGCCGATCTGTCGCCAGAGCCTGACCGCGGCCTCGGCGCGTCTGCGGGCGAGCGCCGGGCGGCCGGCCGCGAGTTGTGCCTCCGCGAGGGCGTACAGCGTGGCCGCCTCGCCCCAGAGGTTGCCGAACTCCCGGTACGTCCAGAGACTCTGCGCGAGCAGACGGCGCCCTGTGTGATGCTCGCCCTGGCGGACCAGGACGTCCCCGAGCCAGCAGGCGGCGTGAGTGACGGTGAGGCGGTCGCCGAGGTCCGCACTGATCGCGACCGCCTGCCGGTAGGCGTCGGCGGCGGCCGGGTAGGCGCCGAGCGCGCGGTGGCTCTGGCCCAGACAGCGCAGGGCCTGGGCTTCCCCGGGCCGGTAGCCCGCGGCCCGGCTGGCCTGCAGGCACTCCGTGAACCGCTCCACGGCGGCCTCGACGCGGCCTTGCTCGAGGTCGATGACGCCGAGGCCGTTGGTGGCGTAGACGCGACAGTTGACGTTGCCCGCCTGCCGGGCCAGCTCGGCGGCCTTCTCGAAGTGGAACACGGCCGAGGAGTACTGGCCGAGGAGGCGGTGCACGTACGCCAGCCCGGCGGTCGCCCCCGCCCGGTAGGCTGGCCCCTGCCCCTCGGCGAGCAGCAGCGCCTGCTCGAAGTGGTTCAGCGCCTCCGGATACCGGTCGAGGATAGTGGTGAGTTCGCCGAGGCAGCGGTGGAGCTTCGCGGCGCTGTGCCGGTTGCCGCTGCTCAATGCCGCCTTGAGTGCCCGGTTCTGCAGCCGCTCCCAGTCGTCGAAGTGGCCGCCGACCTGGAACAGGGTCGTCAGGGCGGTGGCCAGTCCGGCAGCGGGTGCGGCTTTTGTCCTGTCCAGCGCCTGCTCCGCCACGTCGATGAGGAACTGACGCTCGTCGGTGAACCAGGCCAGCGGGTCGGCGAGTAGATGACCGGTGTCCGCCAGGGAGAGTCGCCAGGAGGCCAGTTCTGGCTGCGAGATGCCCTGGAAGTCGACGCTGAGGGTGTCCGCGGCAAGGTCGGCGAGGTGGAGGCTGGCCCCGAGCAGCCGGGTGAGCGCGTCCGCGTGGTCCTGGTGATGGCCGTCATGATCCGCGCGCTCCCGGCCGAACAGTTTTACCAAATCGTGCAGTTGATAACGGATTCCGGTGGCGCCGATCGATCCGATCTGCACCAGGTGCACCTCGACCAGATCATCGAGAACGGCCTCCGCCTCGGACAGGTCCACGTCCAGCAGCGCGGCCAGCGCCCAGGCGGCGAAGTTGGGGCCGGGCAGCAGGGCGAGCATCCGCAGCGCGTGCCGGGCCGGCGCGGCCATCTGCTGGTAGGTGAGTTCGAGGCTGGCCCGTACGGCGATGTGGCCGACGGCCAGCTCGTCGAGCTTGCGCTCCTCGTCGGCGAGGGCGCGGGCCACGCGGGCCAGGGGCCAGTGGGCTCGTGCGGCCAGTCGCGCGCCAGCCACCCACACCGCGAGCGGAAGGCCACCGCAGGTCTCTACGATGGAGCGGGCCGAGTCGGGCTCCGCGTCGGTCCGCTCCGGGCCCAGCATCTCGCGCAGCAGGGCGAGCCCGGCCGCGAAATCCAGCACGTCCAGGGGAAGCCGCCGGCAGCCCAGCTCCGCCATCGTCGTGCGGCTGGTGACGACGGCGGCACACCGCGCGCCGCTCGGCAGCAGGTCGCGCACCTGCTGGGACCCGGCCGCGTTGTCCAGGACGACGAGCACCTGCCGTTGGGCCAGCAGGGAGCGGTAGAGATGGATGCGTCCGGTCAGTTCCGCGGGCACCGTCCCGCCGCGGACGCCGAGGGCGCGGAGGAAGGCGCCCAGGACCGTGAACGGATCGGCCGGCTCGTCGCCGAAGCCGCGCAGGTCCGCATGCAGATGGCCGTCCGGGAAACGGGAGGCGAGCCGGTGGCCCGTGCGTACGGCGAAGGCAGTCTTGCCCACCCCTGCGGGGCCGGTGACCAGCAGAGTGAGCGGCCCCGGCCCGCCCGCGCCCAGGAGCCGGCAGGCCTCGTCCACCTCGGCGTCGCGGCCGACGAACAGGGAGAGGTCCGCCGGCAGCAGCCGGGGAACAAGCTGCCGGCCCGTCACGGGGTTCAGGGCAGCGCTGCTGCCGTCTTCCACTTCCTCCTCGGCGGACGGCACGTCGACGCGGGCGGCGGCCAGGTCCGGATCCCCGGCCAAGATCCGCTCGTACAGCCGCCGCAACGCCGCGCCGGGGTCGACCCCCAGCTCGTCGGCGAGTCGCCGCCGGGCGCGCTCGTACTCCTCCAACGCCTCGGCCTGCCGCCCGCACCGACACAAAGCGAGGACCAACTGCCCGACCACCCGCTCGTCGAGCGGATGTACCTCGGCTCGGGCCACCAGCTCGCTCACCATCCGATCATGCTGCCCCCGACGTAATCGAACGTCGACCAAATCCAGTTGGGCGGCCAACCGCTCGCCGTCGAGGAGTTGGCGCTGTGCGTTGAACCACGGGGCGTCCACTCCGGCGAACGCGCTGCCCCGCCACAGCCCCAGAGCCTCCCGCCACAGCGCCTCCGCCTGCTCGTCCGTAGCCGCCTGTTGGGCCCGGTCCAACAGGCCCCGGAAGCGGTGCAGGTCCACCGCGGCCTCGCCGAGGTCGATCACGTAGCCGCCGGACCGGCGGACCAGCCGGACGCCGTGTGGCTCCAGCTCGCGGCGCAGGCGGGATAGGTACGCGTAGAGCGTGTCCCGCCCCCGGTGGGGCACGCGGTCGTCCCACACCCGGTGGAGCAGCCGGTCGGCCGGCACCGGGCGGCCGACGTCGACCAGTAGGGCCGCGAGAACACACTGCTGCCGCGCATGCCCCAGGGCCACCGGCCGCTCCCCGGCCCATGCCTCGAGCGTGCCCAGTAACCGGAACTCCAGCATGCCGTGCTCCCCCTTCACGCCGGTACCGACCCGGAAGGCACCACTGTGACCTGCCGCGCAAGGTTTCTCGCAAGGTTTCCCGAGGGTCGGCCGGACATCGTTGCCGACGTGTCCAGAACCAGGCGGCTCGCCGCCCGGGACAGCCCGGCGGTGCACCGGCACCGCCCGGTCACCTCACCGCCGACGCCGCGCGCCGATCCACTGGAGATTGCGGGACAGCCCGATTCCAGGCGTATGCGCTCCTGAGCGATTGGAGACCAAGTTCATGAATATCCGTCGCCTGGCCCATGGCCTGGCTGTCGCCGCCACTGCGGTCACCCGCGTCACGGTGATGGGCGCAAGAGCGCTTTCATGATGGTGTCGTCGGCGCGGTCAGGCCTTGTGCCGCAGCCGCGATAGTCATGTACACGTCAGTACAGGAGGGGCAGGAATGAGGAAGCTCGCACAACTCACGCTGGCGGCGGGTGCATCTGTCGTCCTCGCGTTGGGGCTGACAGGGTCGGCGTCCGCGTCGGCATGGACCAGCACCCCGTACGCGGACGCCGGGTTCATGAGCTACGGAGACGACATCTGGGTGGACCACCGCGCGTCGGGCGGCAACAGCATCGTTTGGTGGTCGACGGATTACGGCCGGACGGGGTCGTGCTCCAGCTCCGGCGGCGAGAAGTGGTGCTACTACGACATGCGAGAGACCGGCACCATCACCATCCAGCTCTGCTCCTACCCTCCGTCCTACCCGCAGGGGTGGTGCGACCTGGAGCAGGTCTCCATCATCGGGAATGAGGCGGGCTGACCCCGGTCCGGGAAGGCTCCCGGCGGGAAAGGCCGGCGCGGGAGACGAGTTCGTGGCGCTGCCGTGACACCGACGAGCGCACCCCTCGGGAAGTCCGGCTCGGCTGGTGCCGCTGCTCTCCAACGTAGCGTCCCGCTGGGGGGAAATCTCCCTCAGGAACGGCATCCTCAACCGCGCATCCGGTAGCAAAATGCTTTTAATTCGGGTGCAAAATCTGGGCCAGACAACTTCAAACCCTCCAGAGAGGCAGAACCATGCGATCAGGGTGGAAATCCACAAGTGCCGCAGGTGCTGTCTTGGCCATGGGGCTCTTTGTCCTGCCGGCTCAGGCGGCGCAGACAGTAGCCGGCAGCGCAGTCACATCAGCTGGCGCTGGAAGCCTGTGGTTGGACCGCCGCAGAGGTGGTCACCGCGGAGGGCCGTGTCACTAAGTCCAACGCAGCAGTCCACGATGGTCCAGGCGCAGAGTGCCACGTCACAAGGTACCTCGCTCTCAACAGCGGAGTAGAGATTTTCTGCGTGTATTTCAACGATTTCGGCAATCGCTGGTAATACACCACCGCGGGATGGGTCTACGGCAACTACGTGACGGTCACGCGAACGTCGCAGCCTGGCGGCCTCGCGCGTTGTTAGCCTTGATCTTTCGTGAGGGGGCCGTCAGTTTGCTGACGGCCCCTCTTCAGTCGTGGTGTGGGTGTTTTCGGTGTTCGGGTAGACCGGGGCCAGGCTGTCGCGTCGGGTGGGCGCCGGGTTCCACGGCTCCGGTCGGGTGGTGCTGCTCCCAAGGGCTGGAGTCTGCTGGTCAGCCGGGGTTCGGCAGCGTGTGCAGCCGGTCGAGGGCGCTCGTGATCACGTCAGCCCAGGGCCAGTGCCGGGCCAGGCGGAGGATGCGGCGCCGTCCGCTGGTGACCAGCTGGGCTGCGGTAGAGAACAGCCGCAGGCGGCGGGGCTCTCACAGCCGGGCGGGGCCGGTCAGGGCAAGCATCGGCATCCACGCCAACAGGTCCAGGGCGGCGAGGTGCAACCGCTGCTTGCCGAGCGAGTGCGGCAAGGCCGCCCTCGCCTGATCGGCTTGGGGCGGCCTTGTGCGGTTCTCGGTCAGACTCCGGCGAGGCGGTTCGAGAGGTCGAGAGCATTGGTCGCGAACCCGAGAGCGGCGCACGGGCCGATTGCCTCGTGGACGGTCGTACGGACCAGAAGCGGCCAGTCGTCCGGGGCGGCGGGCCAGGAGCCGAGGTGCACCGCGGTCGTGGCCACGCCCAGCTGAGCGGTGACGTCCCAGCCGACGAGGGAGGCGGGCTCCCAGTGCAGACGAATGCGGCCAAGGGGGAGTCTGGGAGTTTCGGCAGCGAGCCACGTGACGTCGAGCGGACCGTCGGGCCGCGCGGAGTCGCGCTGGACCAGCGCGCCACGTACACCGTCCGGCATGGGGCGCACAGCGACGCCGTGCAGCCGGAGGAGCGGCAAAGGCTGTGAGCGCGACGAGATAGCAGCCTCCGTGGTGCTGAGGGAACTGGTTAGGCCCAGGCGAGGGCTTCGCGCGCTGCCGTCGAAAAGTAGCCCTCCTGGCCGTCGTCGGTGATAGACGCCGTGTCAATTTAACGGCTGACCTTGGTTGTTGAGGTTCAGTTGTTGGCCGGGGTGAGCCAGCCCTCGAAGGCGATCTGGAAGGCGTTCAGGGGTGTCTTCCAGCGCATGGTCCACCTCTTGCGACCCTTCCCGGTCAGGTCGAGGCTCATCAGTGCCATGTAGACGCATTTGAGGGCAGCGGATTCCGACGGGAAGTGACCGCGAGCGCGAACGGCCTTGCGCATCCGTGCGTTGACGCCCTCGATCGCGTTCGTGCTACAGATGACCTTGCGGATCTCGACGTCGAACGAGAGGAAGGGCACGAACTCGGCCCAGGCGTCCGACCACAGCTTCACGATCGCTGGATACTTCCGGCCCCATGCCTCCTGAAACTCCAGAAACCGCGGGCTTGAGTGCCTTGGCGATCTTGTGCCGGTCCTGGCGGGCCGCGTAGCGGAAGCTGTTCCGCAGCAGGTGGACCACGCAGGTCTGGACAATCGTGCGAGGCCAGACGGTCTCGACCGCGTCGGGCAGGCCCTTGAGGCCATCGCAGACCAGCAACAGTACGTCGTCCAGGCCGCGGTTCTTCAGCTCGGTGAACACGTGCAGCCAGTACTTCGCACCCTCGCCGCCGTCTCCGGCCCAGATGCCGAAGATGTCGCGGGTGCCGTCCACCGTTACATCTTCGCTGCCTGCGCCAGCCCGAAGACGCTCCACCGACCCTGCCGAGTACTGTCGCCCTGAGAGGGGGCGTTATGGAGTCACTCGGGACCCTGTTCGTGGCCGCGGCCTGGGGTGTTCCGCTGGTCAGCCTGCTGGGCGGGGTGATTGCCGTTGTAGCCATCGCCCGTTGGCGCCGCCGTGCGATCAGCACTCTGGAGAGGAACGAGGAGGAGCAAGGCGGACCTGTCTTCCGGACATCCGGTCGGTAGGGAAGCGCGCACTCAGGGAATCGGCGCCGAGGGCATCAGTGACGCCCGATCATCCACCTCCGCAGGTCAAGGCTGTCTCGCACTTCACCATCTCAAGCTCGAACTCCTTTACGCACCAACTCATCCATTTCTCGACCCACTCCTGGTCCTTGGGTGGTACCGGGCACTGAACGATCTGCAAACTGGGGCACGGGTGTCATCGGCCGGCACCCCGGATTGCTCCTGAGATCCGAAATTCGTTCACGTTGCCCCACGAGTCCCGGGACCGGTGGGATCTTCACAGGCAAGGGCAAACTGGGTGCCTTTTTGCGGTTTCCGCCCGTTTGGGTGCTTTTCCAGTTCTACGTGGTGCGCTGCGGCCAGACCTGGAGCAGGTAGTGCTCCGCGATCGGCTCGTCGTCGTCCTGCACGCCATCGGGGTTGATGTCCCGTCCTCTGGCGTGCAGGCGCAGGCGGTACTGGCCTGGTCCTGCGTAAGCGAGGTTGGTCTCGTACGGCTCCTGCGGGTCTTCGCCGGTATTGCCCATGAGGGCGGTGTAGCGGAAGTCGCCGGTTGATGAGGTGAGGTCAGTATCCTCGGTCTCGTCCCACGATGCGGGGTCCGGGCCTGGGTCGGCGTCGGTCTGGAGGACGGAGAGCAGGATGGTTCCGCAGTTGATGCCAGCCAGTACGCACGCGATGTCCTTGCAGGACCCGATCAGGCCTGCGTTCTTGTAGGCGTGGTCCAGTGCGCGTTCCATACGCTTTTCCGGGACTTCGGTGCAGTTGCCGTCGGGGGCGATGTAGAACTGTCCTTCATCGACACGGACGGGCCAGGGGCCGAAGAGTCGAGTCATGGTTGTCTACTTCTTTCCGTGCATCCATGTCTGGACGAGGTACTCCTCGCCGTCGGCTGTGCGGCGGGCGTGGACGCGGATGCCGTACTGGCGGGAGCCGTGCAGGGCGGTGTCCTCGTGGTCCTTGGTGGGCCCGGCGGCTGTGCACAGTAGCAGTTGGCCGGTGGTGGAGCGGACGACAGCTTCGGCGGTCTCGTCCCATGGAAGGGGATCGGGTCTTGGGTCGCGGTCGGTGGGGTGCAGGGTGACCGTGATGGTGCCGGTCGATGCTTTGGTGGAGATCAGGGCCCAGTCCTTCTCGGTGGAGATGAGGCCGGTCGGCTGCGGCCTGGTCTGCGCGTCTGGGTCCTGCAGGGAGAACGTCCCGTCGGTGACGTTCAAGGTGAGGGGGCCGACCCAGTCGTCCAGAGACCACTTCGCGCCCCGCTCGGTCATCGTCGCAAGTCGGGTGCGCAGTGTGTGGCCGACGGTGTCGGTGGCCTTGTGCACGGTCTCAGGGGCGGCCGGGGCGGGCCAGATGTGGAACAGGTAGTGCTCTGCGGTGGGCTTGGAGTTGCGGCGCCAGCTGGCCCCGGGCTGGGAGTCGCGGCCCCTGGCGTGCAGGCGCAGCCGGTAGGTTCCCGGGCCCTGATGCGCGACGTTGAGGTCCATGGCGTGCTCGTAGGACCCGATGCGGGCGTAGCCGGTGGTGGAGGTGAAGGTGGTGTCGATCACCTCGTCCCAGTCGCTGGTGTCGAGGGTGGGTTCGGTGTCGAAGAGGCAGGTGTCGAGGTGGACGTTGCCTTTCTTGATGCCGGTGTGGATGGCGGCGGCGTTGTTGGTGACCGCGATGAGCCCGTTGACCGGCTCGCCGAGTGGCGGCTGGATGTCGGGGCTTTCGTCTGCGTCCGGTTCGGTGGGGTCGATCTCGAACCGGCCGTTTTCTACGAAGAGCGTCATGGTCTGAGACGCGTGGGGCATCGCGGCCACCCTTCAGCTTGGTTCGGGCAGAGCCTACGTGGCAGTGGTGACAGTGTGGCGGTCTTCCGATGCCGGGACCTGCAGGGCTACTTCACCTTGACGAAGAAGCCGTCGCCATCCATGATCCGGTTGTTGCCGTAGAACTGATTGAGCCGGGTTCCTGCCTTGCTGTTCTGCTTGGCGTTGATCATGCGGTGGCTGCTCAGCTTCTTGGACTCTTCCTTGCCGCCCTCGCGGGTGGATGCCATGGGGTACTCGTCGCAGGATTTGCCCTTGGGTCGCGTGTACTTCTTCTTGCAGACGACCGCGCGGTTCTTGTCGATCTTGCTCTTTCCGGTCAGGCGGTGCAGCGGCTTCGAGAGGCCCGGCTTGCCCTTGACCTTGTGCTGGGCGTCATAGACGTGCTTTGCAGCTTCCTTGACCGCCTTGTCCTGGCGGGAAAGGGTGAAGCTCGGCAGCCAGGAGTTGTAGACACAGCCGGGCTTGCCCAGGTACTTCACGCTGTCGCAGCGCACACCTCGCATAGTGACCGGTGCGCTGTTGTCCGGGGTGGCGCCGGGAACGGTGATCGTGGCGACGGGGACCGGTTTGTGGGTGACGGTCTTGTTGCCCGGCGAGTGGATCTTCCAGCTCGCGGTGTAGGTTTTGCCCTTCTTCAGGGTGCCCTTGACCGCCTTGGAGGGCTGGCAGCGGCGGGAGCTTTTGCCGCAGGAGATCTTCGTGCTGATCTTCGCACCGCCCTTGGCGGCACCGGAGGCACTGGTGATCTTGATCTTGAAAGTGCGGCTCCAGTTGTGCGACTTGGAGTTCAGCTTCTCCGACTGGGTCGCCGTGCCTGTCATCTGGCCGCGGACCTTGCCCCGTGTGTCGATCACCGTGAGCACGAACGGCTCGCTGGTACTGCCGCGAGTTCGCGTGTAGCTGGTCTTCGCCTTCTGGGCGGAGACACCAGTGGCACCGAAGGCAATGACGGAGCGCAGCCCGTCACCGTCCTGTGGCACGGCGGCCGGGACGGGACCCGCAGTGAAGCCGGTGATCACGAGGGCTCCGGCCACCGCCAGGAGCGGTGTTCGGCGGAGCGTGGCCTTCAGAGACATACGAGCAAAAGTCCTTTCGGTGGCATCAGCAGTTCGGCCAGGGACGCGCTCCCGCAGCCGGCGATGAATCCGTTCGCCGGCGGGATATTGGCGACCTGTTCGCCGAGCGCCTCACCGCGGCATGACGGTGCCGCCGCTGGAGGCGGCCCGAGACTTCCTGACTCTTGAGCGCGGACAACAGCGTGACGAAACTACGGCCGCCACGACGCCATGTCGCGATCTTCACACCCGAACGTCTAAATAGCGTTTGTGAATGTCCAATTCCTGGCACCCGCAACAAAACGCACCTTCCCTCCTCGAACGAGGGAGCGTCAGTGTTGGCTTCGACAAGCTAATTTCGTGTGTTTCGCTTGACGGATCGGGGGTTTCGCATGGCTCGCCGCACATCCTCGCAACCCGTGCAGCATAGTTGCCAATGCGAAGTTCTGATTGCTGTTGGACAGCCAGCCTTCGCCGGGCAGACCTCGCAGGGGCGCAGCCAGCCCTAGCAAGCGGGCTGCGAGCCCATCGGTTTCCTCCAGCCAGACCGCCTCGGCAACGTGACGCCGGGCTCTGGAGAAAACGGTCGGCGCCATACCGACAAGCCGGGCGAAGTCGGCGCTGCTGATCAGACCACACCCACCATTCAGCCATCACCGGCCTGCCCCGGACTCAGCCCTACGGCTGCCGTCGAATCCCTCTGCGCCCGGAGTGAAGCCACAATCGGGCCCGCAGGCCCGCGCCCCGCTCCCATCCCTAGCCCAGTTCGTGCGACTGCCGGTCCTTGATCCACAGGACGCCTACTGGCGGCGTGTGAGCGAGGCGGCCAGACGGTGGCTGCAGAAGACCGGAAACGGTGTGCTGCGGGTGCCGTACACGGTCGTCACTCCGGAGGACTGGGGCAGGGTCGGTTGGTATCCGCTCGGGCAGCGGATCGCCCACCAGCGCCGCGCCTACACGGCCAGGACGCTGACGGCAGGGCGTGATCGCCGAGGGCGGGGCCTCCCGGCGGGGCCCCGCCCTCCCTGGTGAATGCGACCGGCCCGGGCTCCTCTTACGGCTGGAGGGATTCGGGGCACGAGTCGGCCGACTGCATGATCGTCCAACCGTCCCCGAACACACGGACGCTCGACTGTGCGGAAGAGCGTTGCGCGGTGTCGGGAGGAGCCGCGGAGGCACCGTCCTGATTCCCGTCCGCCGGCGCCACGGCAAGCGACGGAGCCATGTGCGCCACCGTGCACGCCAACTGCAGCATGGCCGGGTGGCTGAGGGGAGGAACATCTTTGGGGAGGTGGACGGAGAGGGCGTCGTCGCCGATCGCCACCTCCAGTGTGTCCGTCAGGCGTGGCAGCTCCGTGGTGATCGTCGCGGCCTCGCTCGTGGTCGGTCCGGCGAACAGGAGGCGCACGACCGCCCCGAAGTCCCCGGGCTCGGCGATCTTGCGCAGATAGGGCCTCAGCTCTCCGTTGTGCAGGAAGTAGAGGGCGGTGGCGGCGGGCACCGGGGGCTTCGGACCGGGAGAGAGGATGCCGCTCGCCGGTTCGCCGGCCTCGATGACGCCGGACGGGGGAACTCCGCACGCCGCCAAGGTGAGAGCTGCCGTGAGCCCGGCCAGCAGCGCCCCTGCGCGCGAGCCCTTCACCGGGCACCCGCGGCGATGTCGTCGTCAAGGGCTGCGGAGTCGCGGTGCAGGGGGAGCTCGACCGTGAACACCGCACCGCCCCCGGGCAGGTTCGCCGCACGGATGCGTCCTCTGTGCAGGTGCACGTTCTCGGCCGTGATGGCCAGGCCCAGCCCGCTGCTCTCACTTCTGGTCCGTGATGTGCTCGCCTTGTAGAAGCGCTCGAAGATGTGCGGCATGGCTTCCTCGGCAATCCCCGGTCCGTTGTCCGTCACCTCGATGACGGCCCACGCCACGTCTGCTCGCTCCTCCCTCACGCCCATGGTCAGCCGTACCGGCGGCGCCCCGTGCCACAGCGCGTTGCCAACCAGATTGGCCATCACCACGTCAATCCGGACCGGATCCACGCGCGTCCTGAGCACGCCCTTTCGGGGCAAACGGGTCTCCACCCGGCCCTGCCACCCGCGAGAGGCGAGGGTGCGCTGTACCGACTCGGCCAAGTCGATCTCGTCCGGGTTGAGTTCGACCGCGCCCGCGTCGAAACGGGAGATCTCCATCAGGTCGTTCACCAGCCTGCTGAGCCGACTGGTTCCCTCGCTGATGAACCGCAGCGCGTCACCGGTTTCCTCGTCCAGGTGCCGTGTCTTCTCGTCCAGCATGTCGGTGACCGCCGACATCGCCGCCAGCGGCGTGCGCAGTTCATGGGAGACGTCCGCGACGAATCGGCGCGCCTGGGCCTCCAAGCGGCGCGACTCCGCGACCGACTGCTCCAGGGCGGCCGCCATCTCGTTGAAGGACCGTGAGAGGTCGGCCAGTTCGTCGGAACCGTTGACGGCCAGCCGAACGTCGAGGTGCCCCTCGGTCATCCGGCGCGTCGCCCGGCGCAGCGCCCGCACGGGACGGAGCACACCGCTCGCCGCCAGCAGCGCCAGGACGACGGCGAGGCACAGTGCCACCAGGGTGGCGCGCTCGATGCCGCTGATCATCGCTCGCACATAGGCCTCTTCGGTGTTCTGTGGCACCACCAGATACATCACCATCCCCGAGAGCCTGGATTCCTCGCCCTCGCCGGCGGTGTACGTGACTGGCATTCCGACGACGAGACAGGGATGCCCGTCGGCGTTGATCCGCTGGAACACTGCGGCGCGCTTGGTCTGCACGGACCGGCGTAGTTCGGGGCTGAGCCTGTCGAATTCGGCGTTCGGCGCGTAAGCGCGAAGGCCGTCGTACGTGGCCATGACCTGCCACCCTTGTGTCCGGTTGGCGCCGAGCACCTGGTTCACCGCCGACTGCAGCTCCGCCTGGTCCGGCGTAGCGGACGTGTGGACGGCCGCGGCGTTGACGCTCGCCCGGAACTGCCTGATGACGGAATCCTGGCTCTGCTGCAGCACTCCCGTGCGCGCCTCCCGGAAGGCGAGTGCTCCGGTGCCCAGGGCACTGGCCATGGTCACCAGGACGAAGGCCGCCACCAGACGGGGGCGCAGCCCCCGCAGCGGAAGCGGGACTCGGGCCAGGGCCGTCCCGGGGAACCGCCCAGGCCCGGCGTCCCGCCCGTCTGCGGCGGCCTCGCGTCCCCGTAGGGCGTTTTCTGTCGGCACGGTTCTCCGGTCGTTCACGAGACGCCGAAGCGGTAACCGAAGCCGCGTGCAGTCTGCACGTACCGGGGGCTCCTGCCTTCACCGAGCTTGCCGCGCAATCGCTTCACACAGGCGTCCACAAGCCGTATGTCGCCGTGGTAGCTGTGCTCCCAGACCGCTTCCAGCAGCTGCTGGCGGCTGAACACCTGGCCGGGCGAGGCCGACAGGACCAGCAGCAGCCTCAGCTCGGAGGGGGCGAGCACGACGGGTTCGCCACGGTGTGTCACCGCGAGCCCCGCCCGGTCGATGACCAGCTCACCGTGCGACTCCGCCCGGGGCCTGAGGCCGTCCGAGACCGACGCGTCCAGTCTGCGGAGCACGGCCCGTATGCGCGCGTCGAGCACCCGGGCCTGCACGGGCTTGACCACGTAGTCGTCCGCGCCGGCCTCCAGCCCCACGACCACGTCGATATCGTCCCCCCTGGCCGTCACCATGATGATCGGCACTTGGTCGCGAACCCTTATCCGCCGGCACACGTCGAGGCCGGACATGCCGGGCAGCATGAGGTCGAGCACGATGACGTCGGGCTGGAAGAGGCGGAGCTGTTCCAATCCCTCTTCACCGGTTCCGGCGGCGAATACGTCATGCCCCTGATGCCGTAGCGCCAGCTGGACGGCCTTACGAACATCTGGGTCATCTTCGACAATCAGGACTCGTGACACTTCGCCAGTGTAGGCCGATCGGATGAGGCGCCCGCCCTGGGAGGAGCCCCCCGCGAGTGCTGTTACCGAATGATCACAACGGGCCGGGGTACCGGCGGCCCCCTCCCGAGCCGTGGGAGTCCCCAGCAATCCGCCGTTACCATTTCGTCATCATTCGAGCTCATGATGATCATCTGAAACGACCAGTCTGAGCTGCCATGCATTCGGCACGAGAGCGGGAATCCGCACCACCCGCCGGCAGCACCCCGGCCTCCCACCGAGGTGGCCGCCAGCGCCGGTCCTCCCACCGCCGGGTCGCTCCGCGCCGGTCCTCCCACCGCCGCAGCGCTTCGACCCGCCGGTCGCGGAGCCTTCTGATCGGCACTCTGATGGCCGTCGGCCTGCTCGGCTCGGCGCCATACCTCCTGGACAGTGGACGAAGTGACGCGTCGAACGGTGCACCGCGCCCGCGGAGCACGGTGCGCGTCACGCCCACGCCCGCCCCGACGCCCACTCCGACGCCCACTCAGCCCCGTGCCGAGATCGATGTCCCTTCGAGGGGCACCGGCTCATTCGTCACCGCGGACGCCGGTCGCGCAAAGGTCGGTCAAGGGCCGCGCCTGCTCCGCTACGTGGTGGAGGTCGAGGCCGGGCTCGAGATCTCGGCGACCGAAGCGGCGAACGAGATCGCCGACATACTCGCCGCTCCCCGGGGCTGGACCCGCAACCAGGCCTACTCCTTCCAGTTGGTGGGCTCGGGAGCTCACCACGACCTCACGGTGAAGATCGCAACACCAGGAACGGCGGACGCCTTGTGCTGGGCGGGCATCCACCAGGACACCAAGGGCGAATACAACTGCGAGGTCCCCGACGGGGTCGTGGTCAACCTCAAACGCTGGATCGAGGGCTCACCCACGTTCGACGGTCCGATCCATGACTACCGGGCGCTGATCATCAACCACGAGATGGGGCACTTCCTGGGACACGGACACATGACCTGCGCGGGTCCCGGGCAACTGGCCCCCGTGATGATGCAGCAGATCAAGGGTCTGCACGGATGCGCCGCCAACGCCTGGCCCTATGACAATAACGGTCACCTCGTCTCCGGGCCCCACGTGACATGACGCGGCGGCCGTTCCCGGAGGCACGCCGCTCGCGGGACGGGACCGGCTGTTACAGCTTGGTCGCAAGCGAAGGCGGTGGCCATGGACATCCGTCGGCTTTCGCGGTCGGCGCAGGAGCGAGTTTCTGAGCACGCCCGCGGGAACCAGCTGTAGCCAGCGCCCGCATCGGGCGCACTGACGACAGAACGTCAAAGATCTCCTGAGCCCTCACACATCACCGAACCCGCAGAGACGCACGGCCGTACTCGCCCCGACGCTGGTCTTCCCGGTCGTGGTCCTCATCCTCACCTGCCTGCTCGCGGTCATGGCCTCTGGGCGGCCCGGTGCACGAAGGCGGGCGGGAGGTTCGCCCACACCACTAGTAGTGCTTGGTCATGTTGGTGCGGGGTCTGGCATGTTGCGGTGACAGGTCGGGCAGGCGCCGGTCCACGTCGCGAGGAGTATCTGCAGCTCGCGGACGACTCGGTAGAGGCTCAGGCCGACGCCGTCTCTTTTGGGGATCGGCTCAGTCGCTGAAGGGTGCAGAAGGCGTGGGCGACCGAGACGAGGGTGACGTGGTGGTGCCAGCCTGGCCAGGTTCGGCCTTCGAAGTGGGCCAGGCCGAGGGCCTG